>NZ_JACCCA010000002.1:0-512536 GCF_013408815.1 Rhodanobacter sp. K2T2 | reverse complement strand
GCCGGAATCGGCAACCTGTTTCTGGATAGACGACCTCGGCCTTCCAGGCCGAGGTCCGTCAAAATATCCAAGACTCGCTACCCCGTGAATCGAAAGGATGCTCCGCTTAAGTGAACAGCATTACGGCATGCCGGGGCTTTTCTCTTTAAACGAGCAATCAGCCTGTTTGGGCCACCCGGCCAAAGCCCTTCCCTCATGCAGCGTTCTTCATCTCTTTGCGCGACTGCAATGCAATGCGCACCAGATAAATCACGATCAGGACATTGGCGATCAGTGCCGCCAGCTTGAGCCAGCTGAAGTGGTGAATGGCCTCGTAAAGCTCGACCGGGATCAGCGAACCGGTGGCGAATACGGTGAACCACTCGGCCCAGTATTTGTGCAGCCACAGGCCGATGCCTTCGGTCGCAAAAATCGCCGCATACGCCAGCGCCACCATACCAATGGCCACGAATTTGTTCGGCCCCATGTCTTCCAGCACCTGCACCAGTTTCCATCGCAGGCCGTTGCTGTCGGTCAGCGACAGGTGCTCCATCCAGTGCACCAGATGATCGAAATTCTCGGTCTTGTACAGATGGAACGAGGCGATGGCGATCAGGATCAGGCCTACCGTCTTCACCGCCTTGTAGATCGCGATCACGCGCAATCCCACGCCGTGCTGCGACTCACGCCGCGCCGGCTTGGCGGGCGCACGATGGCTGGCATCAGGGGAAGTTTTTGTGTTGGAGGTGTTGGACATGGCGTTAAATCAATGAACCAACGCAGGATTGTGCTGGTTATCCGGTGAATGGTCGATGCAGAACTTTGTCGCGCGGCCCTGTTGGCCGGCTTTTTGGGCTTGGGATTGGGCTGCTATGCCTGATCCAGCTTGACGCCACCTTCACCGGTCGGCACGCTGCGCGGATGAATCTCATGCTTCTCCGCAACGCGCAGGTTTATGCGCCCGAGCCGCTGGGCCTGCAGCATCTGCTGCTGGGCGGCGGACGCATTCTGTGGATGGGCGCCCAGCTCGCCGATTTGCCGGCCGCACTGTCGGTGGAGACGATCGACCTGCAAGGCCGCCGGCTGATCCCGGGCTTGATCGACTCGCACGTGCACGTGACCGGCGGCGGCGGCGAGGCCGGCTTTCGCACGCGCGTGCCGCCGCAGGGCATTTCGCGCTTTACTCGCGCCGGCATCACCACGGTGGTCGGCCTGCTCGGCACCGACGACGTGGCGCGCGGCCCGCGCGATCTGCTGGCCACCGTCTATGCTCTGCGCGAGGAAGGCCTGAGCGCGCTGGCGTTTACCGGCGGCTACCACGTGCCGCCGCAGACGCTGACCGGCAGCGTGCGCGGCGATCTGGTGCTTATCGAGGCGCTTATCGGCATCGGCGAGTTGGCCATCAGCGATCACCGCTCCAGCCAGCCGACGCTGGATGAACTGATGCGGCTGGCTTCCGACGCGCACGTGGCCGGGCTGATGACGGGCAAGGCCGGCGTGCTGCATCTGCATCTGGGCGACGGCCTGCGCGGGCTTGATCTGGTGCGCCAGGCGCTGGAAAAAAGCGAGCTGCCGCCGCGCGTGTTTCACCCCACACACGTTAACCGACGCAAGGGTTTGTTCGACGAGGCGCTTGCGCTCACTACCAGCGGCTGCACGATCGACCTCACCGCGTTTCCGGTAGAAGAAGGCGAGGACGCGTGGAGCGCCGCCGATGCGCTGCTGCGCTATCTCGACAGCGGCGCGCACGCCGAACGCATCACGGTGAGTTCCGACGCCGGCGGCTGCCTGCCGACCTTCGATGCCGACGGCCACGTCTGCAGTATGGGCGTGGGCGAATCCGGCGCGCTGCTGGAAACCTTGAACGAGGTAGTCGCCCGCGGCGTGCCGCTGGAACACGCGCTGCCGGTGTTCACGCAAAACCCGGCGCGGTTGCTGCGGTTGGCCGCCAAGGGCTACGTCGGCGTGGGTGCGGACGCGGATCTGGTGGCGCTGGACAGCGCCGGCGCGGCGCACGATGTCATCGCCCGCGGGGTCGTGCACATGCGCGATGGCCGGATCACGCGCCACGGCATGTTCGAGGATACGTCGACATAGACCGCGCGACTTCGTTTCGGCAGGGCGCAGGGTGGCGCCTTGAACAAATAACAGACGTTCGATGCGTCACGATCGATGGTCAACTTCATTGATCCCCGAGACTCAGAGAACCCATGACTTCGAATAAAGATGAGAGCGCAATGAGTCCCAGCAGGGTGGTGGAAGGGGAAGCGCGGGGCTGGATCGTGCCGATCGGTGGTGCGGAAGAAAAAGAAAACGATCCGCGGATACTCAAGCGCTTCGTCGAGCTGTGCGGCGGTAAAGACGCGAACCTGGTGGTGATTCCCACGGCCAGCCAGCTGGCCGACACGGGCGATCGCTACCAAAAACTGTTCACCGGCCTGGGTGCGGGTGAAGTCGGCGTGCTCGACTTCGACATGCGCCGCGACACCGAAGAAAAAAATCGGCTGCAGCGGCTCGATCGGGCGACCGGCATCTTCTTTACCGGCGGCAACCAGCTGCGTCTGTCGACTATGCTGGGCGGCACGCCGGTGGCGCAGCGCATTCGTGCGTTGAACGCGCATGGCGTACACGTGGGCGGCACCAGCGCGGGCGCCAGCATTCTCAGCGAACACATGATCGCGTTCGGCAAGGAAGGCCTGTCGCCCACCGCCGGCAGCGTGCGGCTGGCGCCAGGGCTGGGCCTGACCAATCGCTTCATCATCGATCAGCACTTCAGCCAGCGCGATCGCCTGGGTCGCCTCATGGCCGCACTGGCGTACAACCCGTACGCGGTCGGCATCGGCCTGGACGAGGACACCGCGGCGTTCATCCGCCCGGACAATACCGTGGAAGTCGAAGGCAGCGGCTCGGTCACCGTGCTGGACGCGGGCAACCTGCAGTTTTCCTCGATGGCGCAGGCGGGCGAACACGATCCGGTGTGCATGCTCGGCGTGACCATTCACGTGCTGATTGCAGGCGCCACCTTCAATATGCAGACGCGCCACGCCTCGGCGGGTACGCTGGCCGTACCGAAAAAAAGCGAATGAAGTAAACCGCTCCAGCGAGACCGCCGCCGCCCGTTCAATCTTCAAAGGAAAACCTATGCGCATTCTGGAACGCTCTGTGTTTGTCGGTCCATCGCTGTATGCGCATTTTCCGGTGATCCGGCTGACGCTGGATCTGGGTGAGCTGGAGCAGTGGCCGACCGGTCGCCTCGGTGCGGACTTTGTCGACGGCTTGATCGCCGCGTTGCCCGGCCTGGCCGAACACGGCTGCTCGTTTCGCGAGCCGGGGGGCTTTATCCGCCGCATGCGCGAGGGCGACGGCACCTGGCTCGGTCACGTGCTCGAACACGTGGCGATCGAGCTGCAGAACGTGGCCGGTGAGGACGTCACCTTCGGCAAGACCCGCAGCGTCGACAAGCCGGGCGTGTATTCGGTCGTATACGAGTACGCGCAGAAAGAGGAAGGCATTGCGGCCGGCGAACTCGCGCTTCGCTTGTTGTCCTCATTGCTGCCGGTAGAACTTCGCACGCGCAACAGCGTGCCCGAGGGCTGGGAATGGCCGAGCGCGCGCGACGAATTCATTCGCTACGCGCAGCGTCGCGCGCTGGGCCCGTCGACCGCATCGCTGGTGCACGCGGCGGAGAAGCGCGACATTCCCTGGCTGCGCTTGAACGGGCAGTCGCTGGTGCAGCTCGGCCACGGCAAATACCAGCAGCGTATCCAGGCCACGGTGACCGGCCGCACGCCGCATATCGCGGTGGAGCTGGCCAGCGACAAGGAAGAGACCAACAAGATTCTCGCCACGCTCGGCCTGCCGGTACCGAAGCAGGAGCTGGTCACGACGGAAGAGGGCGCGCTGCGCGCCGCGCGCCGGCTCGGCGTGCCGGTGGTGACCAAGCCGTTCAACGGCAACCATGGTCGCGGCATCTCGATTCATCTGATGACAGACGAGGAGATCATCGCCGGCTTCAACGAGGCGCGCGAAATTTCGCGCTCGGTGATCGTGGAGAATTTTCTCAGCGGCGACGATCACCGCCTTCTCGTGGTCAACGGCGAACTGGTGGCCGCCACGCGCCGCACGCCCGGCCACGTGATCGGCGACGGTGCGCAGACCATCTCGCAGCTGGTCGATGCGGTGAATGCCGATCCGCGCCGTGGCGTCGGCCATGAAAAAGTGCTGACCCGCATCGTGCTCGACGCCCAGGCAGAAATGATGATGGAGCGCATGGGTTACACCGCCGAGTCGGTGCCCAAGGCTGGCGAGACCGTGTTCCTGCGCTCCACCGCCAATCTCTCCACCGGCGGCACCGCGACCGACGTCACCGACGTGATCCACCCCGATAACCGCGACATGGCGGTGCGCGCGATCCGCGCGATCGGCCTCGATGTGGGTGGCGTGGATTTTCTCACCACCGATATCACCGAAAGCTACAAGACCATCGGCGGCGGCATCTGCGAAGTGAACGCGGCGCCGGGTTTCCGCATGCATGTGAGCCCCAGCGAGGGCACGCCGCGGGACGCGGCCGGGCCGGTCATCGACATGCTGTTTCCGCAGGGCACGCCGTCGCGGGTGCCGATCGCAGCCGTGACCGGCACCAACGGCAAGACCACCACCGCGCGCATGCTGGCGCACATCACCAAGATGGCCGGCTATACGCCCGGACTCACCACCACCGACGGCGTATATATCGACGGCCAGCGCACGGTCGAGGGCGACATGACCGGCCCGGTGTCTGCACGCATGGTCCTGTCCGATCCGCAGATCGATATCGCGATTCTGGAAACCGCCCGCGGCGGCCTCATCCGTGCCGGCATGGGCGTACCCAAGGTCAACGTCGGCGCAGTGCTCAACGTGCAGTCCGACCATCTGGGTTTGAAAGGCATCGACACGCTGGAGCAACTGGCCGAGGTCAAGCGCATCGTGGTGGAAGTGGCCACCGATTGCGCCGTGCTCAACGCCGACGATCCGAACGTGCTGAAGATGTCCGGCTACACCGACGCCAAGGTGATCTGCTACGTCACCATGAATCCCTCGCACGCGCTGGTGCGCGAGCACGTGCGCGCGGGTGGACGCGCGTGCGCGCTGGAGGCGGGCGTCAACGGGGCGATGATCACGCTGTACGACAAGGGCAGCCATATTCCGCTGCTGTGGACGCACCTGATTCCGGCGACCATGGAAGGCCGCGCCCTGCACAACGTGCAGAATGCGATGGTCGCCGCGTCGATGGCGTTCTCGCTCGGCATCAAGCTCGATGCGATCCGCCAGGGCCTGCGCACGTTCGACACCACGTTCTTCCAGGCGCCTGGGCGCATGAACGTGTACAGCGAGCATCCGTTCAAGGTGTTGTTCGACTACGGCCACAACGCGCACGCCGTGTCGGTGATGGCGGATCTGGCGCAGCGGCTCGACGTGAGCGGTCGGCGCATCGTGGTGATCTGCGGCCCGGGCGATCGGCGCGACGAGGATCTGGTCGCCATCGCCAACGCCGTGGCCGGCCGCTTCGACCACTACATCTGCCGCCGCGACGATTCGCTGCGCGGCCGCGACGGCGACGAGGTGCCGCGGATACTGTCAAGCGCGCTGCAGGCGGCGGGTGTGCTGGCCAACGATATTTCCGTGATCCCCGATGAACAAAAGGCCACCGAAGCCGCGCTGCGCATGGGCCGCCCGGGCGACCTGCTGCTGATCTTCGCCGACGCGCTGGTGCGCTCGTGGAAGCAGATCGTCAAGTTTCGGCCCGAGGGTGCGCCCGAGGTTCGCGTGGACGCGTCGGTGAGCCCGCCCGCGCCAACGGCGATCGATCCAGGCTTCGATGAAGCGAACTTTGCCGATCTCGGCGACGTGGTGCGCGACGAGCGCGGCGTGCGCTTCTCGCGCGAAAGTGACGACTGATCAATGCCTGCGATTGAACCCAACGATCCGGCCGTCTTTACGGCTGAACTATCCACGCCGGTGTCGTCCGAACCGCTGCCGTTCGAGGACTCGCGCCGCCTCACCGGCATCAATCTGTATTTCGCCGGCACCGGCGCCGTGCTCGAAACGCTGGGCGTGCTGCCGGACGAAACGCTGCGGCACGCCTGGCGCGTGAACGTGTCGCTGGCCCGCGATGCGCTGGGCTGGCCGCACGCGCCGCTGTTCGAGCGGCAGCACGTGGGCGGCGCCGCGCTGGCCTTCGAGGCGCCGATCGATCAGCTCTACAGCGCCACCGAGGTCAACGAGTGGGCGTGGCTGGCTACGCTGGCCGATGCGCTGGCGATGAACGTCGGCCTGCACGCGCCCGGCCATCCGGCCACGTGGGATCGGGATTCGGCCTTCCATACGCTGCGTGCGCTAGCGGCGGCGGAGCGCCGGCCCGGTCTCATCGCTCTGATGCAGGCGGCTGAGGCGAAAGGCCTCGCGGCGCTGGCGGACGACGATGCGGTATCGATCGGCGAAGGCCGCGGCTCGCGCGTCTGGCCGATCGGTCAACTGCCTGCCGTGGGCGACGTGGACTGGCCGTCGCTGCACGATATTCCCGTCGCGGTGGTCACCGGTTCCAACGGCAAGACCACCACGGTGCGCCTGCTGGCCGCGATGGTTCGCGCGCACGGCTGGCACTCCGGGCACAGCTGTACCGACGGCGTATTTATCGATGGCGAAGCGATCGACTCCGGCGATTTCTCCGGCCCCGCCGGCGCGCGCGAAGTGCTGCGCCAGCCGACCGTCGATGCGGCGATTCTGGAAACCGCGCGCGGCGGCATTCTGCGCCGCGGGCTCGCCGTGCGGCACGCTAATGTCGCGGTGGTCACCAACGTCAGCGACGATCACTTCGGCGAATACGGCATCCACACTCTCGACGACCTGGCCCAGGTGAAACTCACCGTGGCCCGTGCGTTGGGCACGACTGGGCTGCTGGTCCTCAACGCCGACGATGCGATGCTGGTGAAGCACGCCGCGACGATCGGCGTACCGCTGGCCTGGTTCGCGTTGGATGAGGCGCACCCGATACTGCAGGCGCATCGCGCGCGCGGCGGCAGCACCTGCGGCGTGCGCGAGGGTCGTCTGTACTTGCACTATCTTGGCGTCGATCACGACCTGGGCAGCGTGGCCGAGATGCCGCTGAGTTTTGCCGGCAGCGCCGCCTATAACGTAGCCAATATATCCGCTGCCGTTCTCGCCGCGATGGCGCTCGGCATCTCCGCCGAAACGATGGTCACGGTGCTGGCCAGCTTCGGCCGCGCGCATGCCGACAACCCCGGTCGACTGCAGCACTGGCAGCTCGGTCGTCTGAAGGTCTTCGTCGATTATGCGCACAATCCCGAAGGACTGCGTGGTCTGCTGGGCGTGGCGAGGAGCGCGAACGAGAATGGTCGTCTCGGACTCGTGCTCGGCCAGGCCGGCAATCGCGAAGATGCCGACATCCGCGAACTGGCGGCGGTCGCCGCCAGCTTCCACCCGCAGCGTGTGGTGCTGAAAGATATCGACGGTTTCATGCGCGGCCGCGTCGCCGGTGAGGTTGCCGATATCCTGCGTAACGAGCTGGCCGTTCGCGGCGTACCTGCCGACGCCGTGGTCGAGTGCCTCGACGAAATCGACGCCGTCCGCGGCCTGCTCGCCTGGGCGCAGGACGGCGACATGCTGGTCTTGCCGACCCACGGCACCCAGGCCCGACAGGCCGTGGTGACGCTGCTGGATCAGCTTCAGGCAACCCATTGGATTGCCGGTTCGACGCTTCCTCAATATTGATCGCCCCGGCTTTTGTAGGTTGGTGATGAGCGAAGCGACTGTGGCGGCAGGGTGCCGGAACGAACATTCGCGAAGCGAATGGCCCGCAGGGCGAGCCGCAGGAGCGGCTCTTAAATCCCAATTTTCCCACCGCCGCGTTGGGATTTGCGTTGCTCATCCCAACCTACGACATGACGCCCGCACGCCTGAGCTACCCTTGTCATCATCTCCATCGATATCCATCCCATGACTTTCCAAAGCACCGACACCTACGTCGCCACCTCTGACCTCAGCCTCGCGGTCAATGCGGCCATCACGCTGCAGCGGCCGCTGCTGATCAAGGGCGAGCCGGGCACGGGCAAGACCCTGCTGGCCGAGGAGCTGGCGCGCTCGCTGCAGACGCGGCTGATCACCTGGCACATCAAGTCCACCACCAAGGCGCAGCAGGGTCTGTACGAATACGACGCGGTGAGCCGCCTGCGCGATTCCCAGCTCGGCGTGGAAGGCGTCAACGACGTGCGCAACTACCTGCGCAAGGGCAAGCTGTGGGAAGCGTTCGAGTCGGATGAGCGCGTGGTGCTACTGATCGACGAGATCGACAAGGCCGATATCGAGTTCCCGAACGACCTGCTGCAGGAACTCGACCGCATGGAGTTCTACGTCTACGAGACCGACGAAACCATCCGCGCCCGCCATCGCCCGATCATAGTCATCACCTCCAACAACGAGAAAGAACTGCCGGACGCGTTTTTGCGCCGCTGCTTTTTTCATTACATCGTGTTTCCCGATGCGGCGACGCTGGAAAAAATCATCGCCCTGCATTACCCCGATATCGACAAGGCGTTGGTCGACGAAGCGCTGGCGATGTTCTTCCAGCTGCGCGACGTGCCCAACATCAAGAAGAAGCCGTCGACCTCGGAGCTGATCGACTGGCTCAAGCTGCTGCTGGCCGATCGTATCCCCGCATCGGCATTGCGCGAGCGCGATCCAGGCAAGGCGATTCCGCCGCTGTACGGCGCGCTCATCAAGAACGAGCAGGACGTGCAGCTATTGGAGCGGCTCGCCTTTATGCATCGCCGCCAGTCGCGCTGAGGTTGATGGCGCATGTTGATCGGCTTGTTCAATGCCGTACGCGCCGCCGGTGTGCCGGTGAGCCTGCGTGAGCTGCTAGATCTGCACGGCGCGCTGAAGGCGCACGTCGCCTTCGCCGATCAGGAGGATTTCTACGAACTCACCCGCCTGATCTGGGTCAAGGACGAGCGCCACTACGATCGTTTCGATCAGGCCTTCGGCGCATGGTGGCAGGGCGTGGCAAGCCAGCCGCTGATGCCTGACGCCGTGATCCCGGAAGACTGGCTGCGGCGTGACTTCATGCGCCAGCTCAGCGACGAGGAAAAAGCCGCGATCGAAAAGCTCGGCGGCCTCGATGCATTGATGGAAGCCTTTCGCCAGCGTCTGGCCGAGCAGAAAGAGCGCCATGCCGGCGGCAACAAGTGGATCGGCACCGGCGGCAGCAGCCCGTTCGGCTCGGGCGGCTTTCATCCGGAAGGCATTCGCGTGGGGCAGGGCGGCAACCGCAGCGCGGTCAAGGTCTGGGACAAGCGCCAGTTCCGCGGCCTTGCCGACGATGCCGAACTCGGCGTGCGCAATCTGCAGATGGCCTTGCGCCGGCTGCGCCGCTTTGCGCGGCACGGCGCGCAGGAGGAGTTCGACCTCGGTGGCACCATCGACGCCACCGCGCGTGATGCCGGTTTGCTCAACGTCAAGATGCGGCCCGAGCGCCGCAACGCGATCAAGGTATTGCTGCTGCTCGATATCGGCGGCTCGATGGACGACCACGTCAATGCCTGCGAGCAGCTGTTCACCGCGGCCCGCGGCGAGTTCAAGCGGCTCACGCATTACTACTTCCACAACTGCGTCTACGAGCGCCTGTGGCGGGGCGACGGGGGCACCTACAGCAACAGCATCAGCACGATGGAGGTGCTGCGCACGCATCCGCCGGATACACGACTGATCTTCGTCGGCGACGCCGCCATGGCACCTTATGAAATTACCCATGCCGGCGGCAGCGTCGAGCACAACAACCCCGAACCCGGCGGCGTCTGGCTACAGCGGCTGGCCGCCAAATTTCCGCGCCTGGCGTGGCTCAACCCGATGTCGCAGGACAGCTGGAACTACACCGTCTCCAATCGCCTGATCACCGAGATTCTCGGCCCGCGCATGTTCGAGCTGACGCCGAAAGGCATCGAGCTGGCGATGCGGGAATTGGTGCGTTAAAAGGTCTGGCGATCGCAAAGCTTTGGTAGGTTGGGATGAGCGTGAGCGAATCCCAACCTACGAATCAACAACACCTGCCGCTCGCCCCTTTGTATCGCGCGACCTGCCGCTCCCGAAAGAACGCTTCATAACTTGGCACGCCGCGCTTGGGATGGTGCTGGCGCAGGTGCTGCACGTAAGCCTCGTAATCGGGTATGCCGCAGCACAGGCGGGCGGTTTGCGTGAGGCGCTGCCAGCCTTGCCGCACGATGTGGGTGATCGCTGATCGAGTCATCGACATATCCTCAATGCGTCACGCTGGCGAGCGCGACATAGGGTTCTTCGTGCGCGGTCGGCGTCGGCGTGTTCCACGCCCTCACCAGCGCGCGTAGCGAGAAGCCGAGCATGCTGACGATCAGCAGCATGAACAAGCCGGTGAGCGCGGCGTCGACCTGATTGTTGCTGACGATGCGCTGCATCTCGGCGGCGGTCTTGGCCGGCGCCAGCAGATGAGCTTGCTGCGCGGCTAGTGCGTACTTGCTGGCCGCCGCCGTGAAGCTGATCGGCCCGACGAGCTTCTGCCAGCCGGCGGTCAGCGTGCAGAGAATGAGCCATACGGCAGGTATGCCCGGCACCCACACATAGCGCTGGCGCTTGAGTTTCACCACCACGACCGTCGCCAGCATCAGCGCAATGGCCGCCAGCATCTGATTGGCGATGCCGAACAGCGGCCACAGCGTGTTGATGCCGCCCAGCGGATCGACCGCACCCTGATACAGAAAATAGCCCCATAGCGACACGCAGATCGCGGTGGCCAGCAGGTTGCCCGTCCACGATTCGGTTGCCTGCAGCGGCTTGTGAATCAGCCCGGCGATCTCCTGGATCATGAAGCGGCCCACGCGCGTGCCCGCGTCGACGGTGGTGAGGATGAACAGCGCTTCGAAAAGGATCGCGTAGTGGTACCAGAACGCCATCATGCCGCCGCCGGGAAGGATGTTGTGCAGCAGCTGCGCCATGCCGACAGCCAGCGTCGGTGCGCCGCCGGCCCGGCTGAGGATGCTGGTTTCGCCGATGTTTTTCGCGGTCTGCAGCAGCTCGTCCGGCGTGATGACGAAACCCATCTGGCTGATCGCCGTGGCCGCGCTCTGCACGGTGTTTCCAATCAGCGCGCCCGGCGCGTTCATCGCGAAATACACGCCAGGATGCAGCGACGCTGCAGCAATCAGCGCCATGATCGCCACAAATGCCTCCATCAGCATGCCGCCGTAGCCGATCAGGCGCGCTTCGCCCTCGTTGCCGATCAGTTTGGGCGTGGTGCCCGAGGCGATGATCGCGTGCCAGCCCGACACCGCGCCGCAGGCGATGGTGATGAACAGGAAGGGGAACAGGCCGCCCTGAAACACCGGCCCGCTGCCGTCGATGAACTTCGTCACCGCCGGCATCTGCAGCGTCGGTGCGGCGATGAAGATCGCCAGCGCGAGCAGGCCGATGGTGCCGATCTTCAGGAACGTGCTGAGGTAATCGCGCGGCGCCAGCAGCAGCCATACCGGCAATACCGACGCGCAGAAGCCATAGCCGATCAGCCACCACGCCAGCGCCCTGGCATCGAAGTCGAACAGCGGCGCCAGCGTCGGCGACGCGGCCACGTGCGCGCCGTAGCCGATCGACGCCAGCAGCAGTGCCAGTCCGATCAGCGACCCCTCGAGAATTCGCCCCGGCCGAATCCAACGCAGATACGTGCCCATCAGCAGCGCGATGGGAATGGTGGCGGCGACTGTAAACGTGCCCCAAGGGCTGTGCGTCAGCGCCTTCACCACCACCAGCGCCAGTACGGCCAGCACGATCATCATCAGCACCAGCACGCCGAACATCGCCACTACGCCGGGTGCCGGGCCAAGCTCCTCGCGCAGCATGTGGCCAAGCGAGCGCCCGTCGCGACGCAGCGACAGCGCGAGGATCATGAAATCCTGCACCGCGCCGGCGAATACCACGCCGAACAGAATCCACAGCGTGCCGGGCAGGTAACCCATCTGCGCCGCCAGCACCGGCCCGACCAGCGGCCCCGCGCCCGCGATGGCGGCGAAGTGGTGACCGAACACCACCCACCGGTTTGTCGGCACATAGTCCAGGCCGTCGTTGCGCAGCACAGCCGGCGTGGCCCGTGTCGCGTCCAGTCTCAGTACGAAGCCGGCGATAAAGCGGCTGTAGAAACGGTAGGCGATGGCGAACACCGCCAGCGACGCCGCCACCAGCCAGATCGCATTCACCGGCTCGCCACGCCGCAGCGCGACGACGCCAAGACAGGCTGCGCCGACGATGGCGACCAGCGCCCACAGCAGGCGGCTGCTCGCCGACGACGGCGCGCTCGCGGGCGTGGGGGTGATGCCCTGGGGGATGGGGTCGCGCATAGCAGGCAAATCTCAGGCAACAAGAACTGCAAGAGTCGCCTTGCACGACGCAGCGGTCAATCCTCGGCTTCCCTCGATGCCTCCGAGATCTGACCGGCAAACGACGCGTATCGCGCTGGATCGCGTCCGCCATAGGTGCGCTGGCTTGGGTGGCGGGTCGGCTCGCCATACCGGTTGGCAAAAAGCTGCGGACGGCGTGGCGATCACAACGTTTTTTGAACGGTGATGCTGCTTGAGTGGCTACTGAAAAGCAGGCGATCCAGCTTGCATTTGCGCGATCCGGCCCTATCCATTCATAAGAATGTTCCAGACGATGAGGCGGCAATGATTCACGAGATTCTGAGGATGGGCGACGAGCGCCTGCTGCGCATTGCGCCGCTGGTGCCGGAAGAGCTGATCGGCAGCGCCGAGCTGGACACGCTGATCGCCGACATGTTCGAGACCATGCACTCGGTCGGCGGCGTGGGGCTGGCGGCGCCGCAGATCGGCGTCGATATGCAGCTGGTGATTTTCGGCTTCGACAGCAGCGAGCGCTATCCCGATGCGCCGGCCGTGCCGCAAACGATCCTGCTCAATCCCGTGATCACGCCGCTGTCGCAGGATATGGAAGAGGGCTGGGAAGGCTGCCTGTCCGTGCCCGGTTTGCGCGGGGCGGTCAGCCGCTACAGCCTGATTCGTTACGAAGGCATCGACCCCAAGGGTGAGCGCATCGAGCGTACCGCCGAAGGTTTTCACGCGCGTGTCGTGCAGCACGAATGCGACCATCTCATCGGTCGTCTGTACCCCTCGCGCATTACTGATTTCAGCAAGTTCGGCTATACCGACGTGCTGTTTCCTGGACAGGAGTTGAGCGATGACTAAGCGTGCATTGTGGAAAGGCGTGGTGCTGGCCGAAAGCGACAAGACCGTGGTGGTGGAAAACAACCACTACTTCCCGGCCGAATCGCTGCACAAGGAAAACTTTCGCGGCAGCGATCACCACACGGTCTGCGGCTGGAAAGGCACGGCGAGCTATTACGACGTGCTGGTCGGCGACGAGGTCAATGCCAACGCGGCCTGGTATTACCCGGAGCCGAAAGACGCCGCCAAGGAGATCAAGGATCACGTGGCGTTCTGGCGCGGCGTCGAGGTGGTCTGACCTTGGTCTTTGTCTAAGTTGACGCGGTAGTCCTCGTGCCGCCCCGGGTTATGCTTTAGGCATCACTACCTAGGGGCGACTCGATGACTGTCTCCGACGCTGCGCCGGCTCGTGGTTTTCGCTATTACGACATGCTGGTCGCTGGCATGGTCGCGGTGCTGTTGTGTTCCAACCTGATTGGACCGGCCAAGGTTAGCGTGATCGACCTGCCGTGGATTGGCGCACTCAGTTTTGGTACCGGCAACCTGTTTTTTCCGATCGGCTATATCTTCGGCGACGTGCTGACCGAGGTGTACGGCTACGCGCGGGCGCGGCGCGCGATCTGGGCCGGCTTCGGCGCGATGATCTTCGCCACGGTGATGTCGTACGTGGTGATCCACATGCCGCCCAGCGGCGCCGAGCCGTTCAACAAGACCCTGCAGCCTGCCTTGGAAACCGTCTTCGGCGGCACCGCGCGTATCGCCGTGGCCTCGATGATCGGCTACTGGGTTGGCGACTTCGTCAACGCCTTCGTGATGGCCCGTCTGAAGCTGCTGACCAAGGGCAAACACCTGTGGACGCGCACCATCGGTTCCACCGTGTTCGGCCAGGCGTTCGACAGCGTGACCTTCTACCCGATCGCCTTCTACGGCATCTGGGAAAGCACGACTCTGGTCAAGGTGATCGTGTTCAACTGGGTGATGAAGGTGCTGGTCGAAGTGGTGCTGACGCCAGTCACCTACGCGGTGGTGGGCTGGCTCAAGCGCGCTGAAAACGTCGATACCTTCGACTACGGCACGCGCTTCAATCCCTTCAGTCTGCGCGACGAAGGCGGGCAAGCGCCGCATGCGTGAGGCCAATGGAGTGAGTGGGAATGCGGTGATTCCTTCGGCCGGCATCGCGCGGAATACCGGCATCGATCTGCTGCGTGGCCTGGCCATTGTGCTGGTTATCCTCAACCATATCGGCATTCGCATTCCGCTGAAGAAGATGCTGCTGGCCGATGTTCTGCCGCGCAGTTTTTTATCCAACCTCAACTACAACGGTTACGAAGCGGTGTTCGTGTTCTTCGTGATCTCAGGCTTTCTTATCGCCGGCAACGCGCTGCGGCGCTGGGGTGATCTTGCGCGCATCGACATCAAGACCTTCTACGCGCTGCGCTTCTCGCGCATCGTGCCGTGCCTGCTGTTGCTGGTGGTCGTGCTCAGCGTGCTGCACGCTCTGGGCGTGCAGGACTATGTCATTGATCGACCGGGCCAGTCGCTGCCGCGTGCGATCCTCGCCGCGCTCGGCCTGCACCTTAACTGGTACGAGGGCATGACCGGTTACCTGCCGGGCAACTGGGACGTGCTGTGGTCGCTGTCGATCGAGGAGGCGTTCTATATCGGCTTTCCGATCGTCTGCCTGCTGACGCGACGCGTCTGGATACTGGCGCCGCTGCTGGTACTGCTGGCCGTGTCGATGCCGTGGACGCATGGCGCGCTTACGGGCAATGAAATCTGGCAGGAAAAAGCCTACCTGCCCGGCATGTCGGCCATCGCGATCGGCATTATCGGCGCCTTGCTGGCGAAGCGCTGGCCGGTGCTGCCGACCGCGCTGACGCGCAGCCTGATCATCGTGGGCTCACTCGGCATGCTGGCGGAAATGTTTGGCGGCCGTCTTCTCTGGCCGCTGATGGGCGACAGCATTCTCTTGCAGCTGACGGTCTCGGCGATGCTGGTGCTGATTGCCCTGCAGGCGCGGCCGGTTTCGACGCTCCGCGGATTCGGCTGGCTGGCATCGTGGGGCAGGCTCAGCTACGAGATCTACCTCAGCCACATGTTCGTCGTGTATGCCGTGGTGCGCGTTTATCGCGCCACCGGCAGCGACATACGCTGGGGATTCCTCTGGTATCTCCTCGCGCTGCCGCTCTGCTGGCTGCTTGGAAAGGCCGTGGCGAAGTTTGTTTCGATGCCGTGCGAGCGGGCGTTGCGTGCGCGGATGCTGACATCAATCAAACCGCGAATGCGAAAGTTCGCTTCGATAATACGAAGTGAGATTAATCCTTCCGATAGCGGTTGATGCTCTCGCGCAATTCCTGCGTCGCTGCACGCGCTGCCTCGGCGAAATCTTCGCCGCTGCTGGCATAGAGAATCGCGCGGGAGGAGTTGATCATCAGGCCGGTGTGATCGGCCGTCTGGCCGTAGCGCACGACGGCTTCCACGTCGCCGCCCTGCGCGCCGATGCCCGGGACCAGCAGGGGCATGTCACCGATGAGCGCGCGCACTTCGGCCAGCTGTTTGGGCCAGGTGGCGCCGGTGACCAGGGCGCAGTTGCCGTTGGTGTTCCAGTCGCGGGCGATGATTTGCGCCACGTGCTGATAGAGCGGCTTGGCGATGCCGTCGGCGTCGAGAACGCTGAGATCCTGCAGGTCGGCGGCGCCCGGGTTAGAGGTGTGGCAGAGCAGGATCACGCCCTTGTCGGCGCGATCGAGAAACGGCTGGGCCGAGTCGCGGCCGAGATAGGGGTTGAGCGTCACGGCGTCGGCGCCGTAACGGTCGAACGCTTCGGTCGCGTAGTGCTGTGCGGTGGAACCGATGTCGCCGCGCTTGGCGTCGAGGATCACCGGCACGCCAGGGTGCCGCGCATGAATATGCGCGATCAGCCGCTCCAGCGCATCCTCGGCACGCAGCGCGGCGAAGTGCGCGATCTGCGGCTTGAAGGCGCACGCGAGATCGGCGGTAGCGTCGACGATGGCGCGGCAGAAATCGAAGATCGCATCGGGTTTGCCGCGGAACGCCGTGGGGAATTTCGTCGGCTCCGGATCGAGGCCCACGCAGACCAGCGAGTCGTTGCGTACCCAGGCCAGCTGGAGTGACTGCATGAAGTTCATTCGGGTTCCTTTGCGCACGGGCGAGTGACGAGGGGCGAGTTCAAAAGCAAGGGATAAGAGGCGAGGGCGAGTGGCCGATACTCTTGAGCTCGATTCAGACCTTCACGCCTGTGAGCGCAAGTTTTCAGTTCGCCTCTAATCTGGAGCTTGCGCCCTCGCTACTCGCCTCTCGCCCCTCCCAGGTCAAGCCAGCTTCTTATACTTCACCCGATGCGGCCTTGCGCCTTCTTCGCCAAGGCGACGCTTCTTGTCCGCTTCGTATTCGTTGTAGTTGCCGGGAAAGAACTCGACGTGCGAGTCGCCTTCGAACGCGATGATGTGCGTAGCGATGCGGTCGAGAAACCAGCGATCATGCGAGATCACCATGGCGCAGCCGGGGAACTCGAGCATGGCGTCTTCCAGCGCGCGCAGCGTCTCGACGTCCAGATCGTTGGACGGCTCGTCGAGCAGCAGCACGTTGCCGCCCTGCATCAGGGTCTTGGCCAGGTGCAGACGACCGCGCTCACCGCCGGACAGCGAGCCCACTAGCTTCTGCTGATCGGTGCCCTTGAAGTTGAAGCGGCCGATGTATGCACGCGACTGCAGCTCGTACTTGCCGATGGTGATGATGTCGGCGCCGCCGGAGACTTCCTGCCACACGTTCTTTTTCGCATCAAGGTTGTCGCGCGACTGGTCGACGTAGGCCAACTGGACGGTGTGGCCGAGCTTCACTTCGCCCTTGTCCGGTGTTTCCTGGCCGATGATCAGCTTGAACAGGGTCGACTTGCCGGCGCCGTTGGGGCCGATCACGCCGACGATGGCGCCCGGTGGCACCTTGAACGACACATCGTCGATCAGCAGCTTGTCGCCGAACGACTTGCTGACGTTCTTGAACTCGATTACTTCCTGACCCAGGCGTTCGCCCGGCGGAATGTACAGTTCGTTGGTTTCGTTGCGCTTCTGGTACTCGACCGAGTTCAGCTCTTCGAAGCGGTTGATACGCGCCTTGCCCTTGGACTGACGGCCCTTGGCCGCCGAGCGTACCCACTCCAGCTCGCGCGCCAGCGCTTTCTGACGGCCCTTTTCGGCGGCTTCCTCGCGGGCCAGACGCTCGCCCTTCTGCTCCAGCCACTCGGTGTAGTTGCCCTTCCACGGAATACCGCGGCCGCGATCGAGCTCGAGAATCCACTCCGCCGCGTTGTCGAGGAAGTAGCGGTCATGCGTCACCGCGACCACGGTGCCGGTGTAGTCGTGCAGGAATTTTTCCAGCCAGTCGACCGACTCGGCGTCCAGATGGTTGGTCGGCTCGTCGAGCAGCAGCATGTCCGGCTTGGACAGCAGCAGTCGGCACAGCGCCACACGGCGCTTCTCGCCGCCGGACAGCGGCCCGATCTTGGCGTCCCACGGCGGCAGGCGCAGTGCGTCGGCGGCGACTTCCAGCTGGCGCTCGAGCGCATGCGCGTCGTTGGCGGCCAGCAGGTTTTCCAGCTCCTGCTGCTCCTTGGCCAGCTTGTCGAAATCGGCGCCTTCCTCGGCATATTCGGCGTAGACCTCTTCCAGCCGCTTCTGTGCATCCAGAATTTCGGAGACGCCTTCCTCGACCGCCTCGCGCACGGTTTTTTCCGGGTCGAGCTGCGGCTCCTGCGCGAGGTAACCGATCTTGGTGCCGGGGTTGGCGCGCGCCTCACCCTGGAAGTCGGTATCCACGCCGGCCATGATCTTCAGCACGGTGGACTTGCCTGCGCCGTTGACGCCGAGCAGACCGATCTTGGCGCCAGGGAAGAAGGACAGCGAGATGTCCTTGATGATCTGGCGCTTCGGGGGAACGATCTTGCTCACCCCGTTCATGGTGTAGATGTACTGCATGCAGCCTCCGTAGGCTTACCGCGCGGCCCTGAGCGGGCCACGCGTCAAAGAGAAATTTGTCTAGCCGCCTATTATACCGGCTTGTGATGAGCGGACGTTGACGGTTGGCGCCCCGCGACGGTGCGTTTTGCCTGCGCAAGCCGCAAACCGCGATGGCAGTTCGGGCAAGCGGGTTTGCGGCGTGCTCGCCCTGGGCTGTGGCATTGGCGACGCCGGGACGTCAGAGCGCGCTTGGCAGCCCCTCTCTTGCCTCACGGCAGTGGCCGCAAACCCCCGGCAGCGCTACACTTTCAGGCTGGTTAAGCGGGTATAGCCCCGCGCTCTCCATCCCGCTCCCCACTTGCCGAGGCGAAGAATGTTCCCGAAGGACTGCACGATTGCCGGTTATGACGACGAACTGGCCAAGGCTATGGCCGACGAAGGCCAGCGCCAGGAAGATCACGTCGAGCTGATCGCCTCGGAGAATTACGCCAGCCCGCGCGTGATGGAAGCCCAGGGCTCGAAACTGACCAACAAGTATGCCGAGGGCTATCCGGGCAAGCGCTACTACGGCGGCTGCGAGTACGTGGATATTGCCGAGAAGCTGGCGATCGAGCGCTTGAAGGAACTGTTCGGCGCCAATTACGCCAACGTGCAGCCGCATTCGGGCTCGCAGGCCAATCAGGCCGTGTACTTTGCGCTGCTGCAGCCGGGCGACACGATTCTGGGCATGTCGTTGGCCCATGGCGGCCATCTCACCCACGGCGCCAAGGTCAACTTTTCCGGCAAAATCTTCAACGCGGTGCAGTACGGCGTGAACGAGAACGGCCTGATCGATTACGACGAAGTCGAGCGTCTCGCGGTCGAGAACAAGCCGAAGATGGTCGTCGCCGGCTACAGCGCTTACTCGCAGTTGATGGACTGGGCGCGCTTTCGCGCCATCGCCGACAAGGTCGGCGCCTACCTGTTCGTCGACATGGCGCATATTGCCGGCCTTGTCGCCGCTGGCGTGTATCCGAGCCCGCTGCCGCACGCGCACGTGGTCACCTCGACCACGCACAAAACCCTGCGCGGCCCGCGCGGCGGCATCATCGTCGCCAAGGACGCGGGCGAAGAGATCGAAAAGAAGCTGCAGTCGATCGTGTTCCCCGGCATCCAGGGCGGCCCGCTGATGCACGTGATCGCGGCCAAGGCCGTGGCCTTCAAGGAAGCGCTGGAGCCGGGGTTCAAGACCTACCAGGCGCAGGTGATCAAGAACGCCAAGGCGATGGCCAAGACCTTTATCGAGCGCGGCTACAAGATCGTCTCCGGCGGCACCGAAAACCACCTGATGCTGGTCGACATGATCGGCCGCGACGTTACCGGCAAGGACGCGGAAGAGGCGCTGGGCAAGGCGCACATCACCGTCAACAAGAACGCCGTACCGAACGACCCGCGCAAGCCCTTCGTCACCTCTGGCCTGCGTGTGGGCACACCAGCGATCACCACGCGCGGTTACCTGGAAGCGGACACGATCGAACTGACCAACTGGATCTGCGACGTGCTGGACAAGCCGTCGGACGACGCCGTGATCGTCAGGGTGCGCGAAGCGGTGACGGTTCAGTGCAAGAAGTTTCCGGTCTACGGCTGATCGTATTAGCCGACCATGCATTGCCCCTTCTGCCAGCACGAAGATACCCGCGTGATCGATTCGCGCCTCGCCGAGGACGGCGGTACGGTGCGGCGTAGGCGTGAGTGTCCGCAGTGTGGCGAGCGTTTCAACACTTTCGAAACCGCGGATCTCAAGCTACCGACGATCGTGAAAAGCGGCGAGCGGCGCGAGACCTTCGACGAGCGCAAGCTGCGGGTGAGTTTCGAGCGCGCGCTGCAGAAGCGTCCGGTGACCAGCGATGCGGTGGACGCGGCGGTGCGCGCCATCGTCAACGACCTGCGCCGCAGCGGCGACCGCGAAGTGCCGTCGCGTGAAGTGGGCGAGCTGGTGATGCGCGAGCTGAAGAATCTCGATCAGGTTGCCTACGTGCGCTTCGCCTCGGTCTATCGCAGTTTCGAGGATGTGCACGCGTTTCGCGAAGAAATCGAAAAGCTCGAGCGCGACCTGCCCGGGCTGGAAACGCTGCAGCTGCAACTGCTCGGCGAAACCGTCGCCAAGCGCAGCAAGAAAGTCTGATCCGCGTCGCGTACCGGCAAGGAGCGAGCATGTTCGTGGCCATCTACCGCTGGCGTCTGCATCCCGACCGGGAGCGGGATTTCATCGCCAACTGGGAACGCATCACCTTGCTGGGACTGGCTGCAGGGTCGGGCGGATCGAGCCTGTTCAAGGATACGGAAGGCTGCTGGGTCGCCATCGCACGCTGGATCTCGCGCGAGGCACGCGAACATTTTTTCCAGTCGATGGAAGACGACGACGCCGAGCCGGGCATGCGCGAGCGCGCTGCCCAAGCCATCATCGAACGCCTGCCGCCGATAGAGCTGGAAAGCGTGCTGGACTGCTGGTCGCCATTCCCTCAGGCCCCCAAGGCGTGACGACCTTCAGCGCCGTCGATCATGGCCATATGGCGCACGCGCTGCGGCTGGCCGAGCGAGGGCTTTATACGACGCAGCCCAATCCACGCGTCGGCTGCGTCATTGCTCATGCAGACCAAGTCGTTGGCGAAGGCTGGCATGAGCGCGCGGGCCAACCGCACGCCGAAGTGTTCGCCTTGCGCGAAGCCGGTGAGCGCGCGCAGGGTGCGACGGCTTACGTCACGCTGGAACCTTGCGCGCATCACGGTAGAACCCCGCCCTGCGCCGAAGCGCTGATCGCCGCTGGCGTGGCGCGCGTAGTGATCGCCGCGGAAGATCCGTTTCCGCAGGTAGCCGGTCGCGGTATCGCCATGCTGCGCGCGGCCGGTATCGCCGTCGACACCGGGCTGATGTGCGACGCCGCCCGCGAACTCAATATCGGATTTTTCAGCCGCATCGAACGCGGCCGGCCGTGGCTGCGGGTCAAGCTGGCGATGAGTCTGGATGGCCGAACGGCGCTGGCCAACGGCGAGTCGAAGTGGATCACCAGCGAAGCCGCGCGCGCCGACGTGCAGCGCTGGCGCGCGCGCAGCTCGGCCATTCTCACCGGCAGCGGCACCGTGCTGGCCGACAATCCGCGTCTCACCGTGCGGCTTTCCGATGAGCAGGCGTTTACGCCGCCGCTGCGCGTGGTGCTGGATCGGCAGCGGCGCACGCCGGCCGGCAGCCATGTGCTCGACGGCAGCGTGCCGACGCTGATGCTTCATGCGGCGACGATCGATGAAACGGCGGCCGAAAGCGGTGAGTCCGTGGGCCCGTTCGAATGTCTGTTCGTACCGCAGCGGGGCGACGCGCTCGATCTGAACGCTGTGCTGGCATTGCTCGCCGAGCGCGGCTGCAACGAGGTGCAGGTCGAAGCCGGCCCGGTGCTTTGCGGTGCACTGTTCGCCGCAGGCCTGGTCGACGAGCTGCTGCTCTATATCGCGCCGCTGTTGCTGGGCGACAGCGCCCGCCCACTGCTGCATTTGCCCTCGCTGGACGATATGGCCCAGCGCTGGAAGCTGCGAATGATCGAGCAGCGTCAGCTGGGCAACGACTGGCGTTTGCGCCTGCGTCCGCTAAAAGCTGCTTGATTCAACGTGGCATCGTTGCCAACCAGGCCGACGATGATGGGTAGGGCACATGATCGAGGTTTTACGCCTAGGGATAGGCACGCCTGAGTCGGTACTTAAAAGCTATGCAAAACCCCTGAATATGGCGAATCTGGCCCTATCCACTGCTTTACGTCAATGGGTGCAGCGCCTGGTCCGTCAGCGTGAAAAATCGATGCCGATCTTGCCGAAGTGCTTGCCCTGCACGAGATATGCGAACGCTTCGGCCAGCTGTTCGAAGCCGAACACGTGATCCAGTACCGGTGCCAAATGGGTCGACTCAATGGCTGACACCATGCGTTCGTGTTCTTCCAGTGACGCCACCGAGATTCCCTGAACCTTTACACGTTTCAGGATGATCTTGGTCAGGGATAGTGTGGCCTCGATGCCGCCCATGAAGCCCACCACACCGATGAAACCATGCATGCCGACCGCTTCCAACGATTGCGCAAAGGTGGAGGCGCCCACCGTTTCGATCACGGCATCTACGCCGATACCGCCGGTGGCTTCGCGCACTATCGAGCCCCATTCGGGATGTTCCGCGTAGTTGACGACGACATCGGCACCGAGCGTCTTCGCGCGAGCCAGTTTGGCGTCGCTCGATGAAAGCAAGATCGCGCGTGCCCCGCGCAACTTGGCAAACTGCAGGGCGAACAGCGAGACGCCGCCGGTGCCGAGCAACAACACCGTCTGACCCGTAGTAACGCGTGCCTGTTCCAACGCCGTCCAGGCGGTAAGCGCGGCGATAGGCAGTGTCGCTGCCTGCAGGCTGGATAGATTCGAGGGTGCGCGTGCCAGCGAGTAGGCGTCGTAGCAGGTCAGCTCGCGCATCACCCCCTCCTGAGGGCCGCCGATGTCGGCACCTTCCCACTCCGGTCGCATCGCGCCAGCGATCCAGCGCGACTTGTAGAAAGTAGTAACGCGATCGCCCGGTTTGAAGCGCGTAACGCCGGTACCGACGTCAAGCACCGTACCGGCGCCGTCGGAAACCGGCACGATCGGCAGATGCACGCCGCGGTAGAGCTGGCCATTGACTAGCAAGTGATCGCGATAATTGAGCGAGGCGGCCTCCATCTTCACCAACACTTCCCCCGGGCCAGGACGCGGGGCAGGTAGGTCGATGAGCTGCAGATGGTCCAAGCCGAAAGCGGTGAGTTGTTGGACGCGCATGCTGATGCTCCGTGACATGGGGAATGGAGGCATGGTGGGCCCAGTGTTACCAGGTGATAATCCATCGAAACAACACATCTTTAGTTCACTGTATGAATAAATCGTTCGAGCTGACGCCAACCAGGTTGCGCGAGCTGCGTAGCTTTGCCATCGCGGCAAGGCGACTCAATTTTTCGCAGGCGGCGCGCGAGGTCGCCTGCACGCCCTCCGTGCTGAGCCGGCGCATCGCGTCGCTGGAACAGGGTGTGGGTGGCAAGCTGTTCCTCCGTACGACGCGGCGCATGACGCTGACCCCGCGAGGCGCGCAGTTGCTGGCACATTGCGAGCGGCTGGAAGTGGTGATGACAGAACTGGCCGCAGACCTTCGTCCACGTGGCGGTGAGCCTTCCGGACGACTTTGCCTGCATCTGCCGAGCGCTTTCGGACGTCATTGCATAGCGCCTTTACTGGCAACCTTCATGAAAAGGCACCCGCAAATTCGTGTGGAGGCGGTTTATGACGATGTCTATATTGATCTGGTCGCAGCGAAAATCGACCTTGCCGTGCGTGTTGGCCGGTTGGCGGATACGCAGCTGGTGGCGCGCCGGCTAGGCACGATGCGCCGCTATCTGTGCGCCTCGCCAGCGTACATGGGGACGGCTCCGTCGCTTACCGATCCTGCTGGCTTAAAGACACATCGCTGTATCGCCTTCAGCGGCTTGCGTACCGGCACATTGTGGCAATTCAGTCAGCAGCGCAGACGCAGTTCGGTACGTATCGATCCAGTACTGACCTGCAACGACGCCCAGGCCACACGCGATGCGATAGTGGCAGGTGTCGGAATCGGGATACTAGGCGACTACATGGGCGACCCTCTGGTGGCGAGCGGCCGGCTAGTCGAAGTGCTGCCGCAGTGGCAGCTCGCAAGCTCGCCGATCCAATTGTTGTGGCTTCCAGGCGCTGATAGTGCGCCCGCCTTGCGGCGGCTGATCGATTATCTGGTGGAGACGTTGCGACCGGTTGATTAAGATCGTTCGAGACACAGAGTCCTGCGCCGTGCACGCTGACGGCCGCGGGCGAATCCAGAGATGGTGTTAAACTTTTCGAGCCGGCTTGCCGGCAAACACCATAGCGTCTTCAGGGCGGGGTGAAATTCCCCACCGGCGGTAGGTTGAAGGGTGGTCTTTACGAAGGCACTCCGACAGCAAGCCCGCGAGCGCCTCGACCAGCTCCGCGAGGAGCGACATCGAGGGTCAGCAGATCCGGTCAGACTCCGGAGCCGACGGTTGGAAACTGGCGACAGTTTCCAGAGAGTCCGGATAAAAGAAGACGGTCGAAAGTGCAGCCTCGCGGCTGCGCGCCGACCTCGTGCCTTGGGGCGTTTCTTCGCATGCGTTCAACGCGGGAAACGTTTCATGAAACTGATTGCATCATTTCGATCTGTCGTTGATCCCAGCGTCAGCCTCCTGCGGGAGGTGTGCTGATGTTTACCGGCATCATTCAAACCGTAGGCCGCATCGCACGACTCGAGCCGCGCGGCGGCGACGTGCGTTTAGCCATCGATACGGCCGGCCTCGATCTCACCGACGTGCAGCTGGGCGATTCGATCGCCGTCTCCGGCGTGTGCCTTACGGCGGTAACGCTGGAGGCGCACGGCTTCAGCGCCGACGTGTCCAACGAGACGCTGTCCCTCACCACGCTGGGCAAGCTCAAAGCGGGTGACCCGGTGAATCTGGAAAAGGCCTTGCGCCTGGCCGATCGTCTCGGCGGTCATCTGGTGTCCGGGCATGTCGACGGCCTGGGCAAGGTCGTGTCGGTCACGCCGGACGGCCGTTCGCAGCGCTGGGTTTTCGAGGTGCCGACAACCCTGTCTCGCTATATCGCGGCCAAGGGCTCAGTCTGCATCGATGGCACCAGTCTGACCGTCAACGAAGTGGCGGGGCAGCGCTTCGGCGTCAACCTGATTCCGCATACGGTAGAGAACACCGCCTTCCACGCGCGCCGACCCGGCGACGCGGTGAATATCGAGGTGGACGTGATCGCGCGCTACGTCGAGCGGCTGCTCGCCAGCGGCTCGGCGCCGACGCTCGATGAAGCGTTTCTGAAGCAGCATGGCTTCGCCTGATTTGGCTTTCTTGCCGTCATTCCGGCTTCGGCTGGAATGACGAAGCAAGGATGCTTCCCCGTTCCCCGTTCCCCGTTCCCCGGAAATCAACCCATGAGCTTCAACACCATTCCTGAAATTCTCGACGACATCCGCGCCGGCCGCATGGTGGTGATCCTCGACGACGAGGATCGCGAGAACGAGGGCGATCTGATCATGGCCGCCGAAAAAGTTCGCGCCGAGGACATCAACTTCATGGTGCGCGAGGCGCGCGGTCTGGTTTGCCTCACGCTGACCGAGCAGCGCACGCGCCAGCTCGGCCTCAGGCCGATGGTCAGCGACAACACGTCGCAATACCACACCAACTTCACCGTCTCGATCGAGGCGGCCGAAGGCGTGACCACCGGCATTTCCGCGCACGATCGCGCGCGCACCATCCAGGTCGCGGTGAAGCCGGATGCGAAACCGCAGGACATCCATCAGCCCGGTCATATTTTTCCGCTGACCGCACAGCCCGGCGGCGTGCTGACCCGCGCCGGCCATACCGAGGCTGGCTGCGACCTGGCCGGCCTCGCCGGGCTGGAGCCGTCGGCGGTGCTGATCGAGGTATTGCACGAGGACGGCTCGATGGCGCGTCGCCCCGAGCTGGAAGTCTTTGCCGCCAAACACGGCTTGAAGATCGGCTCGATCGCCGACCTGATTCGCTATCGCATGGAAACCGAAAAGACCATTGAGCGCGTCTACGAAGAAGACGTGCAGACCGAATTCGGCCCGTTCCGGCTGATCGCCTATCGCGATGCCATTCGCAAGGGCCTGCACTATGCGCTGGTGCGCGGCACGGTGGATGACGGCACGCCGGTGCTGTCGCGCGTGCACGTGCGTAATACCTTGTCCGACGTGCTGCATCTGCAGCGCGACGACCTGGGGCTCACCGTGACATCGGCCCTGCGCCGCATCGCCGATGAAGATCGCGGCGTACTGCTGGTGCTGTCCGGCGAAGATACCCCCGAAGCCCTGCTGGCCCGCCTCAATCGTCAGCCGGCGGCGCAGGCGCCGGACGAAGCGCAGCAGCAGGAGTGGCGCCAGCACGGCCTGGGCGCACAGATGCTGGTCGATCTTGGCGTGCATCGCCTGCGCGTGCTCGGCACGCCGCGTAAGCTGGTGGGTCTGGCAGGCTTCGGGCTGGAGGTGGCGGAGTACGTCTAGGCGCCTTGTCATGGCCGGCGCCCGCTGCCGCCACGTTTTCAACACGCTTCGCGGCTTGCCAGACCGCACAATTTCGCCTTTCTCACAACTGATCGCGACCATGACTGAAACTTCTGTCCGCCTGATCGCACCCTCCGGTTATCCGCACGACCGCGCGGCCATGGCGCGCGGCGTGGAGCGCCTGCGTGAAGCGGGTTGCGCGGTGAGCGGGCTGGATGTGCTCGATCGCGTCGAGCTTCGCTATGCCGGCACTGACGCACAGCGCGCAGCCGATATCAACGCGCTCGCCACGATGGAGTCGCTGCCGGATATCGCGCTGGCCGTGCGGGGTGGCTACGGCGCCACGCGCCTGCTGCCGCATCTGGACTACGGCGCCCTGCGAGAGCGGCTCGCCGGCACTAGCACCGTGCTGATCGGCCATAGCGACTTCACCGCGATCCAGATGGCGCTGCATGCACAGTGCGGACTGACGACGTTCGGCGGTCCCATGCTCGGGCCGGATTTCGGCGCCGAGGTCGCCAGCGACTTCACTCTTGAGCATTTCTGGAACACCGTGCGCGCCCCGCAATCCACCGCGACATGGAGCACGAACGATTCCGTCGAACTCGACGTGGAGGGCCCGCTCTGGGGCGGCAACCTGGCCATGCTGTGCAGCCTGATCGGCACGCCGTATTTTCCGGAGATCGACGGCGGGATTCTCTTTGTGGAGGACGTCACCGAGCCGCCGTTCCGGATCGAGCGGCTGCTGTATCAGCTGCACCTTTCCGGCGTGCTCGGTCGCCAGCGCGCGCTATTGCTGGGTGACTTTACTCAGTGCAAGCCCAGTGGTTACGACAACGGGTACAACCTCGACCAGGGCTTCGCGCAGCTGCGCGGCGTGGTCGATATTCCGGTGATCGACGGGCTGCCGTTCGGCCATGAGCCGAAGAAATTCACCCTGCCGTTCGGCGCGCCGGCCCGGCTGCGGACGGCTGGCGGCCGGGCGCAGCTGGATTTCAGCGGCTATCCGCATCTGGCGCGCTAGAGCCCCAATACCAGTCCGGCACCGGCGATCAAGCAGGAGTGCCGGCAAACCCGTAAAATGCGCGGTCAGCCTGGGCTGCGGTCCACAGAGGAATTAGCAATGAAGATCATCGAAGGCGATTTCGCCACCCCGAAGGGCAAGTTCGCCATTGTCGCCGGCCGTTTCAACGGCTTTGTCGTGGAACCCCTGGTGGCCGGCGCGCGCGACGCGCTGGTGCGCCACGGCGTGAAGGACGACGCGATCGAGCTAATTCGCGTGCCGGGCGCCTGGGAAATCGCGCTGGCCGCACACAAGCTGGCCAACTCCGGCAAGTACGCCGCGGTGATCGCACTGGGTGCGGTGATTCGCGGCAGCACGCCGCATTTCGACTATGTCGCCGGCGAGTGCGCCAAAGGTCTGGCCCAGTCCGCGTACAGCTCCGGCGTGCCGGTAGCCTTCGGCGTGCTGACTACCGACAGCATCGAACAGGCGATCGAGCGTTCCGGCACCAAGGCCGGCAACAAGGGTGTCGACGCGGCCATGGCGGCGCTCGAGATGGTCAACCTGTACGGCAAGCTGTGATGGCGCAGGGGCCGCAGGGTCTGGACATGGCCGCGCGCTCGCGCGCCCGCCGCCGTGCGCTGCAGGCGCTGTACGCGTGGCAGCTCAGCGGCAGCCACATGAATGCAGTGATCGACCAGTTCCGCCACGAGCAAGACATGGAAATCGCCGACCTCGAATACTTCGAGGATCTGCTGCACGGCGTCGAAAAAAACGTCGATGCGCTTGATGAAGCGCTCCGCCCGCATATCGACCGCGAGGTCGCGCAGATCGACCCGATCGAACGCGCCGCGCTGCGCCTGGCTACCTACGAACTGAAATTTCGCCCCGACGTGCCGTATCGCGTGGTGATCAACGAGGCGATCGAAGTGACCAAGCGTTTCGGCGCCGATCACGGCCACAGCTACGTCAACGGCGTACTCGACAAGCTGGCCGCCGAGCTACGCGCGGTCGAGAAACGCGGCTGATGTCGGGCGCGGCCAGCGACCTCGCCGTGGCTGTGCCCGTGCTGGAAACCGAGCGCCTGCGCTTGCGTGCGCATCGCGCCGACGATCACGCCGCGTTGTCCGCCACCTGGGCCGATCCGCTGGTCTATCGTTTTCTCAGCGGCCAGCCGACATCGCCGCCGGATGCCTGGATGCGCTTGTTGCGCTACGGCGGGCTCTGGTCGATGCTCGGTTACGGCTATTGGGCCGTCGAAGAAAAGGCGAGCGGCCGGCTGATCGGCGACATCGGCTACGCCGACTTTCGGCGCGGCATGACGCCTTCGCTCGACGGTATGCCCGAGCTCGGCTGGGTACTGGCGTCGCACGCGCATGGTAAAGGCTACGCCAGCGAGGCGCTTGCCGCCGTGCAGGCCTGGGGCGACAGCCATTTCGGCACGCACCGCTCGTGCTGCATCATCGATCCGGACAACGTCGCATCGACCCGGCTGGCCGGCAAAGCCGGTTTCCGCTTCTGGATGGAAGGTCAGGTTCACGGCTCTACCGTGCACGTCTTTACGCGCGACGTGTAAACGCGCGCCAGCCGGGATCGAGGATATGGAATTCAGCCTGATCGAACGCATCCGCTCGCTTACCGAACAGTCGCGCGACGACGTCAGGTTAGGCATCGGCGACGACGCTGCCGTGCTCGCCGTGCCGGCCGGGCAGGAGCTGGCCGTGGCGATCGACACGCTGGTGGAAGGCGTGCATTTTCCCCGCGGCACATCGGCGGTCGACATCGGCTGGAAGGCGCTGGCGGTCAACCTCTCCGATCTCGCGGCCATGGGCGCCACGCCGGCGTGGGCTCTTCTGGCGCTGACGCTGCCCGAGCCGGATCAAGCCTTCGTCAAAGGGCTTGCCGAAGGCTTTGCGCAGCTGGCCAAGCCGCACCGGCTGGCGCTGGTCGGCGGCGACACCACGCGCGGTCCGCTGAGTATCAGCGTCGCGGTACACGGTTTTGTTGCGCCGGGAAAAGCGCTGATGCGTTCCTGCGCCAAGGTGGGTGACGCGGTGCTGGTGACCGGCACGTTGGGCGATGCGGCGGCGGGCCTGCATGCGCTGGCTCATCCTTTTGCGGTTGAGGAGCAGCGCAGCGACGCGCGCGATCTGCTTGTCGCCCGACTCAATCGACCGACGCCACAGCTGGCGGCCGGCTCGGCGCTGCGCGATCTGGCGCACGCGTGTATCGATATTTCCGATGGCCTGATCGCCGACCTCGGGCATATCTGCACAGCCAGTGGTGTCGGTGCGGAAATCGATGCGTCGCTGCTGCCGCTCTCGCCGTCGCTGATGGCGATTTACGACGACGCCAGCGCGCAGCAGTTCGCGCTCACTGGCGGTGACGACTACGAGCTGTGCTTTACCGTGCCGATGAATCGACTCGCCGATGTGCAGTCAGACCTTTCCCGGCTAGGCTGCGGCGTCACGCGCATCGGCCGCATCGTCGAAGGCCAAGGCGTCAACGTGCGTGGCGTCGACGGCCATTGGCTGGAAACAGGGCAGGCCGGCTGGGATCATTTCGCATGAGCGCCAAGAGAACTCTCAGCGCCGAACAGCGCCGCGCACTGCTTGTCACGCCCGCAGGCTGGCTGGCCTGCGGCTTCGGTTCGGGGCTTACGCCGGTGGCGCAGGGCACCTTCGGCTCACTCGCCGCGCTGCTGCCGTGGCTGCTGCTGCGCCAGCTGTCGCTACCGCTTTATGTCCTGATTTTGCTGGTCGGTTTTGCCATCGGCGTCTGGGCTTGCGGTATCGCCGGTCGCGCCCTCGGCGTGGACGATCACCGCAGCCTGGTCTGGGACGAATTCATCGGCCAGTGGATCGCGCTGATCCCGCTGCTGCTGCCGGAGTTGCTGCCGACGCGTTTCTCGACGTGGTGGTGGCTGCTCGCCGGCTTCGTGCTGTTTCGCCTGTTCGACGTGTGGAAACCCTGGCCGATCCGCTGGCTGGATCGTCACCTCAAGGGCGGCATGGGTGTGATGGTGGACGATGTGGTGGCGGGGATTTTCGCGGCGATAATTTTGGCCGCGGGGCTACTTATTCTTCGGTAGTCGGCTAGATCTCGTTCAACGCCCAACTTATTGGGGTCGGTAATGGCAAGGCGTCGAATGTTCAGGAAATTGGCGCTCGGACTTTTCCTGCTTGCGTGCTTGGCATTCGCGGGTCTCTGGGTCGCAGGAAGCGTACTGATTCATCCGGCGCGCGAAATCGTTGGCGCGCCGCCATCAGAGTTTCCGGCGAGCACGGTCGTTTTCAAAAGTTCGTCCGATGCGCTGATTCACGGCTGGTTTCTTCGTGGGAACGGCAGGGGTGCGATACTTTTGCTGCATGGGGTGCGAGCCAATCGTCTTGCGATGCTGAACCGTGCTAGGTTCCTACATGCGTCCGGGTACTCGGTGCTGTTGATCGACTTTCAAGCCTCGGGCGAGAGCACCGGAGATGCCATCACTTTTGGCCATCTTGAATCCAGAGACGCGGCGGCCGCGGTGGATCAGCTTAAAAAGCTGGCGCCGGGCGAGAAGATTGGAGTGCTCGGAACCTCGATGGAAGGTGCGGCAACTCTGCTTGCCGATCCGCCTCTGAAAGTCGATGCGATCATTTTGGAGCAGGTCTATCCAACTCTTTCTCAAGCCATCGAAGATCGACTGCAAATCCATATGGGTATTTTTGGGTCGTGGTTCGGTCCGCTATTGATGAGTACGGTCAAGCCCCACCTTGGTTTTTCACTCGATGAAATGAGGCCTATCGACAAGATAGGGAAAATCCATGCGCCCAAACTATTGATTGTCGGAGATGCCGATCGAGACACGAAAATTGGCGAGTCGCTGGCCATGTTTGATGCAGCCTCTGCACCGAAGGAGCTCTGGATCGTTCATGGCGCAAGACATGTCGACTTTTACCGCTACAGCGGAAACACCTATCAAATCCGAGTTCTGGGTTTCTTCGATAAATGGTTGCGCGGATCTTCTTTGCACTGAATTGATTTATCGACTCAAAGGCAGCCCATGCCTTGCAAGGTGTCGCTAACAGCGCGATCAAGATCGGTATGCGGTTCTGCACCGAGAAACGCGATCAACTTGCGATTGTCGAGTTGCAGCGGCTGACGCCATAGATAACGCATTTCGCGCACTTCGCGAAACATCGTGACGAAGGGCGATGCCAGCGTGACGAGCCACCACGGGAAGGATCGCAGAGGTAGCCTTGGATCGGCTGCCGCCTTTCGGATCGCGGACATCAAGGCATGGCCATCGACCCAGTGGCCGCCGAAATGAAATCGCTCGAAGGCGGCCAATTCGCTCTCGCGCTCAAGCAGCAAGGCGACGGTCTTGCCGACGTCCGGCAGGTAAGCCCAGGCATGCGGCAAGTCGCGCGGTCCGGGGTAGTTAACCGAGCGCAGCTTTTTACCCGGTTTCAGAATCGCGCTAAACCAGTTGTTGCCGGCGCGCGGACCGAAGAAATCGCCGCAGCGAAGTATCAGCACGCGCACACCGCTGGTTACCGCCGCTTCGAGGCGCTTTTCCATCTGTACGCGGATCGCGCCTTTGCGCGTGAGCGGCTGTTGCGGCGAGCTTTCGCGCAATAGCGGCAGCGCATCCGGTCCGAAGTTGTAGACCGTACCCGGCAGCACGATACGCGCGTTGTTTTCCTTGGCGGCGACGATGGCGTTGTCGAGCATCGGCAGCACCAGCGTGTCCCATTGTCGGTAGCCGGGCGGGTTGACGGCATGCACGATCACGCCAGTGCCGCGCGCGGCTTGCGCCACATCAGGGGCGTTCATGGCATCGCCCTCATGCCATTCGATGCCGGCCGCGAGATGGCTTCGCGTGGCATCGCGAACCAGTCCACGAACCGTCCATCCTCGCTGCAAAAGTGCATTGGCGATTTCGCTGCCGGAGCCACCGGTAGCGCCCAGTACCAAAGCGATGCGTTCTGCTTTCATGATCGTCTCCCGTGGAATGTGGGATCAGAATGAGCGCTGTGGGTCTAAATGAAAATTGCCTAAAAGCGAACATCTGCTATACATAAATGCATGGCTGCAAAAGAACCGAGTTGGGAGCTGTATCGTTCGTTTCTCGCGGTGATCCGCGAAGGCAGCCTGTCGGCGGCGGCGCGCAGCCTGGGCATGACCCAGCCGAGCCTGGGGCGACACATCCGGCAGCTGGAGTCCGATCTGGATGTCGTGTTGTTTACGCGTTCGCCGCAAGGCCTTGTCCCTACCGACCTCGGCGATGAGCTGGCGACACATGCGCAGGCGATGTACGCGACGTCGGCGGCTTTGCGTCGGGCCGCCTCCGGCAGCAATAGCGAAGTGCGCGGCGTGGTGCGCGTGACCTGCAGTGAAGTGATCGGCGCCGAGGTGTTGCCGCCGATACTGACCGACTTGCGGCAACGGCATCCGGGCATTGTGATCGAGCTGTCGCTGTCCAACCGCAGCGAGGATCTGCTGCGCAAGGATGCGGATATCGCGGTGCGCATGGTCCGTCCGGTGCAGAGAGCGCTGGTGGCGCGTCACGTCGGTGCGATTCCGCTGGGGCTCTACGCGCATCGCCGCTATTTGAAAGCCAACGGCAAGCCGTTGATCTGGGCCGATTTACATCGACACGCGATGATCGGCTATGACCACGAAACGCCGGCGCTGCGCGCCGTTCGCGACAAGCTGCCGTTGGGTCGCGAGGATTTTTCGTTGCGCACCGATAGCGATCTGGCCCAGCTGGCCGCGATTCGCGCCGGATACGGCATCGGCGGCTGCCAGTGTGCGCTGGCCGAACGCGACAAGAACCTGGTGCGCGTGCTGCCGCAGGCGTTCGCGCCCAGCCTGGATACCTGGCTGGTGATGCACGAAGATCTGAAGGCCAGCCGCCGTACGCGTGTCGTGTTCGACCATCTCGCGGCGGCGCTGGTGGGCTATATCGATGGCGCGGCGTAGCGCAAAGGCAGCGGTAAACCGCCGCATGGGTTAGACATGGCAATGGCATTGTTGTCATGCTCGTCGTCTTTGCCATCCGAACTGGACTACTCCATGCAATACCGCCGCCTCGGTTTCACCGGCCTGCAACTTTCCGCGCTGTCATTCGGCGCATGGGTCACGTTCGGTAAGCAGGTCGGGCGGTCGCAGGCGCGCGAACTGCTGGCGCTGGCGCACGATCGCGGCGTCAATTTTTTCGACAATGCAGAGACGTACAACAACGGCGTCGCCGAAGCGTTGATGGGCGACGTGCTGGCCGATCTGCGCTTTGCGCGCGACAGCTACTGCGTGTCGAGCAAGGTTTTTTTCGGCGCAGTGGCCGATCCGCTGCCAACCCAGCGCGGACTTTCGCGCAAGCATGTGATGGACGCCTGTCATCAGGCGCTGCAGCGGCTGCGCGTGGATTATCTGGATCTGTATTTTTGTCATCGCCCCGATCCGGATACGCCGATCGCAGAAACCGTGGCGGCGATGGATACGCTGATTCGCCAGGGCAAGGTGCTTTACTGGGGCACCAGCGAGTGGCCGGCCGACGCGATTCACGAGGCGCATCGCGTGGCCCGTGACCATCATTTCTATGCCCCGGTGGTCGAGCAGCCCGAGTACAACTTGCTGCATCGCGAACGCGTCGAAACGGAGTACGCGCCGCTGTACGAGGCTTACGGCATGGGCACCACGATTTGGTCGCCGCTGTCGTCCGGCCTGCTGTCGGGCAAGTACAACGACGGCGTGCCGGCCGATTCGCGCATCAATCAACCGGGCTACGAGTGGCTGCGCCATAGCGTACTGGGCAAGGGCGGCGAGCGCGTTGACAAGGTGCGTGCGTTGAAGCCGATCGCCGATGAGCTCGGCGTAGGTCTGGCGCCGCTGGCGATCGCTTGGTGCCTGCTCAACCCGCGTGTCTCCACGGTGATGCTGGGGGCCAGCAAGACCGAACAGCTGGAGCAGAATCTCGGCGCGCTCGATGTGCTGCCGAAGATCGACAAGGCGATACGGGAGCGAATAGAAACGGCAGTCGCCTGAATCAGCGTGCGATAGCCGGGGTGAATCGCATCGATAGACGGCAGTTGACACTCAAATGAGAATCATTATCATCAAAGTCGTCACTGACCTTCTGCGGAGCGTGCCATGTCGATTTCCACCCTGTCCCAGTCTCATCCCGTCGCCCACGTCGTTACGGCCAGCCCGCGATCGCTGCAGCTGGTGAACACCCGGCCAGCCGTGGCGGATAACGCGGCGATTCCCCGCATCTCCAGCCAGATGCTGCTGGACGGCGGTCGCGAGCTGGTGATCCAGCATCAGGGCGGGGAATATCACCTGCGTCTGACGCGCAACGACAAACTGATCCTCACCAAGTAATTCGCTTCGACTGTCGCGAGCGGCGTCGCCGCACGCCTCAGCATCCCAAGGCCCTTGCCAGATCGCCCGCCGCCCGCGGACTCCAGCCGGCCATCAGCGCATGCCTGTCACGGTATGCCATCACCGCTGGAGGTGATATGTACGGCTGGCTCGATACCTTCTTTTGCAGCCCGCGCGCGTGGTTTGTCGAACCTGGCGAGCGGTCGTTGCACGTCACCGCGTCGGCGCTCGCGCGGTGGCTGCCGCTGCTTGGCAGCGTGGTCTACGTGCCGTCGCGCGCCGAGGTCGATGCGTCGGCGCGATGGCCTGACGGCCTGCTCAGCGAAAGTCCGCTGCTGACGCCGCTGCTGCGCACGCACTATCTGCGCGTGCTGGGCATCGTCAGCGCCGACGGCCCACGCGAGTGGATCGAATGTCTCGACGCGTGCGGCGAGATTCTGGCCCAGCTGCATTTACTGCCCGATACCGACTATCTGGCCTGGGACAATCTGCCGGACGAAAGCCAGATGATCGCAAGCCGGCCCGAACTTGGCAGGTCGCGTATGTTCCGCGGCGCCGCTGCGCATCTCATGCGCTTTCGCTGCCAGCCGCTTGCCAACATGCTTTGCCTTGGCGAAGCCTCGCCGCCGCGCATTTCGCCCCTGGGTCGCGTGGTGGCACAGGCCATTGCCGGCTCGCAGCCGCTGTTGGTGCAGGGCTTGCCGGTTTTGTAGTGAGGTAAGAGCGGGAACGGGGAACACGAGGGTTGCGTGTCGCGTGCACTCCCCCGTGATACCCAGGGTGAAAGCTGGGTCGCGCGAGTAAAGCCGGCTTGCCTGACACTTGATGTTCCCCGTTTCCTGCTCAGCATAAGTGTCCGGCGCGGCGTGGCCAGTGTCCGCGGACACTGTTTGTATCGACTGAAACGGCCGCGAATCCTTGTCTGGCCTCACTTTGCCTTTTGGCATGTGGATTGCAAAACCCTGCGTGGGACCGCCCGGTGCGCGGTCAGGGATGCATCACATGATTCGCGACACTTCCGCGCAAGATCGTATCGTCGAGGTCAAACCCAACCGCAAGCGTCGGCTGATGCTGATCGGTGGCGGTGTGGTCGTGCTGGGCCTGCTGGTATGGCTGGTGCCCGGCATTGGCCGCCTGTTTTCCGCGTCGTCATCGGTCAGCGCGTCGCGGTTGTCTTTCGCGACGGTCGAGCGCGGCCCGTTCGTCAACGACATCGCTGCCGAAGGCAAGGTCGTCGCGGCGGTCAGTCCCACGCTGTACGCCACCTACGGCGGCGCCGTCACTCTGCAGGTGCACGCCGGCGACACGGTGAAGAAAGACCAGGTGCTGGCCACCATCGACAGCCCCGAGCTGCGCAACAAGCTGGCGCAGGAGCAGTCCAAGGCCGATGCCATGCAGGTCGATTACCTGCAGTCGCAGGTGGACGCACGCACCAAGCGCAGCGATCTGCAGAAGGCGTTCGACAACGCCCAGATCGACGAAAAGAGCGCCGAAACCAATCTGGCGCGCGAGCAGAAAGCGTTCGCTGCCGGTGCGGCCACCGGCGTCGAGGTCGATCAGTCCAAGGACGCACTGGAAAAAGCGCGCATCGTGCTGGCGCATGCCAAGTCCGATCTGGGCATGAACAACGACAGTCTGAAGTTCAACATCGAATCGAAGAAGCTCACCCACGATAACCAGATGTTGGTGGTGCAGGACCTGCAGCGCCAGGTCGACAACCTCAACGTCAAGTCGCCGGTAGATGGTCAGGTCGGCCAGCTGTTTATCGCCGAGCGCGCCACCGTGGCGAAGGACGCGCAATTGCTCAGCGTGATCGATCTCTCCGCCTTGCAGGTGGAGATGCAGGTGCCGGAAAGCTTCGCACGCGACCTGGGCATCGGCATGGGCGGCGAGATCAGCGGCAACGGCAACGTCTGGAAGGGTTTGGTCAGCGCCATTTCGCCGGAAGTGGTGAATGGCGAAGTCGCCGCGCGCCTGCGCTTCGATGGTCCTACACCCAAGCAGCTGCGCCAGAACCAGCGCCTCTCGGTGCGCGTGCTGCTCGACAAGCGCGACAACGTGCTGACCGTGCAGCGCGGCTCGTTCGTCGACGAATCCGGCGGCAGCTACGCCTATGTCGTACGCGACGGCATCGCCACCAAAACCCCGATCCGCGTCGGCACCAGCAGCATCGACAAGGTCGAGATTCTGGGCGGCCTGAAAGAGGGCGACCGCATCGTGATCTCGGGCACCGACAACTTCAAGAACGCGGCGAAGGTTGCGATCAGTAGCTGATGAAGAGCGGGGAACGGTGACTGGGAAATGGGGAACATGCCGTTCAAGAGAAGTCCCGATCCAATCGCCTTAGCTGGCTTTTATTTCAAGCAACGTCAGAAGCAAAAGTAACTGCACCTCGCATGTTCCACATTCCCTGATCCCCGTTCCCGTTGCACCAAAAAACCGAACACCACCATAAGGACGCAAAACCATGCTGAAGATGAGCCACCTGTCCAAGGTCTACCGCACCGAAGTGGTCGAGACCTACGCGCTGCGCGATTTCAATATCGACGTGAAAGAGGGCGAGTTCGTCGCCGTTACCGGTCCGTCCGGCTCGGGCAAAACCACGTTTCTGACCATCGCCGGCCTGCTGGAAACCTTTACCGGTGGCGAGTATCACCTCGACGGCATCGAGGTGAGCAATCTCAACGACAACGCCCGCTCGAAGATCCGCAACGAGAAGATCGGCTTCATTTTTCAGGCGTTCAACTTGATTCCCGATCTCAACGTGTTCGACAACATCGAAGTGCCGCTGCGCTATCGCGGCATGAAGGCTGCCGAACGCAAGCAGCGCATCATGGAATCGCTCGAGCGCGTCGGTCTTGCCTCGCGCGCCAAGCACTATCCGGCCGAACTCTCCGGCGGTCAGCAGCAGCGTGTGGCGATCGCTCGCGCATTGGCCGGCTCACCACGCCTGCTGCTCGCCGATGAACCGACCGGCAACCTCGATACACAGATGGCCCGCAGCGTGCTCGAACTGCTCGAGGACATCCACCGCGGCGGTGCCACCATCGTCATGGTCACCCACGACCCCGAGCTTGCCGCTCGCGCCCAGCGCAACGTGCATGTCATCGACGGCCAGGTGGTGGATCTGTCGGAAGACCCGCGTTTCCACAATGCCGTGACCGCAGCACAAGGCGGCGCACGTTCGGACTGATTCTGCCGGTTCGGTTCCAGCCGTCCATCCGTCCATCTTTCGAGAGAGTCATCCATGCGTCTGAAGTTGTTGCCCGTGCTGCTCTTGCTGACCATCGCGCCCTTGTCCGGCCACGGCGAGGATCTGATGGATGCCTATCGGCAGGCCATCGCCAACGATCCGGTACTCAGCACGGCCGACGCCACGCGCCTGGTCGTGGCCGAGGGCGTGCCGCAGGCGCGCTCGGCGCTGCTGCCACAGCTGTCCGCGGGGCTGAGTTTCGATCAAAGTCATGGCGGCACCGGAGGATCCAACATCGTCAACGGTGTCTCGTTACCCACCAGTGCGGTCGGTCATAGTCGTTATCGCGATCTCAATGGCTCGCTCAGCCAGGCCATCATCAATCTGCCGGATATCGCCACGCTGCGCGCGGCCCATTCCACCAGCGACGCGCAGGAAGAGGTCTATCGCGCCGCGCTGCAGGACCTTTATGTGCGTGTTGCCAGCGCCTACTTCAACGTGCTGATCGCGCAGGACCAGGTGGACGTCTACAAAGCCTACGAGGACGGTTTCAAACAAGAGTTCGATCAGGCCAATGAACGCCTGAAGGTGGGCCTGGAAAATTCGGCGAACTCGACCCAGGCGCAAGCCTTTTACCTTTCCATCAAGTCGGAACGGATCGCCGCGCAGGATACCTTGAAGGACGCATTGCATGGGCTCGAGCAGATTACCGGCCAGCCAACCGGGACACTGAAAAAGCTGCGCGAGGATATTCCCCTGCAGGCACCCACGCCCAACGACGCCAAGGCCTGGGTCGATGCCGCCATGCAAACCAATCCGGCCATTCTTTCCGCGCGCTATACGGTCAGTGCCGACGAACACAAGATTTCGGCGGCACGCGCCGGGCACCTGCCGACGTTGAGTGCCAACGTCTACCGCGACAAATTCGGCAGCTGGGCCAGCGCCACGCCCATGGCTGGCGACTCCCGATACGGGCCAGCCACCACGACGGTCGGGCTCACGCTCACCGTACCGATATTCAGTGGCGGACTCACGCAGTCACAGGTGCGTCAGGCGATCCACCAGCGCGATGCGGACGAGGGCAATCTGGAGACTCAGCGCCGACAGGCCGCGCGCGATGCCAACAACTATTTCAACCTCGTGGTAGACGGCATCGATCAGGTCGAAACCACCCGCACCGCCGTGCAGGTGGCGGAAAAGTCGCTGGGGTCCATGCGCGCCGGCTATTCGATCGGCACCATGAGTCTGCCCAACGTGGTCAATGCGATTCAGATTCTGGCGCAGGCGCAGGGCCAATACACCGTCGAACGTCACCAGTTCATCCTCAACAAGCTGTCGTTGAAGCAGGCTGCCGGCACCATCGACATGCACGATCTCGAAGACATCAACCGGCTGCTGCAGTGAATGTCGCGCGATACCAGCCCATAAAGCCAAGAGCGTCCGCTCAAGCGATCGGAGGGCAGCGCGATGTTCGCGTACTACTTTGAACTCGGCCTGCGCAGCCTTCGACGTAATCCGGTGCTCACGGGTTTGATGATCATCACGATCGCTTTCGGCGTAGCGGCGTCGATGACCATGTATTCGGTATTTCGCGCGGTTTCGAACAATCCGATCCCGCAGAAATCGTCGCGGCTGTACGCGGTGCAGATCGACAATTTCGGACCTCAGAACAATCAACACGGCGAGCCGCCGGACGAGCTGGACTATATCGACGCGATGGCGCTGTTGAAGGCGCACAAGGCATTGCGGCAGGCGGCGCTGTACCCGGTAAAACTTTCGGTGATATCGGACGATGCAAGCCAGTTGCCGATCAGGCCGGCGACCTATGCGGTCTCCAACAACGCTTTTGCGATGTTCGATATTCCGTTTTTGTATGGCGGCGGCTGGGGCGCGGCGGAGGACGACAATCGGGCATCGGTGGTGGTCATCGGTCGGGCGCTCAACGATCGGCTGTTCCACGGCGCGAACAGCGTCGGTCGTGAGATCAATTTGAGCGGGCACAACTACCGCATCGTTGGCGTCATGGACAGCTGGGATCCAAAACCGCTGTTCTTCGATCTGGCCAGCAACGGCGGCTTTGCCGATGCGATCGAGCTGTTTATTCCCATGAGCCGCGCCGTCGATTTGCAGCTCATTACCACGGGCAGCACAGACTGCGTCGATGAGAATTACGGTACCGGCTGGGATGCGTTTCTGCGCTCCGGCTGCAGCTGGGTCGTTTACTGGGCCGAACTGCCGAACAAGGCGGATGCCGATGCCTACCGCCAGTATTTGCATGATTATGCCGCCGAACAGCAGCGCGTAGGTCGGTATGCCTGGGCTCCCAACGTACGTCTGCGCGATGTGGCGCAATGGCTGGACTACGAGCACGTCGTACCGCCGGAAAGCAAGCTCTCGTTCTATCTGTCGCTCGGCTTTCTGGCCATTTGCCTGGTCAACACGGTTGGGCTGTTGCTGGCCAAATTCATGCGCCGCGCCGCGGAAATCGGCGTGCGCCGAGCGCTGGGCGCGTCGCGTCGAACGGTGTACGCGCAGTTTCTGATGGAGGGGGCGACGATTGGTCTGGCCGGCGGCGTGCTGGGCTTGCTGCTCACGGGAGTCGGGGTATGGAGCGTCGGTCTGATCTTCGATGCGCAAATTGCGCGTCTGGCCACGCTCGACGTTTCGCTGGTGGCGTTGACCTTGCTAGTCGCCGTGCTGGCGGCGCTGCTGGCGGCGTTCTATCCCACTTGGCGGGCCGCGCAGGTCGCTCCCGCCTGGCAGCTGAAGTCCAACTGAGGTGATGCTCGTGCTGCAGATCAAGCCAGTTCTCGCTGCACTCAAACGACACAAGGCCGGTACCTTGCTGATCGGTTTGCAGATCGCTCTGACGCTGGCGATTGTCTGCAACGCGCTCTTCATTATCCAGCAGCGACTGACGCATCTCTCGCGAACCACGGGGATCGTCGAAAGCGATTTGCTGACCGTCGGCAGCGAATGGACCAGCGCCAGCGGAGCAGCGGTAGAGCCGCTCGTTCATGCGGATCTGCAGACGTTGCGCGAGCTGCCCGGTGTACAGGACGTCGGGGTGAGCTATGGCTATCCCCTGCGCGGCGGCGGCTGGAACTCCGGCGTAACGATCAAGCCCGACGCCAAGCAGCCCGTCGCCGTGACTTGGCGATTCTTTGCCGACGACCACGTGCTGACGGTATTGGGCGCAAAACTGATTGCCGGACGCAATTTTCGGGCGGATGAAATTCGCGCGATGGACTCGCACAACCTGGCGGCACCGGCGCAGCTGATCATCACCAAGGCGCTCGCCGAGAAGGTTTATCCGAATCAGTCGGCCCTGGGCAAGCCGCTCTACATCGGCGGCGCCACAGCGCCCAGCACGATTATCGGCATCATGGATCATCTCCAAGGGGGCTCGGCGAGCAGCTGGTCCGATGCCATTTCAGACTATGTCGTGCTCGAGCCCAAACTGCTCACCGATAAATCGAATGCCTACCTGATTCGCACCCGGCCAGGCCAGCTGGGCGCCGTAGCCAACGTCGCGCGAGACACACTCTTCAAGGCCAATCGTCTGCGCATCATCCCCAACGGGGAAGGTGAGGGCGGTGGCGTGCGCAGCTTCGCCCAGGTGCGCGAGCAGGCTTACAAAAACGACCGTGGCATGGCGATCATCATGAGTGCGATCTGTGCCGTGCTGTTGATCATCACGGCCGCAGGAATCGTGGGACTCACCAGCTTCTGGGTCAGCCAACGGCGCAGGCAGATCGGCGTACGCCGTGCGCTGGGCGCTACGCGCCACGACATCCTCGGCTATTTCCTGACGGAAAACTTTTTGATCAGTCTCGCTGGCGTGCTGACGGGCATCGTGCTTGCGCTGGGCCTGAGCCTGTGGCTGGTCGCGCATTTCGAAACGCGGCGTCTCCCCCTGCCGTTCCTACTGATTGGCGTCGCACTGCTGCTGCTTCTTGGTCAGGCCGCGACGCTCGCACCCGCACTGCGCGCGTCGCGCGTGTCCCCCGTCGAAGCGACGCGTGCGGCATGACGGAGGCCTGCTAAATGTTCGCCTATTACTTTGAACTCGGCCTGCGCAGCCTGCGGCGCAATCCGGCGCTCACCGCGCTGATGGTGATGGCGATCGGTTTCGGCGTCGCGGCGTCAATGATTACTTTCTCGGTATTTCGCGCCGTGTCCGGCAATCCCATTCCGCAAAAGTCCGCGCAGTTGTTCACGCCGCAGTTAGACGGCTGGGGGCCACAGCAGAATCTGAAGGGCGAGCCGCCCGACGCGCTGAGCTATACCGATGCCATAGCGCTGATGCGCGCGCACGAGGCAAGCCGGCAGACCCTGTTGTATGCGGTGCATGTGTCGGTCATGCCAGGCGGTAGCCGCAGCTTGCCTGTCGGCGCGAACGGTTACGCCGTGTATGGCGACTTTTTTCCGATGTTCGAAGTGCCGTTTCGCTACGGCAGTGGCTGGAGTGCGGCCGATGACGACGGACGCGCCGCGGTTGTCGTGCTCAGCGAGGCGTTCAACCAGAAAATGTTTGGCGACACGGACAGCGTCGGCCGCGAGATCACGTTGAACGGACACGATTACCGGATTGTTGGTGTGGCAAGGCACTGGAATCCGCAGCCGCGCTTCTTTGCGGCTTTCGATAACGACAATTTCGACGAGCCTTCGGATTTCTATGTGCCGTTTACCCGTGCGCTGGACATGCAGATCGATACCTACGGCAGAAACAGCTGCCGGGGAAATGTCGATTTTAAGACGCGGGACGCGTGGCTGCGTAGTAGCTGCGTCTGGGTAATGCCCTGGGTGGAACTGGACAGCGCCGCGGATGCGTCGCGCTACAAGCAATTTCTCGAACGGTATGCCGCCGACCAGCAACGTGCCGGACGCTTCGGTTGGGCACCTAATGTGCGCCTGCGCGACGTGGTTCAGTGGCTCGCGTACCGGAAAGTGGTGCCGCCTGAAACGCGCATATCACTGTTGGTCGCACTCGGATTCTTTGTCATCTGCATGGTCAACACCATCGGCTTGCTGCTGGCCAAGTTCATGCGTCGCGCCGGGGAAATTGGCGTGCGTCGCGCGCTTGGCGCGGCGCGCAGCGAAATGTACAAACAATTTTTGATCGAAGCGGGAACCGTGGGACTGGCCGGCGGAGTGTTGGGGTTGGCGCTGACTGCTTTGGGAATGCTCGGCATCGGACACTTGTTCCAGCCGCAGATCGCGCGACTGGCGCATCTCGATGTTTCTCTCATGGCGATGACATTGCTCACGGCGATAGTCGCTACGGTGTTGGCGGCGCTTTATCCGATCTGGCGCGCGGCTCACGTGCAGCCGGCCTGGCAGCTGAAATCGAACTGAGTGGCCGCCCATATGCAGATCAAACCCATCCTCTCCGCCATGCGCCAGCACAAGGCTGGTGTCATCTTGATCGCCTTGCAGATCGCGCTGACTCTGGCGATCGTCTGCAATGCGCTGTTCATCATCCAGCAGCGACTGGAACACCTTTCCGAGCCTTCCGGCATCGATGAAGCCAATGTGTTCGTGATCTCCAATCAGTGGGCGAGCCAGTCGACCGATCAGGAGACAGACGCAAAGATACAGGCCGACATGGCGGCATTACGACGGTTGCCGAGCGTGCGTGACGCGTCACCGAGCGACTCGTATCCGTTGCGTGGCAGTGGCTGGGACGACTACATCATGTTGACGCCCGAGCAGACTGAAAAAACTACCGATGCGGATGTCTATCTGGGTGACGAACATCTGCTCGATGCGCTGGGCATAAAACTGATCGCGGGGCGAAATTTCCGCGTCGACGAAGTAGGCCGAATCGGCTCACGTCAAAACATGGCTTCTCCGGTTGTCATCGTCACCAAGGCGCTGGCTGACCGGCTGTATCCGGATGGCTCGGCATTGGGCAAGTCGTTCTACGAGATGAGTAAGACGCCAAGCACCATCATTGGCATTGTCGATCGCCTGCAAAACCAGAGTGTTGATACGTGGAAGACGGCATACGCCTACCAGTCGGTTTTGCGACCGCTGCGGCAGGATAACGCCGATGGCTTGTACTACATCGTGCGCGCTAAGCCCGGCCAGCTGGCCGACGCTATGCGCGAAGTGCCCAAGGCGCTGTATGCGCAGAATCGGATGCGCATCCTCGATCCTAAGGATGGCGAACTGAGCTTTGCAGAGGTGCGTAAACGTGCCTACGATACTGACCGCGGCATGGCGGTACTGATGGGCATCATCTGCGTGGTCTTGCTGGCCATCACCGCCGCAGGCATCGTGGGACTGACCAGCTTCTGGGTCGGCCAACGTCGCCGACAGATCGGCGTGCGGCGTGCGCTTGGCGCCACGCGTCGAGACATCCTCGACTATTTCCTCACTGAAAATTTTCTGATCAGTGTCGGCGGGTTGGCCGTCGGCCTAGTAATCGCCTTCGGCATCAATTTCTGGATGATCGCCCGGTTTGAAATGGCGCGTCTGTCGCTGAGCTATGTGCTGATCGGTGTGGTCGTGCTCCTTCTGCTCGGGCAGTTCGCCACGCTGGCGCCGGCGCTTCGCGCCTCTCGCGTGTCTCCAGTGGAGGCAACCCGTTCGGTATGAACATTTCCGCATTTCGCACTATCGACCTTGCAGGTCTGAAGGCATCGCATTCTGGAGTTACCCATGTTTAGTTATTACCTCGAGCTGGCGCTGCGCAGTCTGAAGCGCAGCCCCGGGCTCACTTTGTTGATGGTGCTGGCGATCGGCTTTGGCGTGTCGGCGTCGATGACGACGTATTCGGTGTTTCGGGCGGTATCGGGTGACCCCATTCCTTGGAAGTCGTCGCAGTTGTTTGTGCCCCAGATCGATATGTGGGGTCCCGATGGCCGTAGTGCGGACGGCGAACCGCCGAACGCGTTGGACTATGTCGATGCGGTGGCGCTGATGCGCGATCACCGGGCCAATCTGCAGTCCGCCAGCTATCGCATCGCGCCGCCGGTGCAGGTGCCCGGTTCGCGTCGCCACCCGATCAGCGTTTCCGGGCACGCGGTGTACAGCGAGTTTTTCCCGATGCTGGATGTGCCCTTTCAGTACGGCAGCGGCTGGGCGGTGGACGCCGACACGAATCAGGCGGCCGTCGTGGTGATTAGCGGCAAACTCAACCAGGAAATGTTCGACGGCAAGAACAGCGTGGGCAAGACATTGGATATCCACGGCAAGGATTATCAGGTTGTCGGCGTGCTGGCCAAGTGGGATCCGCAGCCGCGTTTCTACGATGTAGTGGATACCGGGGGGTTCGATACCAATTCGGACGACGTGTTCATCCCCTTTACCCGTGCGATTGCCGTGAATCTAAGCAACGCGGGCAATACCTCGTGCAACAGCAATCCGGCCGAGCCGGGTTTCGTCGGCATGCAGCGGTCGACCTGCACATGGATCGAGTACATGGCCGAGCTGGATAGCGCGGCTGCCGTACAGAAGTACCGCGATTACTTGAATGGCTATGCGCTGGCGCAGAAAAACGCCGGTCGCTTCAACTGGTCGCCGAACAATCGGCTGCGTGACGTGCCGGCTTTCCTCGACAGCCAGCACGTGGTGCCTAGCGATACCAAGGTGTCGCTGATGGTGGCGCTAGGCCTGCTGATCGTCTGCCTGGTCAATACCGTGGGTTTGTTGCTGGCCAAGTTTCTTCGCCGCAGCAGCGAGATCGGCGTGCGCCGCGCGCTGGGTGCGCCGCAGGCGGCAATCTACGCGCAGTTTCTTACCGAGGCCGGCATCGTCGGCCTGGCCGGCGGCGTCGTGGGTTTGGTATTCACCGGGGTGGGCGTATTTAGCGTCGGCCTGGTGCTGCCCAAGGACATCGCTGCGCTGGCCCACGTCAACTTTTCTCTACTGCTGCTGACCCTGGTCATTGCGGTGGTTTCGGCGGTACTCGCCGGCCTGTACCCAACTTTCCGTGCATCGCGCGTGCAGCCTGCTTGGCAGCTGAAAAGCAATTGAGGAATACGATATATGAGCACGCATCCGATCCTCGCCGCACTCCGCCGCCACAAGGCTGGCGTCATTCTTATCGCCCTGCAGATTGCGCTGACCCTGGCGATTGTTTGCAATGCGATCTTCATCATCGGCCAACGCATCGATCGGGTGAATCGCCCCACCGGCATCGACGAGGCAAATCTGTTTGTCGTCTCCCAGCAGTGGGTCGGTACGCCCGAGAGCGGCGCGCCGGGTGCGGTCGACACCATCGATTCACTGGTGCGCGCCGACCTCGATACCTTGCGCCGCTTGCCGGGTGTGGAGTCTGTAGCGCCGGTCAATTCGGTACCGCTGTTCGGCAGTTCGCATGTCAATGGCATCACGCTGACGCCCGACCAGAAAAACTCGACGCTTTCGGCAACGATTTACGAGGGTGACGACAAGCTGATGAGCACGCTCGGCGTGCAGCTCATCGCCGGGCGAGCGTTCACTGCGGCAGATGTGCTTCGCATGGACTTCCACGACGACACGTTGCCGCCATCGGTGATCGTGAGCCAGGCCACGGCCGAAAAACTCTTTCCGAACCAGAGCGCCGTCGGCAAGACGATCTACAGCGACAGCAAGCCCACCACGATCGTCGGTGTGGTCAAGCTGCTGGAGTCATCCATGGCGGAAAGCTTCGCCAAGGACTCGGACTACTACACGATCATCGAGCCCGTTCGTCAGGTGGGCGACAACTCGCGGTACGTGGTGAAGACCCGGCCGGGCCAGCAGGCAGCCGCGATGGCGGCGACGCGCGATGCGCTTTTTGCTGCCAACCCGCAGCGGGTGATCGACTCGGAGCGGGGCATCCTCAGCTTTGCGCAGATACGTTACGCCGCCTATCGCGCCGACCGCGGCATGGCGATCCTGATGGCCGTGGTCTGCCTGATCATGCTCTGCGTGACGGCCGCAGGCATTGTTGGCCTGACCAGTTTCTGGGTCGGCCAGCGGCATCGTCAGATCGGCGTGCGTCGCGCGCTCGGTGCACGCAAGAGCGACATACTGCACTACTTTCAGATCGAGAACCTGATGATCGCCGGCGGCGGCGTGGTCGTCGGCGTGGTGTTGGCCGTCGGGCTCAACCTCTGGCTGATGAGCCAGTACGAAATGCCGCGAATGCCGGTGATGTATGTATTGATCGGCATGGTTGCGCTGCTGGCACTCGGCCAGGCCGCGGTGTTCGTACCCGCACGTCGTGCCTCGCGCGTGTCGCCGATCGAAGCGACGAGGGCGGCATGATGAAGAGCGGGGATGAGGGGCGAGCCATGAAAGGCGACGGTGGCTACGCCACGTCGCGCGACCCGCGGCTATCTCCCGAACCTGCACCCTCGCTACTCGTTTCTCGTCCCTCGCTCTGTTCGCGCCCGTACTCGCACCCCACCGGAACCTGACCATGCTTACCTACTACATTGAATTGGCGGTGCGCAACCTGAAGCGCAGCCCGGGGCTTACGCTTCTGATGGTGCTGACCATCGGCTTTGGCGTGGCAGCGTCGATGACGACGTATTCCGTGTTCCGCGCGGTGTCGGGCGATCCGATTCCGTGGAAATCGTCGCAGCTGTTCGTGCCGCAGATCGATATGTGGGGGCCGACCGGGCGCGGGGCCGACGGTGAACCACCCGATGCGATGGACTACACCGACGCCATGAAACTGATGCGCGATCATCGCGCCAAGCTGCAGTCGGCGATGTATCAGATATCGCCGTCGATCGTGCCTGCCGACGCGGGCAAGCATCCGGTTAACACCAGTGGCCACGCAGTATCCAGCGAGTTTTTCCCGATGCTGGATGTGCCCTTTCTCTACGGCAATGGCTGGTCGGCCGACGATGATGCCCAGCGCGCTGCGGTAGTGGTTATCAGCAGCAAGCTCAATCAGAAGCTATTTAGGGGTGCCAACAGCGTAGGAAAAACAATCGACATCGAGGGCAAGGACTATCGTGTTGTCGGCGTGCTGAACGACTGGAATCCGCAGCCGCGTTTCTACGACGTGGTTAACAGCGGAGGGTTCTCCACCGGGCTGGACGATGTGTTCCTGCCGTTCGATCGGGCCATCTCGTTGGGCATGGCCAATGACGGCAATACCAACTGCAACGAGATTCCGAAGGAGTCCGGCTTCGTCGGGTTGCAGCGTTCCAGCTGCGTCTGGATTGCCTTTATGGCGGAACTGGACGATGCCGCGTCTGCCGCGGCTTATCGTCAGTACCTGGACGGCTATGCGCATCAGCAGCAGCAAAGCGGACGCTTTGCCTGGGCCCCCAACAACCGGTTGCGTGACCTGCCGGACTGGCTCGACGCCGAGCACGTGGTGCCGAGCGATACTAAGGTATCCCTGCTGGTCGCTCTAGGGCTGCTGGTTGTTTGTCTGGTCAATACGGCGGGCCTGCTGCTGGCGAAGTTCCTCAGGCGCAGCAGCGAGATCGGCGTGCGTCGAGCCTTGGGTGCGCAGCGCAACTCGATTTACGCACAGTTTCTCACCGAAGCGGGCATGGTCGGCATGGCCGGCGGCGTGCTCGGTTTGCTGCTGACGGGCCTGGGTGTGCTGAGCGTGGGCTGGGTACTGCCAAAGGAGATCGCCACGCTCGCGCGGGTCGACTTTGTGTTGCTGGCGCTCACGTTGGTGATTGCGATTCTGGCGACTCTGCTCGCGGGGCTTTATCCCACTTTCCGTGCCTCGCGTGTGCAGCCCGCCTGGCAGCTGAAATCGAACTGAGGACAACATCATGACCACGCATCCCATCCTCGCCGCATTGCGCAAACACAAGGCCGGCGTGGTGCTGATCGCACTGCAGATCGCGCTGACCCTGGCCATCGTCTGCAATGCCATCTTCATCATCGGCCAACGTATCGAGCGCGTGCACCGCGTTACCGGCATTGATGAAAGCAATTTGTTTCTCGTCACCCAGCAGTGGGTCGGTGCACCGGACGGGGACGATGCGGCCGGCATCGCCAAGCTGGACAACATGCAGCGGGAGGATCTGGCAGCGCTTCGCAATCTCTCCGACGTGGCCTCGGTGGCGCCGATCAATTCGCTGCCGCTGCTCAACTCCTCATGGAACGGCGCGATCTCGCTCAAGCCGGGCAGCGAGATGCGCAAGGGGGGCAATACCCGCACCACGTTCTACTTCGGCGATGAGCAGATGCTTTCCACGCTCGGCGTTCGGTTGGTGGCGGGCCGCGCTTTCACCGCGGCCGACGTGCAGCACCGCAGCATGCACGATCAAACCGAGCCCACCGTGGTGATTGTGACCAAGCCCATCGCAGACAAGCTGTTTCCGGGCGGCAGCGCGGTGGGTAAGGCCATGTATCTCGATGGCAGCACAATGCCGACCACCATCATCGGCGTGATCGAGCGCCTGCAAGTGCCTGGCACCGGTAGCTGGACCAACACGTTTGCCTATAACGCCACGCTGGAGCCACTCCGCATCGACGCCAACTATTCGCGATACGTGGTGCGCGCCAAACCGGGGAGGATGGAAGCCGCCATGAAGGCAATGCCTTCGCTGCTTTACAAGATCAATCCAATGCGCGTGCTCGACGACGACAGCGTCAAGTCGTTCGCCGACATTCGCGCCGACGCCTATCGTGCCGACGTCGGCATGGCGATTCTGATGGGCGTGGTCTGTCTGGTGCTGCTCGGCGTCACCGCTGCCGGCATTGTCGGTCTGACCAGTTTCTGGGTCGGTCAGCGGCATCGACAGATCGGCGTGCGCCGCGCGCTGGGCGCACGCAAGATCGACATCCTGCATTACTTCCAGATCGAAAATCTGATGATTGCCGGCGCCGGTGCGTTGATCGGCGTGGCGCTCGCGGTCGGGCTCAACGTCTGGCTGATGAAGCACTTCGAGATGGATCGCATTCCCGTGGCGTACGTGCTGGTGGGTCTGGTCGCATTGGTCGCGCTCGGGCAAGCCGCGGTGTTTGTGCCGGCACGACGCGCGTCCAACGTGTCGCCGATCGAAGCGACGCGGGCGGTGTAATGAAGAGCAGGGGCGGGGGTGGCGCGTAGGTTGGAGGTTATGTCGCGGACTGGCACTTTCGCTATTCATCCCTCGTCCCTCAATTGTTCCAGTTATTCGTCCCCGCCCCTTGCTTTTTTCCGTCGCGTCTCACTAACAGCCGGTCCCTGATCATGTTCACCTATCACCTCGAGCTTGCATTGCGCAGCTTCAAACGCAACAAGGCCCTCACGGCGCTGATGGTGCTGGCGATTGCTTTGGGCATCGGCGCGAGCATGACGACGCTGACGGTGTTGCATGTGTTATCGGGCGATCCGCTGCCGGGCAAGAGCCAGACGCTATTCGTGCCGCAGCTCGATCCGCAGAACATGGAGAACTATCGCGCTGAGGGCGAGCCGCCGGATCAGGTGACTTGGATCGACGGCATGAATCTGCTGCGATCAAAGCGTGCAGATCATCAGGTGCTGATGACGGCAGGCACTGTCGCCGTGCAGCCTAGTCAGTCGAATCTCGACCCCTTTTACCTGGATGCGCGATATACGACAGCCGATTTTTTCGGGATGTTCGACGTGCCGCTTTTGTTCGGCCACGGCTGGTCGGCTATCGATGACGACAACAAGGCGCGCGTGGCTGTGATCACGCGTAGCCTCAACGACAAGCTGTTTGGTGGCAAGGACAGCACCGGCCAGATGCTGCAGTTGGGCGACAGCGGCTTGAGGATTGTTGGGGTGCTCGATCGCTGGCGGCCCAATCCGCATTTCTACGATCTGGCCACCGGTAGCTATGCCGAGTCGGAAGACGTGTTCGTTCCGCTGACAACCGCCCGCGATCTGAAGTTAGGCCGGAACGGCAGCATGGATTGCTGGGGCGGCCATACCGAGGATCATCTGGAAACGGCACCCTGCACCTGGCTGCAACTGTGGGTGCAGTTGGACTCCTCCGACAAAGCGGCAACGTACAAGCAGTACCTCAAGCATTACTCGCAGGAACAAATGACCCTGGGCCGCTTCGTGCGGCCGTCGAACGTGCGTTTGCGCGATCTGATGGGCTGGCTGGACTATCAGAGCGTAGTGCCAAGTGACGTGCAGCTGCAGACCTGGCTAGCGTTTGGCTTTTTGCTGGTATGTCTGGTCAATACGGTGGGCTTGATGCTTGCCAAGTTCATGCGCCGCGCCGGCGAGCTTGGTGTGCGCCGTGCGCTGGGTGCATCGAAGCGCTCGCTGTTCGCGCAGCTGTTGGTGGAGTCCGCGGTAATCGGCCTCAGTGGTGGCATCGGTGGTTTAGTGCTGGCTTTTTTCGGCCTTTGGGAGGTGCGGCAGCGGCCATCCAGCTATGCCACTTTGGCGCATCTGGATATGTCGATGCTGCTCACCACATTTTTGCTCGCTCTTGGCGCGAGTATCGTCGCTGGGCTTTTACCAGCCTGGCGCGCCTGCCAGATCACTCCCGCGTTGCAATTGAAGAGCAACTGACATGGAAATTCGTCCGATTGTCTCATCATTGCGTCGGCACAAGATCACCGCATGGCTGCTGATCATCGAAATGGCGCTGACCTGCGCGATTGTCTGCAACGCCGTGTTTTTGATCAGTCAGCGATTGGATCGCATGAACATCGTCAGTGGCGTTGTCGAGCATGAGCTGGTGGAAATAAAGGTCGCCGATGTAGGCCTTCATCCGGATGCCAAGGCACGTGTCGAGGCGGACCTCGCCGCGCTTCGACGTATCGCCGGAGTGACGCAGGTGGGTGTGGCCAGCCAGCTGCCTCTGGGCAACAGCTCGTCCAATAACGGCATCATGCTGGACCCGAAGCAGAAGATGGCGACCATCAATGCCACCATGTATCAGGGTCAGAGCCTGCTGCAAGCGCTGGGCACCCAGCTTGTGGCAGGGCGCAATCTCGGCGACGGCGACTATCGCGACTTTGACTCTGTGATGAAAGCCGCCGCTGACGGTGACCCGAACGATGCACGCATGCCCAAGGTCGTTGTTTTGACGCAAACCATGGCCGATCGCTTATGGCCCGGCCAAAGTGCACTCGGAAAGCAGATTTATCTCGGGCCGGTGCCGATAACGGTAGTCGGGGTTGTGGCACATCTGGTCAGGCCGAATAATTTTTCGCTCGGTTCGGAATACAGCATGGCGCTGCCAGTTCGGCTCACCGGCGAGGGTAATTCGAGCTATGTGATCCGTACCGCGCCATCAGAGCGGCAGCGCGTGCTGAAGGCTGCACTTGCCGCACTGAAAAAGCTCGATCCAAAACGCGTCGTGCTGCAGAAGCGCACATGGGATGAAATACGCGAAAGCTATTTCCAGAACGACCACGCGATGGCCGGCCTCCTGGTTGCGGTCTGTATCGCGCTGCTTGTCGTCACGGCGCTCGGTATCGTGGGTCTGGCCAGTTTCTGGGTCGCGCAGCGTCGTCGACAGATCGGTGTGCGCCGCGCACTTGGTGCCACCCGCGCCGACATTCTGCATTACTTCCAGACCGAGAATTTTCTGCTGGCGACGATCGGCATCGCGATCGGCATGGTGCTCGCCTTCGGTATCAATCTGTTTTTGATGAAGCACTACGAATTGCCGCGACTGCCGGCCGCCTATTTTCCGGTGGGTGCGGTTGCGCTGTGGGCAATAGGCCAGTTGGCGGTTCTCGGCCCGGCGCTGCGTGCGGCCGCCGTGCCACCGGTTGTGGCTACGAGGAGCGTGTGATGAAGGGCGGTTGCGAGGGACGCGTCGAGACAGGGCGCGATGGTGACAATCCGCTACCCGACGTGCGGTTATCTCGCGGCATCGCACTCTCGCCACTGGCACCTCGCAGCTCACTATTCATGGGAGTCCGATGATGTTTGCCTACTACCTCGATCTAGCGGTACGCAGCCTTCGACGCAACAAGGTGCTCACCACACTGATGGTGCTGGCGATTGCCGTCGGCATTGGCGCGAGTATGACGACGTTGACGGTGATGTATGTGCTATCGGGCGATCCGCTGCCTGGGCGCAGTGGGCAGATTTTTTTCCCACAGCTCAGCCCTGATCCCGGACGACCGCACAATCTCGAGCCATCGCTGGCGATGGACTATCACTCGGCCATGGATCTGTGGAGCGCACATCGCGCCGATCGGCAGGCGTTGATCGTGGACAGCATGATCAGGGTGACCGCGCCGGATGCTGCGATACCCGCATTGCGGCTGGACATGCTCTCGACCACCGCGGATTTCTTCCCGATGTTCAATGTGCCGTTTCGCTACGGCAACGGCTGGAGTGTGGCCGACGATGCCATGCGCTCGCGCGTGGCCGTGATTTCCGATGACCTCAACAGCAAGTTGTTCGGTGGTGTCGACAGCGTGGGTCGCACGTTGCGGCTTGGCGGCAGCGATGTACGCATCGTCGGCGTGCTGCGTCCGTGGCGGCCGGTGCCGTTGTTCTACGAAGCCTGGAACTCCTCCTACACCAAGCCGCAGGACGTGATGACGCCGTTCCTGGCCGGCTTGGACATCAACGACGGTCACTTCCAGCAGTTCAACTGCTGGCACCTCCCGGACACGCCGGGGCATTTGCAAAACGCGCCCTGCAACTGGGTCACCTTGTGGGTGCAACTGGACGACGCGGCGAAGGTGGATGCGTATCGGCAGTTCATCGCCGACTACGCGGCGCAGCAAAAAAACATCGGTCGTTTCGCCAGCACCGTCACGCGCGTGCGCAGCCTTATGCAGTGGCTGGACTATATCGGCGTGGTTCCGGACGACGTGCGTCTGCAGGCTTGGCTGGCTTTTGCCTTTCTCGCCATTTGCCTGTTCAACACCATTGGTCTGCTGCTGGCAAAATTCCTGCGCCGAGGTGGCGAGCTCGGCATGCGCCGCGCACTGGGTGCCACGCGCGGCGATTTGTTTGCGCAGTGCCTGGTGGAGGCGGGGCTGGTCGGTTTGCTGGGTGGTGTGGGCGGCTGGCTGCTGACGCTCGTCGGCTTGTGGCTTGTGCGCCGGCAGCCCACCGACTACGCCGAGCTCATCCATCTCGATCTGCCGATGTTCCTGACTACCTTTGCGTTGGCGATCGCCACCAGCCTGCTGGCCGGCCTGCTGCCGGCTGCACGTGCCAGTCGCGTGGTGCCCGCATTGCAGCTGAAGGTCCTTTGAGGAATTCCGTCATGCAGATACGCCCGGTACTTTCCGCATTGCGTCGCCATCGTCTCGCCACCCTGCTGATCGCGTTGGAAATCGCGCTTGCCTGTGCGGTGCTGTGCAATGCCTTTTTCCTGATCGCCACGCGCGTCAGTGCGATGGCCATCCACAGCGGCGTGGACGAAAGCGCGCTCGCGCAGATCAAACTCGATTGCGATGACTGCAATGCGAACGACCTCAACGCGCGCGTGCTGTCCGGTATAGGCAAGCTACCCGGCGTGCAGTCGGTCAGCGTGATCAATGCCGTGCCGTTCGGTGACCACGCCGGTACGAGCGGCATTACGCTGGATGTGGCAGGTCGGCATTCCGGCGGCGTCGTGGATTTCTATGTTGCAGGGCCGGGCAGCTTCGAGGCGATGGGTCTGAAACTTGCTGCCGGCGCATTGCCCACGAAGCAGGACTATGGCCCGGTGGATACTTTCCTGCCGGCCGATGCGTCTGTCTGGGTGACCCATGCGCTAGCCGAGCACCTGTGGTCTGGCGTGGATCCGCTCGGCAAGGAATTCTGGATGGACAAATATCACTACCGCGTAACAGGTGTGGTGGCGCATCTGGCGCGACCCGGCGGCGGCGAGGGCGGTCCAGAAACGCGCGAGTGGTCGGTGTTTGTGCCGGCGTTGCCCGGCAAAAACTTCTCCGGCAATTATTTGCTGCGCGCCGAGCCGGCACAACTGCAGCGGGTGTTGCGTGATGCTCGCGCGGCGCTCGCAAAAATCGTACCCGAGGCCGTACTGGACCAGCAGGCCAGCAAATCTATCGGTCAGCTGCGGGATGGTTACTTCCAGACCGATCGTGCGATGGCGGGCATCCTGGTCGGCGTCATCACCGCATTGCTGCTGGTGACCGCACTCGGCATCGTGGGACTTGCCAGTTTCTGGGTGCAGCAGCGCCGCCGACAGATCGGTGTGCGGCGCGCGCTGGGCGCTACGCGTAGCGACATCGTGGCTTATTTCCAGACCGAGAATTTTCTCATCGTGAGCGGCGGCATCGTGCTGGGCATGCTGCTGGCCTTTGCGATCAACCTGCTGCTGATGCAGCACTACGAATTGCCGCGATTGCCGCTTTACTACCTGCCGATCGGCGCGCTGAGTCTGTATGCCATCGGTCAGCTGGCTGTGCTGGGGCCGGCGCTGCGTGCCGCTGCGGTGCCCCCGGTCGAAGCAACGAGGAGTGTGTGATGAAGCGCAGGAACGATGGGCGAGTGGCTTGGGGCGAGGGTGGCACGCTGGTGTTGATCGCTCATGGCCATGGCTTTGCATCGAACCCCTTGCAACGCGCTCCTGATTCCTCACCTCTCAGCGGAGTCTGAACATGTTTGCCTACTACCTCGAACTGGCTATACGCAGCCTGCAGCGCAACAAGGTGCTGACAACGCTGATGGTGCTCGCGCTGGGTCTCGGCATCGGCGCATGCATCACCACCTTGACGGTGCTCAAGTTGTTGTCGGGTGATCCGCTGCCGCAGAAGAGTGCGCAGCTCTTCTATCCGCAGGTCGATCCTTTTCCGATGGATGGCTATGTGGCGGGGGAGACAAAACCGCAGCCAACCATGACCTATACCGATGCGATGAACCTGCTGCATGCGCGTAAGGCCACGCATCAGGCGGTGATGACGACGACGGGAGCCAAGATCGCGCCGCAGCAAGCTAACGCGCATCCGTTCTACAGCGATGGGGTGATGACCACATCCGACTTTTTCGGCATGTTCGATGCACCGTTCCAGTACGGTGGCGGGTGGACCGAGAGCGATGACGAAAGCCGCACCCGTGTGGTAGTGATTGCCGATTTCCTCAACGACAAATTGTTCGGGGGTGCCAACAGCGTCGGCAAGACGCTGCGCATCAACGACCATGATTTTCGCATCGTCGGCGTGTTGAAGCACTGGGCCCCGCAGCCGCGGTTCTACTCGCTGGATCTCGGCGGCCGCGACTATGGCGATGGGGACGCGGTGTTCCTGCCGCTACAGTCGGCGCGCGCTGCCGACATGGCAGCCGGCAATACCAATTGCTTCGATGAAATCAAGGACCTCAAGCATCTGGAGACGGCGCCGTGCATCTGGCTGGGCATGTGGGTGCAGCTGGACAACAGCGCGGCCGTGGCCGACTACAAAGCGTTTCTCGCCAACTATGCCAGGCAGCAGATCGCGTTAGGTCGCTTTCACCGCTCGGATACCGGCTTGCCTGACCTGATGCAGTGGCTGCGCGACGAACAGGTGGTGCCGGACGACGTGCGCTTGCAGGCCGGACTGGCCTTCGGTTTCCTGCTGATTTGTGTGATCAACACGGTCGGCCTGTTGCTGGCCAAATGCCTGCGTCGCTCGCAGGAAATCGGGGTGCGCCGCGCACTGGGGGCCACGCAGCGCACGATATTCGCCCAGTTCATAGTGGAGGCGGGCATCGTCGGGCTGGCGGGCGGTTTGCTCGGACTCGTATTCGCCGAGCTTGGGTTGCTGGGTATTCGTCATCAGCCGGCCGAGTACGCCAGCCTCGCGCATCTGGATGTGAGCATGTTCGCGCTTACCTTTGTTGTCGCCATCGTCGCCAGTCTGGTCGCTGGGCTGCTGCCTGCCTGGCGCGCCTGTGTGTTGGCACCTGCCCCGCAACTGAAAGCCAGTTGACGCATTTTCCCCAAGCGTGAAAGCGGCCATCTATGGCTGCACTCTCCAAGGAAGTTCAGATGGAAATTTGCCCCATTTTCGCCAGCCTGCGCAAGCACCGCATTCCGGCCATCCTGATCGTGCTGGAGATCGCACTGGCCTGCGCGGTGCTGTGCAACGCCGTTTTCATGATCGGCAAACGCATCGGCGATATCCGGATACCGAACGCGATCGATGAGAGGGGCCTTTCGGTCGTCGTCTTGAATGGCACCGACCCCAAGCTCGCGGCCAGCGACATACCGCGCAATATTGCGTCGTTGCGCACCATCGCCGGCGTTCAGTCCGTCGGGGTGACCAGCACCTTGCCACTTTCCAGAAACAACTGGGGCTGGAGTTTCGGCCTCAAATCGGACTCGGCCATGACCGACAAGAACACCTTCAACGTATCGCTATATTTTCTGGGTGTCGGCGCGGATCAGACGCTTGGCCTGCAGCTGAAGCAGGGGCGTTTTTTCAACGCCGACGAATACGCAGACAGCACGCTTGGCGGCTCGGCCCTGCCTTCCACGCATGTTGTCCTGGTCACCGAGGGTCTGGCCCACCAGCTGTGGCCGGACAAGTCGGCACTGGGTCAGTCGATTTATTCCAAGCCGTACTACTACACCGTCGTCGGCGTGGTGGCGGATGTCGTGCGGCCGCAGGCCAGTATCCATAGCACACAGCGGTCGTATGCCAGCACCTTCTATCCGCTGCAGCCGGATGCGACGCTGGGTTACTACTTATTGCGCAGCGCGCCGCAGGATCGCGCTCGCATCGTGCGCGCAGCGGAGCAGAAGCTCGGAGAAATCAATCCGGCCGCCGTCGCCAAGGGGCAAACCTTCGACGACATACGCGGCCAGTACTTCGCCGACATGAGCAGCATGGCCTGGATGCTGGTCCTGGTCTGCGTGGTGATGCTGGCCGTTACCGCGTTTGGCATCGTCGGCCTCACCAGCTTCTGGGTCGCGCAGCGGCGCCGGCAGATCGGTATACGCCGTGCTGTCGGCGCAACCCGCGGCGACATCCTCAGCTATTTCCGCACCGAGAATTTTCTGCTCACCGGCATGGGCGTGGTGCTGGGCATGGCGCTGGCTTTTGGCATCAATATCTATCTGATGCACCACTACGAGATGGACCGCATGCCCTGGTACTACCTGCCGGCCAGCGCCGTCGCGCTGTGGCTGCTCGGGCAGCTTGCCGTGCTGGGGCCGGCGCTGCGGGCGGCCGCTGTGCCGCCTGTCGTGGCGACCCGCAGTGTTTAGGGTCGAAGTGCTGGTCGCCACCGCTGATGTCGGAGCATGCGAGCTGATTGAGGGCGATCATGGTTTCGTACTTATACCCTCGCAATGTGTTCCTCGTTTCCTGTCCTTCGCTGGAGCCTGATCATGTTTGCCTACTACCTCGACCTGGCCTGGCATAGCCTGAGGCGCAATCCGATACTCACGGCGCTGATGGTGCTGGCCATCGGCCTGGGCATCGGTGCCAGCATGACGATGATCACGGTGTTGCACGTGCTGACGGACGATCCGCTGCCGGGACGCAGCTCGCAGTTGTTCACGCCGCATCTCGATCCGTTGCCGCTGAACTACAAGCAAGGTGGCGACAGCCCCGATGCAGCCGACAACGTCACCTGGCCGGACGCGATGGCCCTGCTCAAGGCGCACCGGGCCGAGCGGCAGGCGGCGATGGCGGGCGGCACTTTGCTGGTGCGTCCGACACGAGCCGATTTGCGGCCGTTCAATGTCGATGGGCGTTATGCCACGGCGGACTTTTTCGCAATGTTCGGTATGCCGTTCGAGCACGGGCAGAGTTGGTCGGCGGCGGACGACGCGGCGCGCGCCCATGTGGTGGTACTGAGCGACACGCTGTATCGCAAACTCTTTGGCAACGGTAGCGGCATCGGTCAGGACGTTCGACTGGGCGAGCACGATTTTCGCGTGATCGGCGTTACAGCTGACTGGCAGCCTAAGCCGATGTTCTATGCGGATCCGGGAGCACAGCATTACAGCGATGTCGACCAGTTCTTCCTGCCGCTGTCCGCGGCAGTGGATTTGAAGCTGTCGACCAATGGCAATCAATCCGGTTGGGGCAAGAACGATGACTCCACCAGTCTTACCGGCGCCACCATGACGTGGCTGCAATTCTGGGTGCAACTGAACAGCCCTGCGCAGGCGCAGGCGTATCGTCAGTTTCTTGTCGACTATTCGGCTCAGCAGAAGGCGCAAGGCCGATTTGAGCGCCCGTCCACCGACGCGAAGCTGTACAGCCTGATGGGCTGGCTGAAGCACGAGAATCTTGTGCCGAACGACGTGCGCCTGCAACTGTGGCTTGCGCTGGGTTTCCTGTTCGTCTGCATGGTCAACATCGTGGCGTTGCTGCTGGCAAAGTTCCTGCGTCGCAGCAGCGAGATCAGCGTGCGCCGCGCGCTCGGTGCGCGACGACGCGACATCTTCCTGCAGCTGGGGATCGAGTCGGCGCTGATCGGTGTGGCCGGCGGCGTGCTCGGACTGGTGATCGCCCAGATCGGCCTTTGGAGTGTGCGCCATCGCCCCGACGACTATGCGCAGCTCGCCCAGATGGATATGCCAATGCTGCTGGGCACGCTGGCGCTGGCCATCATCGCCAGCGTGGTGGCTGGCCTGCTGCCTGCGTGGCGGGCCTGCCGCGTACAACCCGCGCTGCAGTTGAAAACGTCATGAGGATATACAGCATGCAAATGCGGCCGATACTTTCGACCCTGCGTCGGCACAAACTCACTGCGACATTACTGACGCTGCAGGTAGCGTTTACCTGCGCCATCGTCTGCAACGTAGCGTTCATGATCGCCAGTCGCGTGCAGCGGATCAGCGTGCCCACTGGCATGGCCGAGGACAAGTTGGCCGTGATCCAAAGCACGAGCATCGAGAAGGGAGAGAATCAGCAGGCCCAACATGCCGCCGATCTGGCGGCGCTGCGCGGACTTCCCGGCGTGCAGTCCGCGGTGGCGGTCAGTTATTCGTTGCCGCTGGATCAAAGCGAGTCGTCCCGCGGCACCTGCCCAAGCAAGCAAGCGTTGGACCGAGCGGAGCAAATCAATTCGATCGAGGGCAGCGGATGCATGCAGCCGACGCAATACGACGGCACGCCTGGTTTGATCAACACGCTGGGCCTGCGTCTGGTTGCAGGGCGAGACTTCCGGCCGGACGAATATGTGAGCACGGGCAAGCCAACGGTTGCCATTATCACCCGCGCACTGGCGCAGCATTTGTATCCGGACAAACAGGCGTTGGGACAGAGCATGTACGACGGCGATAACTACATTCGTATCGTAGGCGTCGTTGACAGGTTTCTGCGTCCAAACCTGCGTAAACCGGGTGTCGACGACGACAGCATGATCTGGCCGCAACGACCGGACGGCTCCAGCGTGCTCTACGTGCTGCGCAGCGCGCCGAAGGATCGTCAGCGCGTGCTGAAAGCCGCGGCGGCTACGCTGCTGAAGATTAACCCGAACCGCCTCATCGACCCAGGCCGGGTGCAGACCTATACGCAGATACGCGCGAAGTATTTCCAGCGCGACATCACCATGATCAGCTTGCTGTTCGCCTCGGCGCTAGGCCTGCTGTTCGTTTCTGCATTGGGCATCACCGGCCTGGCCAACTTCTGGGTGCAGCAGCGACGTCGCACCATTGGCATCCGCCGCGCCATCGGCGCCACGCGCGGCGACATCCTGCGCTATTTTCAGACCGAAAATTTTCTGATCGTGAGTTTCGGCATCGTGCTGGGCATGCTGCTGGCGTTTGCGCTGAACCTTACGCTGATGAAGTTCTACGAGCTGCCGCGTCTGCCGCTGTACTACCTGCCGATCGGTGCGTTGGTGTTATGGCTACTCGGCCAGCTCGCCGTGCTGGGGCCGGCGCTGCGTGCGGCCGCTGTGCCGCCCGTGATCGCAACGCGCGGTGTTTAGGCTATGGCGATGCGCTTGGAAAAAAGTGCGGCAAGCGTGTGAATGAAGTGTGGTCACAGTTTAAATTCTTCCTCGAACCACGCCCCAGTCCACCTCCGCTCCGTAAACCATGCACTCTGGCACGGGAGGATCGGGGCGATGACGATCACAATCCAGGTACAACCTTGGGGAGAGACACTTGATGAAAACGTTGCCGTTACTGATCGCTGCGAGCCTGCTGGGCTCCGTGACCGCTGCTACCGCCGTACAGGCTGCGCCTGCGGCACAGGCAGCAACCACCGATGTGGCCAGCCGGGTGGCGGCGCTGAACGCGCTGCTGGCCGAGCAGTGGCAGCATCAGCTGGAAACCAGCCCCGAGTTTGCGACCACGCTGGGCGATCTTCGCTATAACAGCCAGTGGAGCGATGCATCGCTGGCGCATGCAGAAAGCGAGCACAAGGCGACCGTCGATTTTCTGCATCGGTTCCGCGCGATCGATACCGCCGGTTTTTCCGATGCCGACGCACTGAACCAGCAGCTGATGGTGCGACAACTTCGCGATAGCCTGCACAGCTACGATCTGAAGCTGTACGAAATGCCGCTGGATCAGATGGGCGGCGCGCATATCGCGCTGGCCGGTTTTGTCAGCTCGATTCCGTTCGACAACACCAAGGAATACGACGATTACCTCGCCCGCCTGAAGGCCGTGCCGAGGCTTTTCGATCAGGTGACGGAAGTGGCGAAGCAAGGCCTGCGTGACAAGATGATGCCGCCGAAATACGTGCTGGAAAAGGTAGTTGTGCAGATCGACAGCATCGAAAAATCCGCCGGCATGGATAGCGTGTTCGCCGAGCCGTTGAAGCATTTCCCCCAGTCGGTATCCGCTGCCGATCAGAAGCGGCTGCACGATGCGATTCTCGCGGCGATCGAGCACGACGTGCGCCCGGCCTATAAAAAGCTCGGCGAATTCGTGGCCAAGGATTACGCACCGCACGGGCGTGCCGAGCCGGGCATCTGGAACCTGCCCAACGGCGATGCGATCTACCGTTTTGATGTCGAACAGATGACCACAACCGAGGAAACGCCGGATCAGATCCACGCGCTGGGCCTGGCCGAGGTGAAGCGTATCGAAGGCGAGATGACGGCCATCGCCAAGTCGCAAGGTTTTGCCGATCTGGCCAGCTTCCGCGCTTCGCTGAAAACCAATCCGAAGACGCATGCCACCTCGCGTGACGACATCCTCAACCGCTACCGCAATTATCTGGCGCAGATGCAGCCGCAGCTGCCCAAGCTGTTCGGGCTGTTGCCGAAGACCAAGGTGGTGGTGGTGCCGGTCGAGCCTTTCCGCGAGAAGGAAGCTGCAGCGGCCGAATACCATCAGGGTACGCCGGACGGTTCGCGTCCCGGGCAGATTTTCGTCAACACCGGCGACTTCGCTAACCGCAGCGTGCTGACGATCGAATCCACCGCGTATCACGAGGGCATCCCTGGCCATCACCTGCAGATTTCGATTGCGCAGACGCTGCCGGCGCTGCCGCCGTTCCGCCAGCAGGCGGGCTATACCGCGTATATCGAGGGCTGGGCGCTGTATGCCGAGCAGCTAGGCAAAGACATCGGCTTCTATCAGGATCCGCTGTCGGATTACGGCCGCCTGTCCGATGAGCTGTTGCGCGCCGATCGCCTGGTGCTCGATACCGGCGTGCACGACAAGCATTGGACGCGTCAGCAGATGGTCGATTTCTTCCACGCGCATTCCAGCGAAGACGAGCCGGACGTGCAGGCCGAAACCGATCGCTACATCACCTGGCCGGCCCAGGCGCTGGCCTACAAGACCGGCGAGCTGAAGATTCTCGAGCTGCGCGCACGGGCGAAAAAGGCGCTGGGCAGCCAGTTCGATATTCGTGCGTTCCACGACGAGATTCTCAACGGCGGCGCGCTGCCGCTGGACGTGCTGGAGACGCGCGTCAATGCCTGGATTGCGGCGGTGAAAGCCGGCAAGGCGCCGGCGCATCCGGCGGCGGCTGCCGGTTGAATCGAGCGCGCTGGCCGGGTTCGATCCGGTCAGCGCCTCTGCTCAGGTCTACCGGAGGAACGATGATGAGACGTTTGTTACTCGGCGGCATGTTCGTCTTGGTCAGTGCGCTGGCACGGCCGGCGCTGGCTGGCTGGGTCTATCAGCTCAATTCGGACGATAGCCTGAGTTGGCGCATCGCCGACCACGCGTTGAAGCTGCATTCCGATAACACCTCGGGCATCACGGTAACGAAGGTCGGCACGGAGCCCGTGTGGGGTCTGCACGAGGGCGATGTGATCGTTGCTGTAGACGATCATCCCCTGAAGCATGTCAGCGAGTTGATGAACTGGCTGCGTGCTAGCAAGCCGGCGACCATAGTGCTGCATGTCCGGCGCACGGGCACGATGCTCGCGTTGAGCGTGACGGCGGCGGACTACGGCCAGGTCATTTCGCCAACGGCACCGACTCCACCTCCGCCACCGCCACCGCCTGCAATAACATCCACGCCATCTCCGCCTTCGCCACCACCTCCGCCGTCGCCGTCAAAGGACAGCGGCTGGTTTACCTACGAACACACCACAGACGACCGCCTCAGCTGGCGCAACCCCGGCCACGCGCTGCAGCTATCGTCGAGTAAGACCACGGGTATTACGGTGACCAAGGTCGTTCCCGAATCGCTGTGGGGTCTGCAGGTCGGCGATGTGGTCACGGCGGCCGACGGTACGCCGGTCAAACACGTCAGCGAATTGATGGGCCGGTTTCGTGCCAGCCGGCCCGCGCCAGTGAAGCTGCAGCTGCTGCGCGGCGGCGCATTCGTGGAAGTCGCTGTGGCTGCGACTGACTACGCGCACGTCATTTCTCCCGCCTCGCCCTAATCACCTAAAGCCCTTGATGAACGACATCACGCATCGATTTCGTTGCCATCGCTGGCCAGTAGTCCGATAGTCATGCAAACCTTTGCGGCCGGAGCGGCATCTATGTCCGCATGTGCAGAAAAAAAATGACACGTAGCGTACTCATCATCGACGACAACCCGGCCGTGGGCGAGGCGCTTTCGCTGGCGTTGTCCCTGCACGACATCCGGCCACTCACCGCGCTCACCCCGGACGAAGGCCTGGCCATGCTGCAGCATGAGGCCATCGACGTGGTGATCCAGGACATGAACTTCACCGCCGATACCACCTCAGGCGAGGAGGGCGTGGCACTGTTCCGCGCGATCCGCGAGCAGCATCCGGATCTGCCGCTGATCCTGCTCACGGCGTGGACGCATCTGGAAACCGCAGTAGAGCTGGTCAAGGCTGGCGCGGCGGATTATCTGGCCAAGCCGTGGGACGACAACAAGCTGATCGCCACGGTCGAAAACCTGCTCGAACTGTCCGAGTCCAATCGCGAAGTGACGCGCACGCGGCGCGAGCGCAAGCGCCGGCGCGAGGCGCTGCAGGGTAAGTACGAGCTGGATAATCTTGTCTTCGCCTCCGAAGCGATGGCGCGAACGCTGGAGCTGGCCTGCCAGGTCGCCAAGGCCGACGTGCCGGTGCTGATCACAGGGCCCAACGGCACCGGCAAGGAACGCATCGCGGCGATCGTGCACGCCAACTCGGCCGTGCGGCGGGGGCCCTTTATTGCGGTGAACTGCGGCGCGCTGCCGGGCGAGCTGATCGAGGCCGAATTGTTCGGCGCCGATGCCGGGGCCTACACCGGTGCCAACAAGGCGCGCGAGGGTCGCTTCGAGCTGGCCGACGGCGGCACGCTGTTTCTCGACGAAATCGGCAACCTGCCGCTGCCGGGCCAGATGAAACTGCTGCGGGTACTGGAAACCGGCCAGTTCGAGCGGCTGGGCTCCGGCCGCACGCGGCAGGTCAAGGTGCGCGTGCTGAGCGCGACCAACGCCGACCTCAAGGCGATGATCCGCGCCGGCACCTTCCGCGAAGATCTGTACTATCGCCTCAACGTGATCGAAGTGAATCTGCCGCCGCTGACCGAGCGCAGCGACGACATCCTGCCGCTGGCCGAGTTCTTTCTCGACGGGCGCGCCGAGCTGGGCGATGCGGCACGCGATGCAATGCTCAACTATCCGTGGCCGGGCAACGTGCGCGAGCTGAAGAATGCGATCGAGCGCGCGGCGTTGCTTTCGGGCGAAGGCCCGATTACGCCCGAGCTGCTCAATCTGGCGGCGCACGTGTCCACCGCCACGCGCAATCTCGATGAGCCCAGTCGTGAAACCGTCGAGGCAGCGCTGCACAAGGCCGACGGTGTAGTCAGCCGCGCGGCGCAGAGCCTCGGCCTGTCGCGCCAGGCCCTGTATCGACGTATGGAGCGCTACGGGCTGGCAGCGCCGGCGTGATGGCATATGGACGGCTAAATGATCTGGCGATAATGGCTCTGTTCGCGAGGTCTGCCGCATGTGGCGCTGGCTGAATTCGCTGCGCACGCGGCTGACCCTGCTGCTGGCGTTGGCCAGCGTGGCGGGTGCGCTGATCTATGCCGGCGTCACGCAGTGGCCGTTGCCGCAGCTGCTGGTATGGATGCAGACCGAGCTGACGGTGAAGGATCCGTCAGTGCAGGTCGCCGCCAAGGCGCTGCCCGTGACCCATCTGGGCATCTACGGCGCGCTCGGCATCTGTGCGGTGCTGCTGTTGCTGCTGGCGTTCTGGCTGGCCGGTCAGGCCATGGCGCCGGTGAGCCGGCTGCTGCGTGCGCTGGAGGGCGCGGTCGCCAGTTACCGCGACGGGGATTTCAGCATATCGATCGGCATTCATCGCCGCGACGAGCTCGGTGAGTTGATCCAGATGCACAATGCGCTGGGCCAGACCCTGCGCGAGCAGCGTCAGCATCTGGCTCAGCGCGAACTGCTGCTGGATACCGTAGTGCAGAACACGCCGGTGGCCCTTGTGCTGACCGACAGCATCGGTCGGGTGGCGTACGCCAACATCGCCTCGCGGCATCTGTTCAACGAGGGTCGCAGCCTGCACGGGCTGGAATTCGCCCGGCTGCTGGACGGTGCGCCCGAGGCGCTGCGCCGCGCGGTGGAAGACGGCGAGGATGCGTTGCTCAGCGTGGAAATGGACGGCAGCGAGGAAACGTTCCACATCTCGCAGCGCGCGTTTCGCCTGCAGGGTCGACCGCATCGGCTGCAGCTGTTTCGACGTATGACACGCGAGCTGTCTCGCCAAGAGGTGGCGACATGGAAACGGGTGATCCGGGTGATCAGTCACGAGCTCAATAACTCGCTGGCGCCGATTTCTTCGCTCGCCCATTCCGGCGCGGAGCTGGCGCGGCGCGGCAACGTGGATCGATTGCCCGGCGTGTTCGCCACCATCAGCGAGCGCGCCAAGCACCTGCACAGTTTCATTTCCGGTTACGCCAGTTTCGCCAAACTGCCCACGCCGCAGTCGGTCGCCATTGAGTGGACGCCGTTTTTGGAAGGATTGTCGCTGCACTGCCAGTATCGCCTGGTGTCACCCGCGCCGACGCGGCCGGGTTATTTCGACGCCGTGCAGATCGAGCAGGTGCTGATCAACCTGATAAAGAATGCGCATGAATCCGGCAGCGGCGAAGACGACGTCACGCTGTCCATTACTGAAGTCGGCCGCGAGCTGCGCATCGAGGTCGCCGACCGCGGCCCCGGCATGACCGACACCGTACTGGCGCAGGCGCTGTTGCCTTTCTATTCGACCAAGCGTGCCGGCACCGGGCTGGGGCTGGCGCTGACTCGTGAAATCGCCGAGGCGCATGGCGGCCGCGTGCTGCTGGCCAATCGCGAAGATGGCGGGTTGCGCGTCACCTTGCTGTTGCCGCAGGCGGCATTGCGTTAAACCGCGGGTTGGCGCGGCCGCGCGCGTAACAGCAGCTCGCCTATACTGATGTCTTCGTCACGGATGGGGACAGGTCATGGGTCAGATTCTCGCGTTGGTCATTGTGCTGGTGGTCGTGGTCATTCTGGCCAAGCTGGTGCGCATCGTGCCGCAGGGCTTCGAGTGGACGGTGGAAACGTTCGGCAAATACACGCATACGTTGAGCCCGGGTCTGCATCTGCTGATTCCGATCTATCAAACGGTCGGGCGCAAGATCAATATGATGGAGCAGGTGCTCGACGTGCCCTCACAGGACGTGATCACCAAGGACAACGCCGTGGTGCGCGTGGATGGCGTGGTGTTCTATCAGGTGCTGGATGCGTCGAAGGCAGCGTACGAAGTCTCCAACCTGGAGCAGGCCTCGCTTGCGCTTATCATGACCAATATCCGCACCGTGCTCGGTTCGATGGATCTGGATGAGAGCCTGAGCCAGCGCGACGGCATCAACGCCAAACTGCTGCGCGTGGTGGACGAGGCGACGCATCCGTGGGGCGTCAAGGTCAACCGTATCGAGATCAAGGATATCGCTCCGCCGCGCGACCTGATCGACGCGATGGCGCGGCAGATGAAGGCCGAGCGCGAGAAGCGCGCGAATATTCTCGACGCGGAAGGCTTCCGGCAGGCGGCGATTCTCAAGGCCGAAGGCGAAAAGCAGTCGGTGATCCTGGCGGCCGAGGGCGAGAAAGAAGCGGCGTTCCGTGCCGCCGAGGCGCGCGAGCGTTCCGCCGAAGCCGAAGCCAAGGCCACCACGATGGTGTCCGACGCGATTTCCGGCGGCAACGTCAATGCGCTGAACTACTTCGTCGCCAACAATTATGTGGAAGCGCTGAAAGAGATGGCCAAATCGCCGAACCAGAAAATGCTGCTGCTGCCGATCGAGGCCACCGGCATTCTGGGGTCGCTGGCCGGTATTGCCGAGCTGGCGAAAGAGTCGCTAGGCCAGCAGCAGCGTTCGGTCGCGCCGCCGGCTTCGGGCTCGTTCCAGCCGCCGCTGCGCTGAGGATTCTGCCATGGCGTTTCCCGTGCATTACCTGTGGTGGATCCTCGCGCTGCTGCTGATCGGCGGCGAAGTGCTGCTGCCGGGTTATTTCCTGTTGTGGATCGGTCTGGCCGCGGCAGCCGTCGGTGTGGTGCTGCTGGTAGTGCCGCCGCTCGGACTGCTGATTCAGGCCGTGCTGTTTGCGCTGCTGGCTTTCGCGGCTTGCGTGCTTTACGCCCGCGTGCTGCGGCCGAAGCTGGATAAAAGCGAATCGGGCAGCGAAACGCTCAATCGTCGCGGCGAGCGCATGATCGGCCAGCGCTACGAGCTGATCGAGCCGATCGTCAACGGCCGCGGCAAGGCGCGCGTCGGCGACGGCCAGTGGCTGGTCAACGGACCGGATCTGCCGCTGGGCAGCCTGGTCGAAGTGATCGCCGTCGATGGCACCACGTTGAAGGTGCGCGCGGCGACATGAGTGCGAGCGCGGTCGGCACGGCGAGCATCCATCCGTCGTTCGCGACGACGGCGATCAGCACGCGCATCGCCTTTTTGCTCGAGCTGACGCGGCGGCTACATCAGTACGGCACCGCTTCGCCACGGCTAGAGATGGCGATTTCGAGTTCGGCGCAGCGACTGGGTTTGAGTGCGGATGTGTGGTCCAGCCCTACGGCGGTCATCATTTCGTTTACCGACCTTGGGCAAGGCGAGGAGGGCGTGGCGCAAACCACGCAAGTCATGCGTCTGGCGCCGGGCGATGTGAACCTGGCGCGGCTGTGCGAGGCCGATGACATTGCCGATCAGGTGATTGCCGGTGAAATCGGTCTGCGCGAAGGTTTCCAGCGACTGCGCGCACTGGGGCGGCCCGATTCGCGTCGCGCGCAGGCCGCCGTCGTCGCCACTTACGGACTGTCGGCGGCGTGCGTGGTCGCGCTGTTTCTGCACAGCGCATGGCCGGATCTGCTGACCGCGGCTTTCATCGGTCTGATCATCGGCAGCATCACGGTGCTGGCGGCCAAGCGGCCGCAGCTGTCGATTGCCAGCGATGCGATCTGCGCGCTGGTGGCGACCACGGTGGCAACCGTCGTCAGTGCGTTCGTGGTGCCGCTGGCGATCAAGTCGGTGGTGCTGGCCAGCCTGATCGTGCTGGTGCCGGGCATGTCGCTGACCACGGCGGTGCGCGAGATCTCCAGCCAGCACCTGGTGGCCGGTATGGCACGCATGGGCGGCGCGGTGGCGACCCTGCTCAAGCTCACCTTCGGCACGGTAGCGGCGACGACGCTGTGTGCGGCGGTGGGTATCGAACCGCGCGATTACGCGCTGCCGCCGTTGCCGGGCTGGACCGAACTACCAGCCCTGCTGGTCGGCGCGTTCGGTTTCGCCATTTTGTTTCGCGCCGCGCGCCGCGACTGGCTGATCGTCATGGGCGCGGTTATCGTCGGTTATCTCGCCACGCGCTGGGGTGGGCAGATTTCCGGCTCGCTGCCGGCAGCGCCGTTCGGGGTTTTCCTCGGCGGCTTTTTGCTGAGCGCGATGGCCAACTCCTATGCGCGATACGCGCATCGCCCCGGCGCATTGATTCGCGAGCCCGGGATTATTCTGCTGGTACCGGGTAGCGTGGGTTTTCGCAGCATGTCCTTTCTGCTGCAGCGCGATACCTCGTTGGGTATGGATACCGGTTTGCTGCTGGTGACCCTTTTGGTGTCCCTGGTCGGCGGGCTGATGTTTGGCGAGTTGCTGGTTTCGCCGCGGCGATCGTTGTAAGAATCGACGTATTTTCACGGCCGTTACCTGGAAACGGCGGTTATTGCGAATAAAAAACGCCGGCATATAGCCGGCGTTTTTTATGTCGAAGGTCAGGACGATAATCGACGTCAGGTCGACTCGTCGGAGAGCTGCGATCAGATCGCGAGATCTTTTTCCTTCTTGCCGGCCTTCAGCGCGTCGCTGAACCAGTGCGGGCGCTTGCCACGGCCGGACCAGGTCTGCGCGGGGTTGGCCGGGTTGCGATATTTCGGTGCCACCGGGCTGCTGGCGCGTTTGGCCTTGCTGCGTGCCTGACCGAAAATTTCTTCGAAGGTATAACCCTCGGCCTTGATCAACGCGAGCACCTTGTCGCGAAGCTTGGCGACTTTTTCCTTGCTCAATTCATTCTGGCGAATCTGCGCCTTGCTGATGAGGTCTTTGAGCTGGGAGTGATTGAGGTTTTTGATATCGACGGCCATGTTGGTTTCCGGGGGTAAGGATCTCCGAGGGAGATCGCTGGATCGATTAATTAGATGTGTTTAATGGAGAGGGTGGCAGATAAGTGGGGAAGCCGAACCCGGTTAATGGTCTTGCAGGGATGATTCTGGCTGATTTATCAAACCGTTGTAAAGACTGATGGCGAAATACGCCGTTTTTTTAAATGCGCCGCCGATTATGCGGCCAGGTATAAAACGTTATCGCCGGATATTGAAACGGTGCGTATGCGGGCAATGGCGCAAACGAAAATGGCCGCGCGAGGCGGCCATTTTGATGGGCGTTGATGACGATTGCCCTGCGTCGGCGCAGGGGTGGCTGCGCCAAGGCGGCGCTTGAGGGGGCGGGTTAATCGAGCAGATCGAACAGCTCGTCCTGGGTCATGGCGCGATTGTCGGCGTCCTGCCGGCCGCGATATTCCAGTGTGCCGGAGGCCAGGCCACGCTCGCTCACCACCACGCGGTGCGGAATGCCGATCAGCTCCATGTCCGCAAACATGCCACCCGGGCGCAGGCCGCGGTCGTCCAGCGCCGCTTCGATGCCGCGTTGGATCAGCGATTGATACAAAGCCTCGGCCGCGGCGCCGACCTCGGGCAGGTTCTTCGGGTTGATGATGCACACCACCACGCGCCAGGGCGCCATCGCGTCGGGCCAGATGATGCCGGCGTCGTCGTGCCGCTGTTCGATCGCAGCTGCCACGATGCGGCTGACGCCGATGCCGTAGCAGCCCATGGTCAACACCTGCGGCTTGCCCTGGTCGTCGATGACGGTGGCCTTGAGTGCCTCGGCGTATTTTTGGCCGAGCTGAAACACGTGCCCGACTTCGATGCCGCGGGCGATGTGCAGCATGCCCTGGCCATCGGGCGACGCATCGCCCTCGACCACGTTGCGCAGGTCGGCCACGCGCGTGACGCGCGCATCGCGCAGCCAGTTGGCGCCGGTGTAGTGTGTGCCGTCGGCATTGCCGCCGCAGACGAAATCCGCCAGCACGGCGGCATCGCGATCGACGATAACCGGAATGGCGTCGGGCAGCCCCACCGGGCCGATGAAGCCGGGACGCGTGCCGGTGGCGGCACGAATTTCTTCTTCGGAGGCCAGCACCGATTCGTCCGGCAGTTCGATCAGCTTGCTCGCCTTGACCTCGTTGATCTCGTGGTCGCCGCGCAGGCACAGCGCGACCAGGCCCTCGCGGCCGCGCACCAGCAGGGTCTTGATGCACTGCTGCGGAGCGACCTGAAGAAAGGCCGAAACTTCATCGATGGTTCGCTGTTTCGGGGTGTCGACGCGCTGCAGCTCGGCACCGGGCGCGGGGCGGTCACCCGCAGGCGCCTGCGCCTCGGCTTTCTCCATGTTGGCGGCGTAATCGGAGCCATCGGAAAACACGATGGCGTCCTCGCCCGAATCGGCCAGCACCTGAAACTCGTGGCTGGCGTTGCCGCCGATGGCGCCGGTATCGGCCTGCACTGCGCGAAAGGTCAGCCCCAGTCGGGTGAAGATGCGGGTATAGGCCTCGTACATCGCCTGGTAGGTCTGCGCCAGCGATTCCTGCGTGAGATGGAAGGAGTAGGCGTCCTTCATCAGGAATTCGCGCGCGCGCATCACGCCGAAACGCGGGCGAATCTCGTCGCGGAACTTGGTCTGGATCTGGTAGAAGTTGACCGGCAGCTGCTTGTAACTTTTCAGCTCGTTGCGGGCGAAGTCGGTGATCACTTCCTCGTGCGTGGGGCCGTAGCAGAACTCCTGCTGCTTGCGGTCCTTGATCTTCAGCAGCTGGCCGCCGAACTTCTGCCAGCGGCCGGTTTCTTCCCACAGCTCGCGCGGCTGGATCGAAGGCATCAGCATCTCGATGGCGCCGGCACGGTTCATCTCCTCGCGCACGACTCTCTCCACCTTGCGCAGTACGCGCAGGCCCAGCGGCGACCAGGTATACAGGCCGGAGGCCAGCCGGCGGATCATGCCGGCGCGCAACATCAGTCGGTGACTGGCGATTTCGGCGTCGGCGGGGACTTCCTTGACGGTGGCCAGATGGAATTGGCTGAGGCGCATGCGGGTTTGTTCCGGCGTGATGAAAGACGCCAATTGTAGCGGCCTGCCGGCGGCACCGGTCGGAGCGGCGGCACCTAGAGCCTGTTCAACGTCTCCACGTAGCTCGCGTTGCCTCGCCGTGACCGCCAGGTGGTGGTGCGCGGCTTGACTCGCCAGCCAGGCAAGCGCTGCGCCACCTGGCGGTCACGGCGAGGCAACCCGCAGGGCCGTGTCTGTTTGCGCGCAATCCGGCGTCATCACTGGTCGTGGACGGGCGTCCACTCCTCGCTCCTCAAAGCCGGCGCCATCCATGGCGCCTCCCCGCCTACCCTCGTTCTTACTTGGCCTGCGCGCCAACCGTTCCCGGCGCGGGCCACGCGGAGGCGTTGAACAGGCTCTTAAGCGTTCGCCAGGCGCTCTTGCCGGCGCGCTGCTGGGCGCCGATATCCGCGATTACCCGGAATTATTTGGCGCAGTATTGCTGGTACTGCGCCTGTACCGCGCTGGCCTGCTGCTTGCGCGTGCTGTCGTCGAGCGCGGTCTGTTTGCCGCCCTGTTGCATCACGACCGGGGCTGCGCTTTGCAGCGCAGCCAGATTGGTTTGCAGCGAGCTGCACAGCTTCGCGCGGTTTTCCGGCGTGTCGGCTACGGTGGTCGTGGTCGGCTGTGCTGGGGCGGGAGCGGCGGCTGGCGCAGCAGTGCTGGCTGCCGGCGTGGGCGGCACCGACGTATCGGCCTTCACTTCCTTGAACTTGGTGCCATTGCTGGAGGGCGGCGTTTGCGAGTAATGCACCGTGCCGTTGGCATCCTTCCATTTGTAGACCTGGGCACCGACCAGCGGAGCCATCAGCAGCAGTGCCAGCGCAATCATCGAACGATGCATGGTTTTCCCCCTGGGTTATTCGACGACAAACGATGAGCGAGCGCTGCGCAACGGAATGGCACATGGCCAATCGGCCAATCCGGCTGCCTAGTTAACATCCACCACCGCCCGGACTCAAGCGAGCGATGGTTTACACTGAGCGTATGTTGTCACGGATTGTTTCATGAACGACGCGATGCCCGCCCGCCAGCCGCCTCATCGCGGCATTTATCTGCTGCCGAACCTGGTCACCACCGGGGCGATGTTCGCCGGTTTCTACGCGATTATTGCCAGCATCGGCGGTCATTACACCGACGCGGCAGTGGCGGTTTTCATGGCGGCGGTGCTGGATGGCCTGGATGGCCGCGTGGCGCGGCTCACCGGTACGCAGAGCGAATTCGGCGTGCAGTACGACTCGCTATCCGACCTGATCAGCTTCGGCATGGCGCCGGCGCTGGTGATGTATGCCTGGTCGCTATCCACGCTGAAGGATTTCGGCCCGCTGTGGGGCAAGCTGGGCTGGGCTGCCGCTTTCATTTACGTCGCCTGCGCGGCGCTGCGGCTGGCGCGCTTCAACACCCAGGTAGGCGTGGCCGACAAGCGCTATTTCCAAGGCCTTGCCAGTCCGGCGGCCGCGGCGGTATGCATGTCGTTCGTGTGGGTGGTCGACAAGACCGGCCTGCCGGGCAGCGAGTTCTGTTTCATCACGCCGGTGATGGCCGTCATCGTGGGCCTGCTGATGGTCAGCCGGTTTCGCTATTTCAGTTTCAAGTCGCTGCCGATGGGCGAGCGCGGCCACGTGCCGTTCGGCTGGATGGTGGGCGCGGTGCTGCTGCTCGGTTTGCTGGTGCTCGATACGGCATGGGTGCTGTTTGTCGGTTTCACGCTGTATCTGCTCTCCGGGCCGGTCTGGACCATGTGCCGGCTGGCCACGCATCGTCGGCGCGTTCGTCGGGGCGTGGCGTGAACGTATCGGCATCCCCTCGGTCTGCCACCCTGAGCCAGCGCTCTCGTGTGCTGCGGGCGTTGGGCGTGACGCCATGGGTGCAACGCGCGACGCGGTCTGGGCCAACCGTCGTCGAGCCGTCGCAACCGTTGCCCGATCTGGCCGCCGGTGTCGCTTGCGTCGTGGTGTTGCCCCAGAGCTGCGCGACGCGCGAACTGGATCTGCTGGGTCGCCTGCTCAACGCCTGCGGTTCGACATTGGCGCGCGCCGCGCGCGTGCGGGTCACCGACGGCCAGCTGGCCGAGGTGCCGCATGCGCGGGCCTATCTGGTTTTCGGCGAGGCCCAGGCCCATGCGCTGGGGCGAGCTTTGCCCGCGGCCGCCATGCAGAGTGCGCAAATCGTGCTGGCCGATGAGTTGGTACAGGTGCTGACCGCTGCCGAGGCCAAACGGCGGCTGTGGAGTGCGCTGCGCAATCTGCGCCGCACGCTGGCTGTCGCGGAGCGCTGAGCGGTGGCGGCGGTGGTCAAGCCGGTGATCCAGGTGCGCGCGATGCGCAACGAGGACCTCTCCCGGGTCGGCGAACTGGAAAACGCTTCCTACGATTTTCCCTGGTCGCAGGGCGTGTTCGCCGACTGCCTGCGCGCCGGCCATCCCTGCTGGGTGCTGTGCGTGGACGCCCTGGTCGCCGGCTACGGCATTCTCTCCACCGGTGCCGACGAAGCCCACATACTCAATATCTGCATAGCCCCGGATTACCGCGGCCAGGGTCTGGGCCGGCATCTGCTGCGCCGCTTGCTGGATATCGCGCGCTGGAACGGCGCTGAGCGCGTCTTCCTCGAAGTTCGACCGTCCAATCCGCTGGCCAAGAGCCTGTACGAGTCGCTGGGCTTCAAGGAAATCGGCAGGCGGCCGCGCTACTACCCGGCGAAGAACGGGCGCGAGGATGCGATCGTGATGGTGCTGGAACTGGGCGCCGCCTTGACTTGAAAGCCGCGCTTTGGGTTCTCCCTCTCGCTAGCCTCAGAGCCACCTTAACCAAGTTTCTGCGCCTGTTCGCGCAAAGCGACGATCTGCTGGGTCCAGTCGGCGATGCGTTGGCGTTCCTGCTGCACGACTTCCGCCGGGGCATTGGCGACGAAGTTGGCGTTGCCGAGTTTGCCTTCGCATTTTTTGATTTCGGTTTCGATGCGCGTGATTTCCTTGGTCAGCCGCGACTTTTCCGCGTCCAGATCGATCAGGCCGGCCAGCGGAATCATGACGCGCAGTGCGCCTACCACCGCGGCCGCGGCGGCAGGCTCGGCGGCGCCGCTGTCGATCCACTGCGGTGCCTCGACGCGGGCGAGAAAGCCGATCTGCGCGGCGAATTTGGCGATGCGCGAGCGATCGCTGGCGTCGCCGTCGGCGAGCAGCAGCGGAATGATTTTCGCAGGCGAGATGTTCATCTCCGAGCGAATCCGGCGGACGCCGCCGAGCACGTTCTTGAACCACTCGACCTCGGCGGCCGCCGCGTCGTCGCCGGCGTAGTCGTCTGCCCGTGGGTACGCACATTCGAGGATCAGCGCGCTGGACGCTGCTGCTGTGGATGCCCCTGCGCTCTTCGCGGTCGCGGGCAACTCCTGCCAAATCTCCTCGGTAATGAAGGGAATGACCGGATGCAGCGCGCGCAGCACCGACTCCAGCACCACCAGCAGGGTGCGGCGGGTGGATGCCGCGGCGACCGCATCGTCTCCAGCCAGCGCCGGCTTGGACAATTCCAGAAACCAGTCGCAGAACTCGTTCCAGACGAACTCGTAGAGCGCCTGCGCCAGATGGTCGAAGCGATAGCTGGCGAAGTGCTGTTCCACTTCACCCAGGGTCTGCTTGAGGCGGGTAAGAATCCAGCGCTCCGCTTCGGTGGCCGGTGCGCTGGTAGGCGCGGCGATCTCACCTTCCGCTACGTTCATCAGCACGAAGCGCGCCGCATTCCACAGCTTGTTGCAGAACGCCTTGTAGCCCTCGGCACGCTTGATGTCGAAGTTGATGGTGCGGCTGTAGCTGGCCAGCGCGGCAAAGGTGAAGCGCAGCGCATCGGTGCCGATCGACGGAATGCCGTCGGGGTAATCCTTGCGGATGCGCTTTTCGACTTTTTCGCGCACCTGCGGAATCAGCAGCGACTTGGTCGATTTTTCCAGCAGCGGCTGCAGCTCGATGCCGTCGATCAGATCGAGCGGGTCCAGCGTATTGCCCTTGGACTTGGACATCTTCTTGCCTTCCGCGTCGCGCACGATGGCGTTGATGTACACCTCGCGAAACGGAATCTGGCCGGTGAAGTACTTGGTCGCCATCACCATGCGCGCGACCCAGAAAAAGATGATGTCGAAGCCGGTCACCAGCACCGCGCTGGGCAGGAAAATCTTGTCCTCCGCCCAGTTGGCGATGACCTCGCCGCGCTCGTTTTTCACCGGTCCGTCGGCCGGCCAGCCGAGCGTGGAAAAGGGCCACAGCGCCGAACTGAACCACGTATCCAGCACGTCCTCGTCCTGGCTCAGCGCGCCGACTGGCGGCGTGTCGGCTTTGGCGCGCGCATCGGCTTCGTCTTCGCCGACGAAGATGTTGCCCGCTTCGTCGTACCAGGCCGGAATGCGATGGCCCCACCAGAGCTGGCGGCTGATGCACCAGTCCTGGATGTTGTCCAGCCACTGCGTGTACGTGCTGGTCCAGCTCTCAGGCACAAATTTGATGTCGCCCGAACGCACCGCATCGAGCGCGGGTTCGGTGATCGCCTTGCGGCCACCCGGACGTCCATCCTTCTGGACGTCCGTCGTGAGATCGACAAACCACTGATCGGTCAGCATCGGCTCGATCACCGCGTCGGAGCGATCGCTCACCGGTACCTGCAGCTTGTGCGGTTTGGTTTCGATGAGGAAGCCACCAGTGTCTAGATCAGCAAGGATCTGTTTGCGCGCATCGAATCTGTCGAGGCCTTGGTACTTCAACGGAATGAAGTCGGTAAGGAATGGAGTGTCGATGGTGATGAGGTGGTGCTTTGTGATTCGTGGCGCGACGCCGTTGCCCCAAATCTTTTCTTCATCCGCGCGGCTGATGACTTTTGCATCCAACGTAAGCATCGACTGGATGCCTATATCGAGATGGCGTTCCATCACGGCGTAGTCGTTGAAGTCGTGCGCGGGAGTGATCTTCACGCAACCGGTGCCGAACTCGCGGTCGACGTATTCGTCGGCGATCACTGGAATCTTGCGGCCTGTGAGGGGCAGGTCGACCATCTTGCCGATCAGGTGTTGGTAGCGTTCGTCCTCCGGATGCACGGCTATTGCCGCGTCAGCCAGCATGGTCTCCGGGCGCGTGGTGGCAACCACCAGCGACTCGTCGCTGCCGCTCACCGGGTAGCGGATCGACCACATATGGCCGTCGCGCTCGACGTTGTTCACTTCCAGATCGGACACCGCCGTGCCCAGCACCGGATCCCAGTTCACCAGCCGGTTGCCGCGATAGATCAGGCCCGCGCGATACCATTCGACGAACACCTTGCGCACCGCGGCGGACAAACCTTCGTCCATGGTGAAGCGCTCTCGCGACCAGTCGGCTGCGGTGCCGATGCGGCGCATCTGGTTAGTGATGGTGGAGCCGGATTCTTCTTTCCACTTCCACACGCGTTCGACGAATGCCTCGCGGCCGAGGTCGTGGCGGGTCTGATTTTCCACCGCGAGCTGGTTTTCGACGATCTTCTGCGTGGCGATGCCGGCGTGGTCGGTGCCCACCTGCCACAGCGTGTTCATGCCGCGCATGCGCTGATAGCGCACCAGCATGTCCATCACCGTTTGCTGAAACGCATGACCCATATGCAGGGTGCCGGTGACGTTCGGTGGCGGCAGCAGAATGCAATACGGCTCGCCCCGGCTCTTGTCGTCAGGAGCCGCAGGCTTGAACGCACCGCTGGCTTCCCAATGTGCGTACCATTTGGACTCGATCTGGGCGGGTTCGAAACTCTTTTCCATGGGGACTCGCAATGGCGCCTCGTCGAAGGCGCACGGGTAGGCAACGGCAAAACCCCATTGTACGGGGCGCGGATAGGGCTGCCAAAGCCTTCGTCGAGGGCATGCCAGCGTGATCGGCCGGTGCGTTGGCAAGCGCTCGGGAGATCGGCGTTCACCCGAGGCTATGTCTTGAGCCGGGACTATAGGCAGGCACAGAGCTATCGCGCGTCCTCAATCTTGCGGTCGCCGTATATGGCAATAGCATCCCGATACGAGCTTCGGCTGGATCGGGGTGTGGTGCGAGCAAAAAGATTTCGATTTCAAAAAGGTTTTTGCGTGCGATCGACCCCCAATTATTTGCTGGAAACCATGGAGTTATGTTGTCGCTGGCCCAGGCAGCGTGTGCTGCGGATACTGGTCGGCGGTGCCATCGGCATCGGCACGGCGATGGGCATCCCGAGCGCACACGCCACCATCCCCAAGCCTGCGGGCTGGACGCTGCAGTTCGGCGATGATTTCAATGGCGCCGCCGACAGGCTGCCCTCGCGCACGCGCTGGCTGCTCGACACCGGGCATCGATATCCCTCGGGGCCGCCACAGTGGGGCACGGGTGAGATCCAGACCTATACCGCCAATAAGGCGAATGTCGGTCTGGACGGGCAGGGTCATTTACGCATTACGCCGCTTCGCGATAAATCCGGCAACTGGACCTCGGCCCGCCTCGAGACCCGGCAGGGCAACTTCAAACCGCCCGTACACGGCGTGCTGCGCATCGAAGCGCGCATCCAGATGCCTTATGTCGCCGACCAGGCGGCCGAGGGTTACTGGCCGGCGTTCTGGGCGCTTGGTCAGAGCTATCGAAAGGATGGTCTGTGGCCCAAGGCGGGCGAATTCGACATCATGGAAAACGTCAACGGCATCAACAGTGTCTGGGGCATCCTGCACTGTGGCGTTTATCCCGGCGGCCCATGCGGTGAGCCGAATGGCCTGGGTCGTCGCGCGTCATGCGATGCCACCACCTGCCAGGCGGCGTTCCATGTCTACACGTTCGAATGGGATCGCAGCGTATCGCCGATGCAAATCCGCTGGTATGTCGACGGCAAGCTTTACGATCACGTATCGCAGAACCAGCTGCCGGCCGCCACCTGGAATGAAATTACCGGTCAGGGCGGTTATTTTCTGCTGCTGAATGTCGCGATGGGCGGCGGGTTTTCGTATGCCATGGCAGGCGGCGTTCCGACGCCCAATGACAAGACCGAGCCGGGGCACCCGATGCTGGTGGACTATGTGGCGGTATGGACGAAGGCAAGTGCCGACAAGCACTGATTTTCCACGGCGAGAGTTCGTGCGTTTGGACGCGATCACGCCGTAGGTTGGACTGAGCAAAGCGATGCCCAACGGCACGCGGCGAAAACGCTGGCAGGTCGCTGGACGTTGGGATTCACTTCGTTCACCGCCAACCCACCAAGCATCGCCAACCTACCAAGCGTCGTATTTTTCGGCTATGCCGCACCGTCGATCGTCAACACCGTGCCAGACGTGTAGCCCGACAGCGGGCTGGCGAGAAACGCCACGGCGGCTGCAATCTCCGACGGCTTGGCGGGGCGTCCGAAGGGCATGGTCTTGAACATCTCGCGCCAGCGCTCGGCGTCGCCCAGCTCGCGCTGCGCATTGGCGCGTTGCATGGTTTCCAGTCGCTTGGTTTCAACCGGGCCCGGATTGATGGCGACGATGCGAATGCCGTCGACGTGGCTGCCGCGCGCAAGCGCCTTGGTGAAGGCCATCAGCGCCGCATTGCCCGTGGCGCCGGCGATATAGCCCGGCGGCAGCGATTGACCCGCTGCTCCGATCACGTTGACGATCACGCCCTGCTTGCGTTTCGCCATCGTCGGATAGACCGCCCGACTGAGCGAGATATAGCCGAAGACTTTCAAATCCCACGCGTTGCGCCAGGCCGCGTCGTCGATGGCCGTGAGCGTGCCGGGCGGAATCGCGCCGGCGTTGTTGACCAAGATGTCGATCTCGCCGGCCCAGTCGGCGACCGCACGCACGGTCGCCTCCGTTGACAGGTCGGCCGCCATGGTTTCCACCTGCACCGGAAAACGAGCGCGCAGCGCGGTGGCGAGTTCTTCCAGCGCGGTGCCGTCGCGGGCGACCAGGCGAAGATCGCAACCCTCGCTCGCCAGCAGCTCGGCAACGGCTTGGCCGATGCCTTTGGAGCCACCGGTGATCAGTACGCGTTTGCCGGCAAGCTGCAGATCCATGAGGTTGTCCCGATAGTGGCTCGAAGAGTGCGAGGTATATCAGGACCGCGGTCATGGCGGCGTAAAGCGGCGCAGGCCGATGGCTTATCCGAGTATCGGAATGAACTCAACACGGGAGCCACTGGCGTGTTGCGGAAAAGCCGGCGCATCCTGGCAAGCACCAGCTCTTCATCCCGGCCTTCTCCCCAAGGGGGAAGGGGCAAAGTATCAGCCGCGCAGCGTTTTCCCGTAGGCGTGCACTTCATCCACCAGTACGTTTACATGCTCGGGATCGACTTCCGGCGTGATGCCGTGGCCGAGATTGAACACGTGGCCGGGATGACGGCCGTAGCTGTCGAGTACGGCGCGCGCTTCCCGGCGAATCACGTCGGGGCCGGCGCGCAAGATCGCTGGATCCAGATTCCCCTGCAGCGCCACGCGGCTGCCGACCGCGGCGCGGGCATCGGCCAGGTCGATGGTCCAGTCGACGCCAAGCGCGGTGCAGCCGGTGTCGGCCAGTGCGCCCAGATGCTGACCGGCGCCCTTGGAGAACAGCACGATCGGCAGCTCGGCGCTGTGCGGGCTGGCTTTCAATGCATCGACGACGCGGGCCATATAGCGCAGCGAGAATTCGCGGAAGGGCGCGGGTCCCAGCAGGCCGCCCCAGGTGTCGAACACCATCAGCGTCTGCGCACCGGCGGCGGCCTGGGCGATGAGATAGGCGGCGACGGCCTGCGCCAGGGTGTCGAGCAGCTGGTGCGCGAGCTTCGGCTCGTTCCAGCACATCGCTTTGAGCGTGGCGAAATCCTTCGAGCCGGCGCCCTCGACCATGTAGCAGGCCAGCGTCCACGGGCTGCCGGAAAAGCCGATGAGCGGCACGCGGCCATCGAGTTCTTTTCGAATCAAGCGCACCGCGTCCATCACGTAGCGCAGCTCGACGTCCATGTCCGGCACGGCGAGCTTCTCGATGTCGCCGCGCGTGCGCACGGGATGCGCGAAGCGCGGGCCTTCGCCCTGAGCAAACGTCAGGCCCAAGCCCATCGCATCGGGAATGGTCAGGATGTCGGAAAACAGAATTGCCGCGTCCAGATCGAAGCGTTCCAGCGGCTGCAGGGTGACTTCGCAGGCCAGCTCGGGATTCTGCGCCAGCGCCATGAAGCTGCCGGCGCGGCTGCGGGTGGCGCGATATTCGGGCAGGTAACGGCCGGCCTGGCGCATCACCCAGATCGGCGTGGTGTCGGTCGGCTCGCGGCGCAGCGCGCGCAGGAAGCGGTCGTTCTTGAGGGTATTCATTTCAGCGCCCGTACGGGCCTTCCTGCCCTTGCGCAAACATCACGCGGAAGCCGCGCTTGAGCTGCGCGTCGCGCGCCTTTTCGAACGCGACCATGGCCTCGTCGCGCTCCAGAAACTGCTCGCGCTTGAGCGAGGCGCGACCGCCCTGATTGCCCGATTCGCGGTACAGCGTCCAGCCGCCGAGCAGATCCTGTTCCAGCGTAATCTGGACATAACGCGGTGCGTCGGTGTTTCCGGGCACGGTTTGCATGTAGAGGCGCATGGTTTCCCGAGGGGCGATGCGGCGAGAGATCCCGCAAAGCCTGACATTCTAGAAGGCTCGCGCGCTGGTAGCGAGCTTAGTCTGTGTAGCGTTTATTCACAGAGACGCTCAATGTTTGAGTGGATATGGTTGAGACTTGACGAGCTGGAGAAGGCCATGGCCGAAAACATAGTCATAAAGTCCATCGTCGTTAAGCTCGTTGCGACTCCCCTGAATAACGAGAAGATTGCTGTCGGTACGAAAATCAAACGCATAGAACTCGTTGCCGAAGCCTTTGTCTGCTTTCTCCGCATAACTCACCGTGAAAGGTAGCCAGTAAATGCTTCCGTCCTTTGCATCGAGGATGAAAGCCATCGAACAGCTACTCCCGCAGCCCACAACTGAAAAAATATAGTGCCCCGCGAAGTTCACCCTCCCTTTATGCGCGGCGCCAAGAATCGATGACCGGTATTCGCGATCCTTGGCAGTCTCCAGGCGCGGCTCTGAAATATTTTCGATGCTTGTTTTGGCTGCGGGATAGTCCAAAAACTTGGGCCCTGCGAAAGTTGTTGCTGCTCCTGCCAGCTCGGGCACTAGCAAGGTCGAAATGGCCACAAGCACAGCGAGCAATATTTTTGCAGTCATGGCGCATTGTATTTAGGAAGCTGCAGTCAATGTTGCCAGCACATCCGCCTCACCCACACCCGAAACGATCTCCGCCCGACCGATCCCGTGCCACAGAATCAGCCGCAGCGAACCGGCGGTGTTCTTTTTGTCCAGCCGCATCAGCGCCAGCAGCTGGTGCGGATCCATGCCGGCGGGAATCGCCGTCGGCAGCCCGAGCATGTGCAGCAGGGCCTGCAGGCGCGTGGTGTCGGCGGGTTCGCTCATGCCCAGGCGCTCGGACAGCTGCGCGGCCAGCAGCATGCCCACGGCCACGCCTTCGCCGTGCAGCAGGGTAGTGTAGTGACCGGCGGTTTCCAGCGCGTGGCCGAAGGTGTGGCCGAGGTTGAGCAGGGCGCGCTCGCCCTGTTCGGTTTCGTCGCGCGCCACCACGCCGGCCTTGTAGCGCACCTTGCGCGCAATGGCTTCGAGCATGGTCGCGCTGTCGCGGGCGGCGAGCCGGTCGGCGTTGTGTTCCAGCCAGTGGAAGAACGGCTCGTCGCCGATCGCCGCACCTTTCACTACTTCGGCCAGCCCGGCGCGGTATTCGCGGTCGGGCAGGGTGATCAGCGTATCGATATCGGCAAACACCGCGCGCGGCTGATGGAACGCGCCGACCAGGTTCTTGCCGGCCGGCAGGTTGACGCCGGTCTTGCCGCCGACCGAGGAGTCGACCATCGCCAGCAGGGTCGTCGGCATCTGGATGAAATCGATGCCGCGCATCCAGCACGCCGCGGTGAAGCCGGCCATGTCGCCGATCACGCCGCCGCCAAGCGCGATGATGCAGGCGTCGCGGGTGGCACCGAGCTTGGCCAGCGCGTCCAACGCCACGCCGATGTTGGCGAAGCTCTTGTGCGCCTCGCCATCCTCCAGCAGCAGCGACGACCACGACAGGCCTTCCAGCCCTTTGGCCACGTGATCGAGATACAGCGGCGCGACGGTGGTGTTGCTCATGACCAACACGTGCTTGCCGCGCAGCGAATCGCGCCACAGCGCATGATCGGCCAGCAGGCCGCTGCCGATGGAGACGAGATAGCTGCGCTCGCCGAGCGCAACGGTGACGGTTTCGATGGCTGGAAGGTTCATGCGGTCTGCTGTGAGGTGAGCGGAAGGCGCTGCCAGTCATGATCGATCAGCGCGATGCTGCGTTCGGTGGCGCTGGTCACGCTGCCGTGTTCGCCCGGTACGGCAAGGTCGGCTATGTCGCGATACAAGGGTTCGCGAATCTGCGCCATCGCCTGCAGCCGCTCGTGTCGATCGGCGACCTCGAGCAGTGGGCGATGATGGTCGCGCTCGAGCCGCTCAAGCTGCTGCGCGATGCTAGCCTGCAGCCATACCACGTAGCCGCGTTCGATCATGTGCCTGCGGTTGAGCGCGGCCAGCACGGCACCGGCGCCGGTCGCCATCAGCACGCCGCCGCGTCGGCTGCACTCGTCGATGGCGGCGCTCTCGCGCTGGCGAAAGCCCACTTCGCCTTCAAGCTCGAACACGGTGCTCACATCGACGCCGCAGTGGCGCTCGATCTCCTGATCGATATCGACGAACTGCAGTCCATAATGCACGGCAAGGCGACGTCCGATGGACGTTTTGCCGGCGCCGGTCGGGCCGATGATGAACAGGTTGTGCGACGGATTCATGGGTAAATGCTACCAGGGCGCGCGACGGCGGCTGTAGCGAGGTTGCTGGGGAGGAGGCTGCATGAGCGAACGCGTATTGGTGGCGGGCTGTGGCGACGTGGGCCTGCGTGTGGCGAAGCAGTTGCTGGCGCGTGGCGATCAGGTGTGGGCGTTACGCCGTCGACCACCGCCCAGCGACGACAGCGGCATCCGGTGGCTGAGTGGCGATCTCACTGACGCCAATAGCCTGCGCGCGCTGCCCCGCGGCATCACCCAGCTCGTGTATCTACCCACGCCCGATCGGCGCGACGAGGCGGCCTATCGCGCCACGTTCGTCGACGGCTTGCGTCATGTAATGGCGGCGCTTGATCGCGCCACGCTGCACCGCGTGTTGTTCGTCTCTTCCAGTGCGGTTTACGGCGATCACGACGGTGGCTGGGTGGATGAAGCGACGCCGACAGCACCGTACGGCTTCAATGGCAAGGTGCTGCTGGACGCGGAGCAGTGGCTGTCGACGCAGCCGGTCAGCTCGATCACTCTGCGGCTGGCCGGCCTGTATGGTCCAGGCCAGTTGCACCTGCTCGATCGCCTGCGCGCCGGCCCGGTTCGCGTGCCGCGCCAGACGAAACATTGGGCCAACCGTATCCATACCGACGACGCCGCCGCGGCGATCGTGCATCTGCTGCAGCTCGACCGTCCCCTGTCGCTCTATCTGGGTGCCGACGACACGCCGCTACCGCTCGACGTTTTGTACGACGCGCTGGCGGCGCTGATGGGGGTTGATCCGCCGCAGGACGGACCGCCGCCCGCCGGCATCGGCAGCAAACGGCTCAGCAACGCGCGACTGCGCGCCAGCGGCTTCGTGCCGCGCTGGCCGGATTCGCGCGAGGGTTATGCTGCCGCGGTAGCCAGCTCATCCACCTGAACATGCTCAACTAATGCAGCAGGAGAAGCATCATGGCCAATAGCATTGCGCATCACCAAGTCAGTACCACCAACGACATTCCCGGTCGTCGGATCGTTCGATCATTCGGCATCGTGCGCGGCATTACCGTGCGCTCGCGCAGCGTGATCGGCAATTTCGGTGCAGCCCTGCAGACCCTGGTAGGCGGCAATATCTCGATCTATGCCGAGCTGTGCGAGAAGGCGCGTGAGGACGCGTTCGAACTGATGCTGCAGCATGCGGCGGCGCTCGGCGCCAACGCGGTGGTGGCGATGCGCTATGACGCCAACGATGTGGCGGAAGGTGTGACCGAGGTGCTGGCGTACGGAACGGCGGTGCTGGTGGAATAGCATCGCTGATTGCAGCGCGACGATTCGATCAGCCGTGATTGAGCGCGATCACGTGGCGGTCGTCGTCATATTCGACGCAGCTGTCGGCCAGCGCGGGCAGCGTCGCCAGCGCGTGCCGGCTCAGGCGCTCGTAGTGCGCCAGAAAGCGCACCATCGCCTCGGCCTCCATGGCCAGCGGCGCATGCCGGGCCAGTAGATTCTCTTCTTGTTCGCTGCGCCAGCGGCGCACGATGTCCCAGCTCGGCGCCTGCAGCACGATCAGCGCATCGAATTTGCGCCACAGCGGCTGATAGCCGCGCAACTGCTTGTTGACCCAATGGCGCCAGCTGCCGTCGGGATCCTCGACGCGCTCCAGTTCGTTCATCGGTTCGGCCAGCGCCGCTTCGCTCTGGGGACGAATGCCCAGCGCCCAGCCTTCAACGATGACCAGCTTGGGCGGCTTGGTCGAGCGCGGCCAGCGCGAGGGCGGAATGCGCGTATCGCGGCCCTTGTCGAAACGCGGGTGCGCGACCGGCAGCTTGTCCGAGGCCTTCTGCAGCGCGGCGAGCACCGACATCATCAGTTCGATCTCGTGCGTACCCGGCACGCCGCGCGTGCGCAGCAGCGGATGCACCTGATGCGCCAGCGCCTCGCGATCGCTGCGCGAGTAGTAGAAATCATCCAGCGACAGCACCTCGGTGTGCCAGCCGCGCGCTTCGGCCTGCGCCTTCATCACCTTGGCCAGCGTGCTTTTGCCGCTGCCCTGCAAGCCGGACAGGCCGAGAATGTACGGCCGGCGCGAGCGTGCGATGCGACCGGCGTACTGGTCCAGCAGGTGGCCGGCCAGGGCCTCGTTTTGCGCGCCGCCCTGTACTGCCGTCATGGCGCGAAGCCTGGTTTGCAACCCGCGCTGGCCACCGCCAGGCGGATGCCCTGTAACAGAGGGTCGCGGCAATACGCCATCACGTCGCCTGCATGGGCGATACGGGATAGATGACGCGTTGCACTATCATCGGAAGTGTTCATCTGCGCCATGATGGCGCGAGTTGACCACGATGCAAAAGGAAAGTTTTGACCGCCATGCTCAACCCCGAAATCCTTAGTACGTTTGTGCGCCTGCTGGATGAAGCCAAAGCCAGCGACGACCGTGAACCCACGGCCCTGAGTCTGTCCACCGTGGACGCCTCGGGCCGTGTCGCCTCGCGCATCGTTCTTTTGAAGGAGGTCGACGAACGCGGCTTCCGCTTTTATACCAATTACCAGAGCGACAAGGGCAGCCAGCTCGATGCGCATCCGCAGGTCGCCCTGTGCTTCCACTGGAAGCAGCTTCGCCACGGGGTTCAGGTTCGTGTCGAGGGCGTGGCGCGTAAAGTGCAGCCGGCCGAGTCGGACGCCTATTTTGCCAGTCGGCCCCGGGGCAGCCAGATCGGTGCGTGGGCCTCGCTGCAATCGCAGACGCTGCCCGATCGCGACACGTTCGAGCAGCGCGTGGCCAAGTACGAAAAGGAATTCGAAGGTCGCGATGTGATGCGTCCGCCGCATTGGGGTGGATTCCTGGTCGAGCCGGACATGGTCGAATTCTGGTACGGCGCCGAGTTCCGCCTGCACGAGCGCGTGCGCTGGAATCGCCACGGCCAGACCTGGACCAGCAGGCTGCTTTATCCATGAGTCGGGCGGTGCCTGTCGAGCAGGTTGCACAGCACGGCTTGGTGGTGCCGACGCGCGGCCGAGGCTTCACCGACATCACGGCGCAGGTAGATAACCTGGTTGTTGCGAGCACGGTGCAAACCGGCATCGCCAATATCTTCACCGCGCATACCAGCTGTTCGTTGCTGATCAGCGAAAACGCCGACCCGGCCGTGCGCCGCGATCTGGAGCGCTGGTTTGCGCGCGCGGTGCCCGATGGCGATGCTCTGTTCGAGCACGACGCGGAAGGCCCTGACGATATGCCGGCGCACGTCCGCTGCGCGCTGAGCGGTGTCACGCTGACTGTGCCGGTCAGCGATGGCCGCCTGCAGCTGGGCACCTGGCAGGGCATTTATCTATGGGAGCATCGCACTCGTCCACACCAGCGCAAGGTCACCGTGACGGTGCTGGGGCAATGAGCGCGGGATGCCTGGCATATGGCTGATCGCGAAAGTGCCGACCACTACCCGCAGCGCATCGTCTGTCTGACCGAAGAGCCCACCGAAGTGCTGTATGCGCTCGGCGAGGAGCATCGCATCGTCGGCATCTCAGGCTTTACCGTGCGTCCGGCGCGTGCACGCAAGGAAAAGCCGAAAGTCTCCGCCTTCACCAGCGCCAAGATCGGCGAGATCATGAAGCTGGAGCCGGATCTGGCGATCGGCTTTTCCGATATCCAGGCCGATATCGCGCGCGAGCTGATCAAATGCGGCGTCGAGGTGTGGATCAGCAACCATCGCAGTGTCGACGGCATCCTCGCCTATATTCGCCGCCTCGGCGCAATGGTCGGTGCCGCGGCGAAAGCCGAGGCGTATGCGCAACGCGCCGAGCGGCATATCGCCGACATTCGCGCGTCGGCGGCTGCCTTGCCGCGCCGACCCAAGGTCTATTTCGAGGAATGGGACGAGCCGATCATTACCGGCATCCGCTGGGTCGCCGAGATCATCGGTATCGCCGGCGGCGACGACTGTTTCCCCGAACTCGCGAGCGAACCGTTGGCCAAGCAGCGCGTTCTGGCCAACGGCGACGAAGTGATACGCCGCGCGCCCGACATCATCCTCGGCTCGTGGTGCGGCAAACGCTTCCGGTCGGAGAAGGTGGCAGTGCGTCCCGGTTGGGAAACCATTCCTGCAGTGATCCATGGCGATCTTTACGAGATCAAGTCTCCGATCATCCTGCAGCCCGGGCCCGCGGCGCTGTTCGATGGGCTGGATGCGATTCATCGGATCATCGCGACCTGGGCATTAAGCTAAATAATCGTTTTGCCCGATACCGAGCCGACGGATGCATAGCGATGTTTGGGCCATGAGGTTGGAGGCCTGCAGCGATAGAGATAGAATTGAAAGTTTGGCTGGCCTGCATCACGTCAGTTATGCGCGCTGGATCTGCTTGATCAGCATCAATCCGGCATAGGCCGCTGACGGAAGGTAGTGCGATGGAATTGCTGCGAGTCAAGGCGAGTTGCTGGATGAACGAGTGTTGTGTTCTGGGTGTTGCTGCCGATAGCCGCATCTGTGGCTGTTTTGTTATGGATCGGCTATGAATCACATTTTTCGTCTCGTCTGGTGCCGCTCACGCCGGGTTTTGGTCGTCGCATCGGAACTGGCATCTCGATGCCACGGCAGCGCCACCGGCACAGCGGATGGGCGACAGTCGGGATCGAGCAACAAGCTGCTGATGGCAGCGCTTGTCGGCACCAGCGGAGCCCTGTTCGTTTGCGGAGCCTCGGCGCAGTCGGTCGGTGACGGAAAGCTCGATGACCTGCAGTCGCTGGTCGCCAAATACAGCACGCCCAATGCCGCGTCGCCCGGACAAAATCGCTCCGCCGCTGGCCAGGAAGCCCCCGTTGCGGTGCGCGCAAACGTTCGCACGGATGCTGCCGCGTCAACGGCGAGCACGGCGTCGTCGGCCCCCGTCACACGGTCGCCAGCGCCGAAAACGCAGGCTTTGCGGCGTGACCACCAGGAGATCCGTTCCGCCAGCGTAGCCACGCCTGCGACGCACGCCGCAGAGCGCGCCGATAAGAGAAAAACACCGCCAGTGGCCGAGGTAGCCACGACGAAACCGTCAGAGCAGCCGCCGTCGAAATTACCGCAGGCACAGGTGGCAGCAGCGCCGTCGGCGATGTCGGGCGCGGCGCAAAGCGCGCATTTTGCCGCCGCCGATGCGGCCGATCGAAAGCGTTCCTACAAAACGATGGCGCCCCCGGCGCGGTCGTCCAGCGCAGCGGCAACGCCGGATCATGAGACGACGGCAGCGCCGTTGCCGATCAACCGCACAAACCTCGAAACGCGCCAGACACTATGGCAGCGGGCTCAGACAGAACTGGCGGCGGGGCGGCGTTTGCCTGCCCTGGCGGCGTGCGAACAACTGTTGGCGCAATGGCCGAACGACGTACCTGCGCGCCGCATGCAGTGGCAAATTCTGTCCGATCTGGGCGCCACCGCACGCGCGTGGCAATTGGCGCAAGGGATGTCTTCACCACCCGATGCGGCAACCAGCAGGACGTTGCAGGCCGACCTGGCGACGCATGAAATTCGCTGGGCCACGGCGACGCCTGCTGATCCCCGGCAGCCCTATGTTTCCGTCGATCGGGCTGTGGCGGACATCAATAAAGTCATCGCCGAGGCTGACAAAAATCAGCCCGCGTTGGCGGTGCGGGCGCGCACCGATCGCCTGATGGTCGACGATCAGTTAGACCATGGCGCCACCGCGGTCAATACGTATCGCCAGCTGCTGGCCGACAACCATCCTTTGCCAAGTTACGCCAAGGCTGCCGCGGCCGATGCGCTGTTGCAGCAGCGTCATCCATTTGAGGCGGCGACACTCTACGAACAGAGCATTCACGATTTGCCGGGGCCTTATGCTTCAGGCGAGACAGATCCACGTACCGGTCTGATGTATGCCTATCTCGAGTCAGGCCGTAATACCAAGGCGATTGCCTTGGCTGACAAAACGGCGGACTCGCTGAGTGCCTTCAAGCCTCGTCATGGCATCGCACTGCCGGTGCGCAATCAGGCAAAGCTGCAGGCCGATCTGAATACGGTACTGGTACGTGAGTACAGCGGCCTGCTGCCCGATGCGCAGAGCCGTTTGCAGCCGCTGTTGCAGCAGGCGCCGATGAACGCGCAGCTATGGCGCGAGTTCGGCACTCTGCAGCGAGCCCGGGGCTGGCCGCGCGCCGCCGAGCGCAGTCAGATCATCGCCCTCGGCATCGATCCCAACGACTTGTCCACCAAGCTCGGCGTGCTCGATGACTGGCGTCAGCTGCATGACTATTCGCTGGTGCAGCCGACGCTGACCAAGATTGAAACCGTGCTGCCGCGCAGTCCCGAAGTGCAGCGCGAGCGCGAGTCGTGGGATCGCGAGCGCGGCTGGCAGTTCGATATCGAGCATGATCGTGGACGCGGCAGTACGCCCAACCTGGGTGACTCCGATCATCAGACGCAGGCGACGTTGGCCAGTCCGTTGCTGGACGACCACTGGCGCGTGGAGGGTCTGATCAACCAGACCTCGGCGAACCTTCCCGAAGGTCCTATCGAGCGCGACCGGGCCGGGCTGGGCCTGTTGGGCTACATGCGCGATCTGCAGTTCTATGCCCACGTGCTGGGCGCAGCTGGCGGCCGGGCGAAGGACACGGCGCTGGAGGCTGGCGCCACCTGGGCACCGAGCGATCACTGGGTGTTTGCCGGTGACTGGAACAAGCATGGCGACACCGATCTGCCGATCCGTGCGAGCTATTACGGTATTACCGCCGAGGCGGTACATGCCAGCGTGCAGTGGCGCGCCAGCGAGCTCACCGAGGCAGGTTTCGGTGTCAACAGCGTGCACTTCAGCGACAACAACAGCAGCAAAGGCTGGCAATCGCACGTGATGCAGCGATTGTTCACCGTGCCGCAGATGACGATCGACGGTGGCCTGGAGGCTGGCAGCAGTCACAACAGCAATGTCGACGTTCCCTACTACAGCCCAGGACACGTTCGCTGGGCGGCGGTCGACTTGCGCCTGCAGAATTTGCTGTTCCAGCGCTACGAGCAAACGTGGCGACAGAGGATCGATATCCAGGCGGGCACCTATGACGAGCGAGGCTTTGGCTCGAGCTGGATGGCTAGCGCAGGCTATGGACAAAGCATCGAGCCGCGTGCCGGCCTGGCCTTTGGCTGGAAGCTGGGCTGGAGCAGCCAGCCTTATGACGGCAAGCGCGACTCACGAGTCACGCTGGATCTGACCATGCATTGGGGAGAATGAGATGTATGGATTGAACAGAGTCCTGCTGTTGCCGCTGCTGTTCTTTTCGGTGGCCGCCGTAGCGGCCACGCGACCTGTGCCGGATGCGATGGTGCATCCGATACGGGTTACGCCCCCGCTGCCGGCGCTTACCGTTCTGAACTATCACGACGTGGTCGACGACCTGCGCGAAGCCGGTCCGAACGACAGCACCGCGATCACCACCGATCATCTGATTGCGCATTTCGACTGGCTGCTGACCAACGGCTTTCACATGGTCAGTTTCAATGACGTGGTGGAAGCCGTTGAAGGATCGCGCGCGTTACCGCCCAAAGCCGTGCTGCTTACCTTCGATGACGGACTGCAGAGCGCCTACACCCGCGTATTGCCGCTGCTGCGTGCCTACCATTATCCGGCGTTGATGGCGCTGGAAGGCTCGTGGATGGACTTGCCGGAAGGAAAATCGTTCGACTACAACGGCAAGCGCTGCGATCGCCATTGCTTTCTCGATTGGGCGCAGGTTCGTCAGATCCAGGCGTCTGGTTTGGTTGAGATCGCTTCGCATACCTGGGATCTGCATCGCGGCATTGTCGCCAATCCGCAGGGTAACGTGATGCCGGCGGCGGTGACGTCGGCCTACGATGCCGCCGCCGCAAAATACGAAGACGCCGCGGCTTATCGCGCTCGCCTGTATGCCGATTTGAAGCACAGTGCCGATGAGATACAGCGCCAGACGGGCCAGCGACCGCGGGCAGTGGTGTGGCCGTACGGCACCTATAACCAGGTGGCAAAGCAGGTCGCCGCCTCGGTGGGGCTGGCGTTTTCGCTGAGTCTGGATGACGCCAGCCCTTCGCTGTCGCCGGACAAGACCATCCCACGCGTGCTCATCCCCGACAATATCGGTGTGGATGGCTTGGCGGCGCTCATCTACGACCGGCACGAGGTGCAACCGCAGCGAGTGGTGCAGGTCGATCTGGACTACGTCTACGACCCGAACCCGGCACAGCAGGAACGAAACCTGTCCGCTCTGCTGGATCGCATCAAGCGGATGGCGCCGACCCAGATATGGCTGCAAGCCTACGCCGACCCGGATGGCAACGGCGTTGCGGAGTCGGTGTACTTTCCCAACCGGCATCTGCCGATGCGGGCCGACCTGTTTTCGCGCGTGGCCTGGCAACTGCAGACCCGCTGTGGGGTGAGGGTGTATGCCTGGCTGCCGGTGCTGGCTTATCGTTTCAAGGAGGCGCCCGGCCTGCCCAGCCTCGGGGCCGCCGTGCCAAAAGCCGGCGACGACGTGTACCGGCTGGCCCCGTGGGACCCCCGTGTGCGCCGGATGATCGGCGATGTCTACGAGGATCTGGCGCAGCATGCCAATTTTTCCGGCGTGCTGTTTTCCGATGATGCGTTGATGCGTGATGGCGACCATCTGGGCCCCTGGGCGGCGCACACGCCCGCGCAGCGCACGCAAGATCTGATCGACTTCACCACCGCGCTGACGGCGCGCGTGAAACAGTGGCGATCGCAGATCAAGACGGCACGCAATCTGTACGCCACGCCGGTGCTTCGGCCGGAGGCGGAAGCGTGGTTCGCACAGAGTCTTCCGGCCTTTCTGAGGGCTTATGACTACGTCGGCCTGATGGCCATGCCGCAATTGGACAAGCGTTCGCCAACCGATCAGTGGTTCCAGCAGTTGGTCGATGCGGTAGCTCGCGAAAAAAGCGGCCTCGATCACACGGTGTTCGAGCTGGCGAGCAAGGACTGGCGAAACGGCCAGCCGATTCCGGCGCAGGTGCTGGGCGAACAGATACGTCTGCTGCAGGAGCGTGGCGCGCGAGATGTCGGCTATTACCCCGATGACTTCGTCAATGGACAGCCGGCGCTTGAGGCCATTCGCCCGTTCATTTCTGGGTCCGACTTTCCGTACAAGTCACGCTGAGGTCTTGAGCATGGACAGCACTCTGCGCGTTTTGCTCGACTTTGCGTTTTTTTATCCGTTGACGATGTCGATAATCTGGATGATCGGCAGCGTATTGTATTTTCTGCGCTGGGAACGCACCAGCCCATCCCGGGTGAAGCCGCCGGCGCTTGCCGAATATCCCCTCGTCAGCCTGATCGTGCCATGTCATAACGAAGGCGAGCAGGTGCGCGAAACGATCCTGCAACTGACCGCGCAACGCTACCCGGCATTCGAGATCATTGCCGTCAACGACGGCTCCACCGATAACACCGGCGAGTTGCTGGATGAGCTGCAGCAGCACATTCCGCAACTACGGGTGATTCACCTGTCCAGTAATCAGGGCAAGGCGATGGGACTGCGCATGGCGACCATGGCGGCGCGCGGCGAGTATCTGGTGTGCATCGATGGCGATGCCCTGCTGGACGACTACGCCACTCACTGGCTGATGACACACTTGATCAGCAGTCCGCGCGTGGCGGCGGTCACGGGCAACCCGCGCATACGCAATCGCTCCACCTTGCTGGGCAAGCTGCAGGTCGGCGAATTTTCTTCGATCATCGGGTTGATCAAGCGAGCGCAGCGGGTGTACGGCAGCGTGTTCACGATATCGGGCGTGATTGCCGGCTTCCGCAAGAGCGCCTTGCATGATGTCGGGTACTGGAGCACCGACATGGTGACCGAGGACATCGACATCAGCTGGCGCCTGCAGATGAAGCACTGGGATATCCGCTACGAGCCCAATGCGCTTTGCTGGATATTGATGCCCGAGACGATTGGCGGCTTGTGGAAGCAGCGTCTGCGCTGGGCGCAGGGCGGTGCCGAGGTGATCCTGCGTTACACCCGCGACATGCTGCATTGGCGCCTGCGCCGCAATTGGCTGGTCGTCCTGGAATACATGCTGAGCATGCTTTGGGCGTATGTGATGCTGTGTGTGCTGACGCTGTGGGTGCTCGGACTGTTTCTGCCGATGCCGCCTGGCTTGTATATAGCCACCATGTTGCCGCAATGGAACGGTGTTGTACTGGGACTGGTGTGCCTCACCCAATTCCTGGTCAGCCTGATGATTGATCGTCGCTACGAGACGGCCATTGGCCGCAATTACTACTGGATGATCTGGTATCCGCTGGCGTACTGGTTGATCAACACATTCACCAGCATCGTCGCTCTGCCCAAGGCCTTGTTGAAGCGCAAGGGTACCCGTGCCATCTGGACCAGTCCGGATCGGGGCGTGCGATGAAAGCCGAAGCTATTTTGATCCATAGGCCTCATCGGCAGCGGCGAGCGAGTCGGGCGATATTCGGACTGCTCACGCTGGTTGCGTGGATAGCGTGGGTGTCCCTGTGGCTGCCATTGATTACCGCGCTGGCGTGGTGGTTCGGTTTGCATACCAGCTACGTGGAGCTGTTCCAGCGTGACCATACCGCAGGGTGGGGCCAGTTGCTCTACCTGCTCTGGTTGGCCCTGGGCTGCGCGTTGGTCATTTCATCGTGGTCAGCCTACAACTGGAAGCGCTTTCACAAGCTGGATCGCCGGCGCGGACGGCCGCCAGCTTCCATGACCGCGATGGCCGATATGCTCAGCGTGAACCATGTCAGTGCCATCGAACTGCGCAGCAGCAATCGCATTGTGCTTACGTTCGCCGACGACGGCAGAGTCAGCCATATCCCCGGTCCGGCAGCCGCCGATCCGTCGCTTGAAGGTTCGCGCTGAAGGCCGGTTGACGGTTAATGAATCTGTGCGGGGTTTACTGAGCGCGCGTCCCTGTCGACAGGGACGGTTGGTTTTCAAAGAGCAAGTCTCCGACTAGCTCGCGCTGCCGCTCGGCGGCCACGGCAAGGCAACCCGACGCGGGCCACACGGAGACCTTAAACAGGCTCTAGGCGACCAAAGCCAACCGTGTTCCGAGATCCAGCAACGGAGCCGCGATCAACATGCGCGCCAGCAGCAGGCCCACCATCACCACCGTCGGCGAAAAATCGATATTCCCCGCCGTCAGCTTGCCGCGCAGCGGCCGCAGCAGCGGGTCGACGATGGAACCTGCCAGGCGAAGCACCGGCTGGCGGCGATCCACGGCCAGCATGCTCATCAACGACCAGGCGAAGATCAGCACCAGATAGAACAGCAGCAGAAAATCGAGCAGCTCGGCGAAGGCCAGCAGCACCAGGCCGAGCGCGTGCGGCATCACGCCGATAATCAGAAACAGCACGAGCCGCTTCAGCAGCATGGCAAGCCACGCAAGCAGCAGCGCGGCGAGGTTGATGCGGCGCCAGTTGGGAATGACACGACGCACCGGCGCCAGCACCGGGTTGGTATAGCGGTAGACGAACTGGCTGAGCGGGTTGTTGAAATCGGCACGGCAGGCTTCGGCGAGCAAGCGCACGACGAGCAAAGTGATGACCGCATCGAAAGCCAGTTCGATCAGCAGGGAAACGGCGTTCAGCAGATAGCTCACGAGATGGTGTCCAGATTGGCGGCCAGTTCAGTGCCGCGGTGGGTGGCGGCGGCAACGGCGCGGGCCACGATACGTGGAAGTTCGTCGGCGCTGAAGCTTTCCAGCGCGGCCTGGGTGGTGCCGTTGGGCGAGGTGACGCGCTGGCGCAGCACGCCGGGGTCTTCACCGCCCTCGACCAGCATGCGGCCGGCGCCGAGGCAGGTCTGCGCGGCCAGCGCGCGGGCGACGTCGCGCGGCAGGCCCTGCGCGACGGCGGCGGCCTCGAGCGCTTCGACCAGCATAAAAAAATACGCGGGACCGGAGCCGGACAGCGCGGTGACGGTGTCCATCAGCGTTTCGTCATCGATCCAGCGGGTGAGGCCGACAGCGTCAAGAATGTGCTGGGCCTGTGCTTTCTGCGGCGGGCTGACCCGGTGGTTGGCGCACAGGCCGGTGGCGCCGGCGCCGATCAGGGCGGGTGTGTTGGGCATGCAGCGCACGATCGGCAGGTGCGCGCCAAACCAGCGCTCCAGCTGATCCAGCCGCACGCCGGCGGCGATGGAGATCAGCAGCGGGCGATTGCGCTGCAAGGTGTCGCGCAACTCGGTGTGGATGGCCGGCATGATCTGCGGCTTCACCGCCAGCACGATAACCTCGGCTTCGGCGACGGCGAGGCGGTTTTCGGCGTAGCAGGCGACGGCGAATTCGCGGCCCAGCGCCTGACGCGCCTCGGCCAGCGGTTCGGCCACGCTGATGGCGGCGGCGGGCATGCCGGTTTTCAGCAGGCCGCCGATCAGGCTGCGCGCCATGTTGCCGCCGCCGATAAAGGCTAGTCGTGCCATGCAGGTTTTCCTCAAAGAGCATTTGTCCAGGCCGCTACCTTACCGGAGCCGAGCCTTTGGCGATGCCTCCTTGTTGCCGTCGGCAATCGCGACGGAGCCGCTTTGGCCGGTTGGCTTCGACGAGTCGGCAGCGATCGCTCCGGTTTTGCGAAAATCCTGCAAAGAGCGTCTGTTTACTTCACCTTTCCGGTGCGGAAAAAGACTGGCCGTACAGCCTGTTGCGCGAGTAGTATCGAACGAGCTGCAAGGGGGTCGGGGGTTCTTCGTTCACAGACAAGCGGCGCGTGCCGCATGCGCGGCGGTGGCCTATCCGTGCGAACATCCTCGTCATGCATGCGCGATGCGGCGCCGATACCGCCATAAATTCAAGTCATCCAGACGATTGGTTCAGGGGAACAGATAGATGGACATTGCCGAACTGCTTGCCTTCTCGGTAAAGAACAAGGCCTCGGATTTGCACCTTTCCGCCGGACTGCCGCCGATGATCCGCGTCGACGGCGATGTGCGTCGCATCAACATTCCCGCGCTGGAGCACAAACAGGTGCACTCGCTGGTGTACGACATCATGTCCGACAAGCAGCGCCGCGATTACGAAGAATTCTACGAAACCGACTTCTCCTTCGAGATTCCGGGCCTGGCGCGCTTCCGCGTCAACGCGTTCAACCAGAACCGCGGTGCCGGTGCGGTGTTTCGAACCATTCCGTCGGAAGTGCTGACGCTGGAAGACCTGGGCTGCCCGCCGGTGTTCAAGCAGCTGATCGAGCAGCCGCAGGGTCTTATCCTGGTGACCGGCCCGACCGGTTCGGGCAAGTCGACCACGCTGGCGGCGATGGTCGATCACATCAACAAGAACGAATACGGCCACATGCTGACGGTCGAAGACCCGATCGAATTCGTGCATACCTCGCAGAAGTGCCTGGTCAATCAGCGCGAAGTGCATCGCGATACGCTGGGCTTCAACGAAGCGCTGCGTTCGGCGCTGCGCGAAGATCCCGATTACATTCTGGTCGGCGAGCTGCGCGATCTGGAAACCATTCGTCTGGCGCTGACCGCCGCGGAAACCGGCCATCTGGTGTTCGGCACCGTGCACACGAGTTCCGCCGCGAAGACGATCGACCGCATCATCGACGTGTTCCCCGCCGGCGAAAAGCCGATGGTGCGCTCGATGCTGTCCGAGTCGCTGCGCGCGGTGGTGTCGCAGTCGCTGCTGAAGAAGGTGGGCGGTGGCCGCATTGCGGCGCACGAGATCATGGTTGGCATTCCGGCGATCCGTAACCTGATCCGGGAGGACAAGGTGGCGCAGATGTATTCGTCGATCCAGACCGGCCAGCAGTTCGGCATGCAGACGCTGGATCAGTGCCTGCAGGATTTGGTCAAGCGTGGCCTGGTGTCGCGCCAGGAAGCCTCGACCTACGCGAAGAACAAGGACACGTTCAAGTAAGCAAAACGAAGGTAGAGTCAGGGTACTGACAGTTCTGGCGCTCTGATTGCCTATTTTGTTCCCCGTTTCCTAGTTGCACTTACTGTTTTCGCGGAGCGTCGCCATGAGCGATTTTGATTTCACCTCGTTCCTGAAGTTGATGGTGCACAAGAAGGCGTCCGATCTGTTCATCACGGCAGGCGTGGCGCCCTCGATGAAGGTGCAGGGCCGCATCGTGCCGATCACCCAGAGCCCGCTCAGCGTGCAGCAATCGCGCGACATGGTGCTCAACGTGATGACGCCCGGGCAGCGTGAGGAGTTCGAGAAAACCCACGAATGTCAGTTCGCGATTTCCGCGCAGGGCGTGGGGCGCTTCCGCGTGTCGTGCTTCTATCAGCGCAATTGCGTGGGCATGGTGCTGCGTCGGATCGAGTCGAAGATTCCCACGCCCGAAGAGCTGAACCTGCCGCCGGTGATCAAGCAGTTGGCGATGACCAAGCGCGGCATCATCATCTTCGTCGGCGCCACCGGCAGCGGTAAATCGAGCTCGCTGGCGTCGATGATCGGCTACCGCAACCAGAACTCGACCGGGCACATCATCACCATCGAAGACCCGATCGAGTACGTGCACAAGCACGAGGGCTGCATCATCACGCAGCGCGAACTCGGCATCGATACCGACAGCTGGGAAAACGCCCTCAAGAACACGCTGCGCCAAGCCCCCGACGTCATCATGATCGGCGAGGTGCGCACGCGCGAGACGATGGAACACGCGATCAACTTTTCCGAAACGGGCCATCTCTGCCTGTGCACGCTGCATGCGAACAACGCCAACCAGGCGATGGACCGCATCCTGCACTTTTTCGCCGAGGATCGTCGCGAACAGCTGCTGATGGATCTGTCCTTGAACCTCAAGGGTATCGTGGCGCAGATGCTGATCCCCACGCCGGATGGCAAGGCGCGTCGCGTCGCGGTGGAAGTCTTGCTGGGTACGCCGCTGGTGCAGGATTACATCCGCCAAGGCGATCTGCACAAGCTCAAGGACGTGATGAAGGAGTCGACCTTGCTCGGCATGAAAACGTTCGACCAGTCCCTGGTCGAGTTGTATCACGCCGGCGAGATCTCCTACGAGGACGCGCTGCGTTACGCCGACAGCTCCAACGAAGTGCGCTTGCGCATCAAGCTGGCGCAGGGTGGCGACGCGCATACCCTCTCGCAGGGACTGGACGGCGTGGAGCTGGAAGAGACGCGCAGCTCGCAGAACTTTGGCGGCGGCGGCAGTCTGCTCAACCGCTGATTCGGTACAGGCAAGTAAAAAAAGGAGCCTTTCGGCTCCTTTTTCTTTGGCTTATCGCCCTCAGTGCGAGCGCGATAGGCGTGCCATTACATACCGCTGCTGGAGCTCGAGGCCGGGGCCGCGGCAACCGTCACGCCCGAAGCGTCGACGCTCTTTACGCCCTTCACTTTCTTGGTCACACGAACCACGTGCGCCTTTTCCTTGCTGCTGGTAGCGGTACCGGTCAGGGTGACGGCGCCATCGACGGTGGTCACCGAGATATCGGTGGACTTGATGCCCTTGGTGGTAGCCAGGACGGATTTGATCTTGGTGGTGATCAGGCCGTCAGCGGCCTTTTCCGGCACCGTCTGGTTGGAGGTCGCCGAATCCTGGGCCATGACCTGGCTAACCGGAACAGCTGCGAAGGCGACCATCAGGCCGGCGGCAATGAGGCTGCTACGAATCAGTGAATGTTTACGCATGGCTATCTCCTTGGTGGTGGAAGTCTGTCGGAACGACAGTGGGATGCCGTTGTCACCGGCTTCCGTGACGCGTATGGCAACAGTCGATGCGTGAAAATGATGTGGCGGTGCGCCACTTCTGTTCAGCAAGTGGCGGGACCTGTGATGCAGCGCGCATGGCTCGACCGATGCATCGGCTCCGATTGCTTATGGTTGGCAATCCAGCCTGGAAAAACGGCAAAAAAAACCGGAGTGCATGAGCACTCCGGTTTTCGCGTCATGGCCTAGGGCAGGCTTATTTCAATGTGGTCTGGCTGGTGATCACCATGCCGTCGGCTTCCACATGCGTTTGCGCGTCGATGTTGTCGACACGCGCGGCCTGAGCTTTCATCGCAGCGAACTGCGCCTTCGAGCGTGCCGCGTCGGCAGCGATCTGGGCGGGGTCGTCAGAGCCATTGTCGGCACCGTCGAGAGACGGTTCATCGTTGTTCTTGGCCAGTGCGGCCGCCGTGGCGGAGAGGCTGTCGGCCTTGGCCTCCATCAGCTGCAGCCAGGTCATGTACATGGCACCGGTCAGGTGCATGCGGCCGGTGCGGCCGGCATCGCCGGTTGGGGCTTTCAACGTGTCGGCCAGCTGTGCGTCTTCTCCGGCGCCTATGCCAATGGCAACGGCCTTATCCCCCAGCGCGATCCAGGCCGGCTGACCGAGCATGCCGGCCATGTCCTTTGGCAGCGCGGCGGGTGGGCCATTGGGCGTGAGCTTCAGCTGGGCCAGCGCCGGCACCATCATCTGGCTCATCGCCAGCAGGCCGGTCGGGTTGTTGGTACCCAGCACGATGCGGCCGGTGAAGACCGGCATGCCGCCGTCTTTTGCGGGGGCCAGCGTGTCTAGCACGATGCGCAGTCCCAGCATGTCGCCGAATGGCGGAATCGCCGCTTTCTGCATAGCCGGGCCGATTTTGGCGAAGCCGTCATTCAGATCGGTGAGCGCCGGGCAGGTGAATGGCTTGGCGGCGACGGCGTCTGCCTGTGCCGACCAGAACGTGCGCAGCTGTGCCACCGGCAGCGCGATGCTGACGTCGAACGGCGCGGTGCCGGCGCTGCCGAGGCCGGGCAGATCCACCTTCAGATCGGAGAACGCCTTGCTGATGTCGTCGGCCAGCGCGATGTCGAAGCGCACGCTCTGGTGACCGGTATCGAGCTGGGTGTAACCGAAGCTGATCGTCGGGACACGCGCGGCAATGCGGGTCGCTTCGGGCGCGCAGCTGGGCGAGGTCTGCAGTTGGTTGGCGACCGGCTCGCCGGTCTTGGCCGATTCGGCCGCGGCGTGCGCCTTGATGATCGAAGCGAACAGCGGGTCGCTGCCGCTGATGGCCAGTGGCAGCGCGCGGGTCAGATCGAGATCGCCGACCACCCAGTTCTGGTAGCCCTTGGCCTTGGCCAGCGTGACCAGGCGGCCGTCGTCCTGCAGGCTCTTTTCAGGTCGGTCCAGGCCGAGCGTCTGACGCAGCAGCGCCGGCGCGGCGTCGGCCGGCAGCAGTGCCAGTACGGCCTGCTTGCCGACCATGGCCAAAATGGCCTCGGTGCCGGAGGCGGCGAACGTGTACTTGCGGTAGCTTTGCGTACCGATGCTGACGACGTCGAGTTTCTTGCCGTAGGCGGTTTCCAGCCGGCCGACAAAGCCGTCGAACGCTTTCGGATCGCTTAGGCCGATGCGCAGCACCGGCGACAGGCCGATACCGTAAAGTGCGGAATAGCCTTTGAGATCAAGTCCGGCATTCTGCGCGAAGGTCTCGATCGTCTTGCCGTTGAATTCGGCCGCCAGCGCATGCATCAGCCGGGCGCCATCGGGATCTTTCTTGGCCATCTGATCGGCGGCGGCGTTGAGCTGCGCCAGCTGCGAAGGCAGCTGCATATCGGCCTGCGTCAGCAGCGCCTTGCGCGTGTCGTCGTCCAGTACGTCCAGATTGGCCACCACGTAGGGTGTGTCGGCTGGCGCAAAGGCCAGCGGCGCGTCCTTGTCCTTGTGTCCGCAAGCTGCCAGCGCAAAGCCAGCCAAGCTCAGCGCGATGAAGCGCGTCGTCGATCGCATGATCATCCCCATGGTTTATTGAGTGTCGCGGGCACATTATGCCGTGTCGCGGGTTGCCGCGGTGCGGCAATTTAACGATAAGTTTGCGATCGGTCGCCGGGGAGCTTTGGGTCCATGGAGCAACCCGCTAGCGCGCCAGCAGCTCGCTGAGCACGGCCATACGCACGAATACGCCGTTGCCGACCTGCTCTAGGATGCGCGACTGGGCGCCGTCGGCGACGTCCGAAGCGATCTCGATACCGCGATTGATCGGGCCCGGATGCATGACCAGGCAACCCTTCGCCGCTAGGGCGAGGCGGCGTTGGTCCAGGCCATAGAGGTTGAAGTAGGCCGCCTCGTCGGGCAGGTCGATGGCTGCCATGCGCTCCTTCTGCAGGCGCAGGGTGATCACCGCATCGGCGCCCTGAATCGCCTCGTCGAAGTTTTCGACGTAGTGGACCTTGGGGAATTCCTCGGCCGAAGGCATCAGTGTGGAGGGGCCGCAGACGCGGATCTCCTTGGTGCCCAGCGCGCTGAGTGCGTGGATATCCGAGCGCGCCACGCGCGAGTGCTTGATGTCGCCGCAGATCGCTACGATCAGATTTTCGAAATCCGGCCGGTGTTGGCGAATCGTCAACACATCGAGCAGACCTTGGGTCGGATGCGCCCGATTGCCGTCGCCGGCGTTGATCACCGATACGCCGCTCATCGCGTGGCGTACCAGTTCATCCGGCGTGCCCGACTGCTTGTGCCGCACCACGATGGCATCCAGGTGCATGGCTTCGAGCGTGTGCAGGGTATCGAACAGTTCCTCGCCCTTGCTGGTGGACGAAAACCCGATATCGAAGTTGACTACGTCCGCGCCGAGGCGGCGCGCGGCCAGCTCGAACGAGGTGCGCGTGCGCGTGGATGGTTCGAAGAACAGATTCAGCACCGTGCGCCCGGTCAGCACGTTGAGCTTGCGCGTGCCGTGTGCGCAGGCGTCGCGCAGCGCTTCGGCACGATCGAGCAGACGCTCAATCGTATCGCGCGGCATAGTTTCCAGCGTAGTGAGGTGGCGCAGGCGTGGGCTCATGGCGTCGGTTCTGAGAGTGAGATGGAGTGTCAGTGGTCGATCGCAGGCTGGGCGGGCGACTCGATCAGCCAGCGCTCGACAATGACTGCAGCCGCTTCGGCATCGATGTGGGCGGCGTCGCGTCGGCGCTTGAGGCCGGACGCGCGTGCCTCGGCGAAACGATGGGCGGCGTCCTGCGAGCTGTGTCGCTCGTCGACGAAGGCCACCGGCAGCCCATAGCGTTTCTGCAACTGGTCGGCAAAGCGTCGGGCCGCGCGGCTGGCCGGCTGCTCGCCACCGTCCAGCGTCAGCGGCAGGCCGACGATGAAGGTGTCCGGCAGCCACTCCTTCCGCAGCGCGTCGATGCGCTGCCAGTCGGGTTCGCCGTCGCGCACGGTGATCGTGGTGAGCGCGCGCGCGCTGGCGGTGAATGGGTTGCCGACGGCCACGCCGGTGAGCTTGCTGCCGACATCGAAGCCGAGCACACAGCTCATGCGTGGCCTGCGTAGCTGGAGAGCTGCCGCGGGTCGACGCCGACCAGGCCGGCGGCGGCACTCCAGCGATTCTCCAGCGGCGTGTCGAACACGATGCTGGCGCTGGCCTCGGCGGTGAGCCAGGCGTTGGCCATCAGCTCCTGCTCCAGCTGGCCGGCATCCCAGCCGGCGTAGCCCAGTGCCATCACGGCCTGACTCGGCCCTTCGCCAGCGGCCATGGCGACCAGGATGTCGCGCGAGGTAGTCACCGACCATGCTGCGTTGATCCGATAGCTCGATTCCCAGGCGCCGTGCTCACGGTGGAGCACGAATCCGCGCTCCTGCTGCACGGGTCCACCGATCAGCACGGGTGCGTCGGCCAGATCGCCGTCCGGGCACTCCAGCTTCATCTGCGCCAGCACGTCGCCGAAGCGATACTCCGACAGCTGATTTACCAGCAGACCGACCGCGCCGCCTTCGTCGTGCTGGCAGAGCAGGGCAACGCCGCGCGAAAACGGCGGGTCGACCAGCCCCGGCATGGCAATCAGGAAATGGCCGGTGAGGATGTGGGGGACGACGGTGCTCATGGCCTCATTGTAAGCACCTCACGCACATCGTGCTTCAGAGACTGTTCGTTGTCTCAGCGTGTCTGCAACACGTTGCTTGGCTGGAACTGCCAGGTGCGGGTGATATTGAGTTCGTCGATCTTCTCCCCGCTTTGCGGCGCCGGCGGAAACGGCGCCGCTAGCCGCACAATGCGTTCGGCGGCCAGGTCGAGCAGCTTTTCGCCGGAGCTGTGGATCACTTCGATACTCTTGATGCTGCCGTCGAGGCGCAGCACCACGGTAAGCAGCACGTCGCCATGCAGACCGCGCCGGCGCGCCTCTTCCGGATAGTTGAGGTTGCCGACCCGCTCGACCCGGTCGGCCCAGCCGCGCATGTACGCGGCGTACGCATATTCTTTCGTGTTGGCGGTAAGAAACTTGATCTTGGGTCGCTTGGCGTAGGCCACTTTTTTGCGATTGATTTCGGCGGAGAGCTTGGCGATGTCCTGCTCGGTCTGCGATTCGGCGGCGGTCGCCGCGTCCTGCGGATCGACCTGCTGCCGGGCGGTGTCGCTGTCGACGCTGAAGTCGGTCTTGCCGCTGGTCGTCACCATGCGGGTGGGCGTGGCGTCCCGAGGCTGCGCGACGGCCGCCGCAACCGCCGCGGCCGCGGTGCCCTCGTTCGGCTGCGGCAGCGGGCCGGAAAAAAGGTCTGACGGCCGCGCCGCCTTGTCGCTCTGACCGCCGCCGCTGTTGTTGGCCTGGGCCAAAAAGTCGGCCTTGTCCGGGGCCTCCTGGTTGGCCACGTTGACCAGGGTCACGTCCAGCGTCGGCAGGCTTGGTTTCAACTTGGCGAAATGAAAGGTGATACCGAGCAACAGCACGCCGTGCAGCAGCAGCGAAAACAGCAGCGTGGCGCTGATCGGGTTGGGCGCCTCGCCGACCACTCGGGTAGAGCTGGTCGGCTGGAGAGCGGCAGTGGCAGGCTGACTCACGCGGTGCGATGTCCCGAAACGCGCTGCTCGATGACGTCGAACAGCTGGCCGGCAATATTAAGCCCGAACTGAGCATCCAGTTCGCGCACACAGGTCGGCGATGTGACGTTGATCTCGGTCAGGTAATCGCCGATCACGTCCAGTCCGACGAACAGCAGCCCACGCCGACGCAGTTCCGGTGCCACCTGTTCGACGATCCAGCGATCGCGGTCGGACAGCGGCACGCCTTCGCCGCGGCCACCCGCCGCAAGATTGCCGCGAAATTCGTTGCCCTGGGGAATACGTGCCAGGGCATACGGCACCGGTGCGCCGTCGATCACCAGGATGCGCTTGTCGCCGGCCGTGATCTCGGGAATGTACTTCTGCGCGATGGTCAGCTGCCGCCCCTCGCCGTGGGCGCCGCCGGCGAGCAGGGTTTCGAGCATCGAGTTGAGATTGCTGTCGCCGGCCCTGACCCGGAAAATGCCGCGCCCACCCATGCCGTCCAGCGGCTTCAGCACCACTTCGCCGTGCTCGGCGGTAAAGCGGCGCAGTTCGGCCGCGTCGCGTGACACGAGCGTGGGCACGATGCACTGCGGAAACTGCAGTGCGAACAGTTTTTCGTTGCAGTCGCGCAGCGACTGCGGGTCGTTGACCACCATGACGCCGCTGCGCTGAGCCAGCTCCAGCACCATGCTGTCGTAGATGAACTGGGCATCGACCGGCGGATCCTTGCGCATCAGGATCACATCGATCCCGCGCAGGTTACGCCATTGCGCTTCGCCCAGCGTGTACCAGTCCTTCGGATCGTCGCGTACGGTGAGCGTGGCGCTGCGCGCCCACGGCTCGCCATCGCGCAGCGCCAGATCGCCCTGCTCGAAATAGTGCAGCGTGTGCCCGCGCCGCTGGGCTTCCAGCAGCATGGCCAGACTGGTGTCCTTGGCAACCTTGATCGCGCCGATGGGGTCCATCAGCACGGCGACCGAAAGGGTCATGGCGATTCTCCGTAAGTGCTCAAATACAGGGTTCGAAAAACGGTCCGACGACGTATCGGCCGATCGGGCCGAGCTGATTCGTCAGATTGACATCAACAGGTGCGATGGTCGCCGAGACGATCGATGGCGACAAGCTCGATCCGGCTGGAGCTGTCGCCATCGGCCCGATGGTGCCAATATAGGTCACGTTGTGCGCGCTGAACGTTGAGTCTGCGCGATTATTGCTTGACAGTTTCGAGGGGCAGGCAGTACACAACATGGTTTATCAAGCGCCGCCGCAGAGCGGACCTCGATACATTGGGTTCGTGATTTCCGATACGCGCGAATGACGGCACACTAGTTGCTTGAGCTCGTGATTGACCTGAGCTCGCGCGAGTTCCGGGGGGAGTAGTGAATTTGAACGTTAGTGCTAATGACTTGACCGGTCTCAAGGTCATGGTGATCGACGACTCAAAAACCATCCGTCGCACGGCGGAAACCCTGCTGGCTAAGGAAGGTTGCGACGTGGTGACGGCCGTTGACGGATTCGAGGCGCTGGCCAAGATCTCCGACCAAAAGCCCGCGATCATTTTCGTCGACATCATGATGCCGCGGCTCGATGGTTATCAGACCTGCGCGCTGATCAAGAACAACCCGCAGTTCCGCGGTACGCCGGTAATCATGCTCAGTTCGAAAGACGGCCTGTTCGACAAGGCGCGCGGGCGCATCGTAGGCGCCGAGCAATATCTGACCAAGCCGTTCACACGTGACGAATTGCTTGGTGCCATCCATCGTCATGTCAGCACCGTGCCTGCAAGTCGCTAACTGCAGATTCTGAGGGGAACCTGTGGCCAATATTCTCATCATCGACGACTCACCGACCGACGTACGCGTGTTCACCACGCTGCTGGAGCGTGCCGGTCATCAGGTCGTTGCCGTCAACAGCGCCGAAGAAGGCATCGAGCGGGCGCGGGCCGACCTGCCGAGCCTGGTGATCATGGACGTGATCATGCCTGGCATGAACGGGTTTCAGGCTACGCGTACACTGAGCCGCGATCCGATTACGGCGGCTGTACCCATCGTCATGATTACCACCAAGTCGATGGAAACCGACCGCGTGTGGGGCCTGCGCCAGGGTGCGCGTGCGTTCATCACCAAGCCGGTGAATGAAAAAGAGCTGCTGACCTGCATCAACGACCTCCTGCCGGGTGCGGCATGAACCAACCCGCTCATCGCATGCCGGCCGTCAACCTGACACCGTTCGAAATTCTGGCGCGCTATGAGCGGCTTTCGCTGGCGCACGCGTCCGACACGCGCGACAAGCTCGAAGCGCCGGGTCTGTGGCGCGGCATCGGCTTCCGCGTCGGCGCACGCCTGCTGGTCAGTGGCATCGACGAGATCAACGAGCTGCTGGCGGTGCCGGCGCTCACGCCGGTGCCCGGTACGCAGCCGTGGCTGCTTGGCGTGGCCAACGTGCGCGGCAATCTGGTGCCGGTGATCGACTTTGCGCGGTTTTTGTTCGGCGAGCGCACGCCGCTTACCGATCGCACCCGTCTGCTGATCGTGCGCCAGGGCAACGGCAACGTGGCGCTGCTGGTCGACGAAGTGTTCGGCCAGCGTACGGTAGACGAAGAGCAGCGGCGTGATGCGATACGCGAAGAAGACCCTCGCCTGACGCGCTTCGTCGAAAATCGCGTCGGCGAACAGCAGTTGGGGATCTTCAGCATGAATCGATTGGTACGCGCACCGGATTTCCGTCAGGCCGCGGCGTGATCGTCGTCGACGCATTTTGAACAAGAAGAGCCGGTGCCCGTCGTGGCCGGAATGGGTTAGCAAGTTTCGTTTCGGTATTCGCCCATAGCGCGGCACCGATCGGATCAGGTCAGACGGACGAGGTGAACATGAGCACTACCGGGGGCGTTGGCAGGGAACGGGGTTATGCCGTTTATATTGTCCTGCTTGTGGTTTCGATCGGTTTCGCGGCGCTCGATTTCGGTCTGCTGAACCAGAAGAACAGCGAAGACCGCCAGGCCATCGCGCTGACCACGCAGATTCAGGTGCTTTCCCAGCAGACTGCGAAGTCCGCGCTGGAAGCGGCCAATGGCAACGCCGAGTCGTTCAACGAGCTGGCCGCCAACCGCAACTCGATCGATTCCGCCGTGCAGCGGCTGATCAAGGGCGATACGCATACCGGCATGCCGCCTTACGATGACAAAAACACGACCCCGACCGGCCGCGCCGTGATTACGCTGAGCGATTCGTGGAAGCAGCTCGACGGCGATATCGGCAAGATCCTCTCCAACAAGGCGCTGGTGACCGATTCGGGCGTGCGCGCCAACACGCTGGCGCAGCAGATGCCTCTGCTCAACTCGAGCATGGAGCAGGTGGTCAACATTCTGCAGCAGCACAACGGCAGTTCCGACCAGATGCTGGGTACATCCCGCCAGATGCTCTCCGGTGACCGCATCATTCGACGCGTGCAGGAAGTGCTGCAGGGCGGCGACAACGCGCAGTCGGCGGCCGACGGCCTGGCCCGCGATGCGCAGCTGTACGGCAATGTGCTGAAGGGGCTGCTCGAGGGCAATCCGGAAAGCGGGGTCAAGCCGATCGGCGACCCGAATGCGAAAAAGATTCTTGCCGACATGACCGACCGTTGGAACAAGCTGTCCGATCCGCTGGCCAAGCTGGCCGACGCCGCGGGCAATTTGGCCGACGTGAAACACGCCGGCAACCAGGCCTCGTTGGATTCACAGACCGTGTTGCTGCGAGCCAACGATTTGTCCGAGCAGGTCGGCAAGCTGCCGCTGCGCCGGCTGTTCCCGAACGTGTGGTGGGGCCTGTTCGGTGCCATCGCCGCCGTGGTTTTCGCCGTCGCGCTGGTGTTCACCCTGGTCGCCGATCAGCGCCGCCGCTTCGCCAGCAGCGCCGAGCTCAACCAGCGCAATCAGGAGGCGATCATGCGCCTGCTGGACGAAATGGGTTCGCTCGCCGAAGGCGATCTCACGGTAAAAACCACGGTATCCGAAGACATCACCGGCGCTATCGCGGACTCGGTGAACTACGCCATCGACGAGCTTCGCTCGCTGGTAACGACGATCAACGAAACCTCCGAGCAGGTGTCGTCCTCGGCGCAGGAAACGCAGACCACCGCGCGCCATCTGGCCGACGCGGCCGAGCAGCAGGCGCAGCAGATCAGCTCGGCGACCTCCGCGATCAACCAGATCGTGAGCTCGATGGATATCGTGTCGAAGGATTCGGCCGAGTCGGCCGACGTGGCCGAGCGCTCGGTGGAAATCGCCTCGCGCGGCGCGGAAGTGGTGCGCGAAACGATTTCGGGCATGGACTCGATTCGCGACCAGATCCAGGAAACCTCCAAGCGCATCAAGCGGCTGGGCGAGTCTTCGCAGGAGATCGGCTCGATCGTGGAACTGATCAACGACATCGCCGAACAGACCAACATCCTGGCGTTGAACGCGGCCATTCAGGCGGCCTCGGCCGGTGAAGCCGGTCGCGGTTTCGCGGTGGTGGCGGACGAAGTGCAGCGACTGGCCGAACGCTCGACCAGCGCGACCAAGCGCATCGAAACACTGGTGCAGACGATTCAGTCCGATACCAACGAGGCAGTGAACTCGATGGAGCAGACCACCGCCGAGGTGGTCGCCGGTGCACGCCTGGCGGAAGACGCCGGCAGCGCGCTGGGCGATATCGAGCGCGTTTCGCATGACTTGTCGGCGCTGATTCAGAGTATCTCTTCGGCAGCACGCGCGCAGTCCGCCGCGGCAACCGATATTTCGATATCGATGAACGCGATTCAGGAAATTACGTCGCAGACCTCGCAGGGCGCGAGCCAGACGGCCGACTCGATCGGTACGTTGGCGCAGCTGGCCAGCGATCTGCGCCGCTCAGTGGCGCATTTCAAGTTGCCTGGTTGATCGCACGAGTTGAGTGAGCTAGTTGACCGAACTATCCGTCGCGCCGATCGCCGCGCGATGAATACAAGCACAGGACGGGGGGCATGCTCGTCGGTTGCGTAACGTTGTTGGGCAATCGTTGAGAGAGGCGCATGAGACTTCAAGACCACATCGATTTCACCACGCTGCACTGGGTCAAGCCGGAGCTCGACGAAACCTTGTCGACCGCCCGCGAAGCGCTGGCGACTTACGTCGAGCATCCGATGCAGCGCGATGCCATGCGTTCGTGCGCCGAGTATTTGCACCAGGTGCGCGGTACCCTGCAGATGGTCGAGCTGTACGGCGCCGCACAGGTCACCGCGGAAATGGAAACGCTGGCGGTTGCGCTGCTGCAGGATCAGGTCACCCACCGCGAAGAAGCCTACGCTTCGCTGATGCGCGGCCTGATGCAGTTGCCCGATTATCTGGAGCGCCTTTCCAGCGGCCACCGCGACGTGCCGGTGGTGCTGTTGCCGCTGTTGAACGATCTGCGCGCCAGTCGCGAGCTGCCGGCGCTGACCGAGTCGGCGATGTTTCATCCGAATCTGGATGCGTTTCTGCCGGAGCAGGCGCCTGCCGCCATGAGCGAGTCGTATGCCGAAGCGCATCGCGGCGAGCTGGCGGATCTGCGTCTGCGTTTCCAGCAGCAGCTTTTGAGCTGGTTCCGCGGGCAGGACGCTGCGCAGCAGCTGCTCGGCATGCGCACGACACTGCTGGCGATCGCCTCGCGTTGCTATCACGTGCACGGGCGTCGGCTGTGGTGGATTTCCGCCGGCGTGCTCGAAGGTCTCGAGCAGGGCATGCTGAAAAGCTTTGCCGGCGAAATACGTCAGCTGATCGGCAAGGTCGATCGCAGCATCCGTCAGCTGATCGAGCAGGGCGAAATCAGCCTGCGCGGCGGCGATGCCGACGACGTGTGCTGCAAGATGCTGTACATCGTGGCGCAGTCGAAAGAACGCAGCCCGTTGATGGAACAGCTGCGCGTCACCTATGCGCTGGATAGCTTGCTGCCCGACGCCGCCGAACTGGAGCATGCCCGCGGCTCGATGGCCGGACACAACCGCGCCCTGCTCGATTCGGTATCGCGCGCGCTGAAGGACGACCTGCTGCGCGTCAAGGAAGCGCTCGATCTTTTCCTGCGCCAGGAAGACGCCGACCCGTCGCAGCTCGCTTCGCAGAGTGAAGTGCTCGAGCGCGTCGCCGACACGCTCGGCATGCTGGCGTTGAACGTACCGCGCCGTGTGGTGATCGAACAGCGCCGCGTGCTCGACGAAATCGCCAATCGACTGCGCCAGTCCGACGAAGAAACCCTGCTGGATGTGGCCGGCGCGTTGCTCTACGTCGAGTCGTCCTTGGACGACCACATCGAAAGTCTGGGTTCCGAAGACGAAACGGAATCCACCGAAGCGGTGCAGGGCCTGCCGCGAAGCGAGGCGCTTGGCGTGGTCACTGCGCTGATGCAGGAGGCGATCGCCAATACCGGCAGCGTCAAGGGCTCGATTATCGCCTTCGTCGAATCCGGTTGGGAGCATAGCCATCTGGCCGTCGCGCCGGCTCTGATGGGCGAAGTGGCCGGCGCACTGCGCATGCTTTCCGCCCCGCGTCCGGCCGATCTGGCCGAGGGCGTGGGCCGTTTCGTGGCGGAAGAGCTGCTGATGGACCGGCGGGTGCCCTCCGGCGAGCAGATGGATCATCTGGCCGATGCGCTGGCGGCGCTGGAGTATTACCTGGAAGCCGCGCGCGAACATCGCGGTGGCCTGGATCATATCTTGGACGTGGCCGAGCACAGCCTTGGCATGCTCGGTTACTGGCCGCTGCCCGCCGCGCGCGCGTTGCCGCCGCCCACGATGATCGAACCGGCGGATGGCATCGAGCCGACTGCCGTCGAACACGCCGCTGGCCTATCCATCGACGAAGCCGCGCACGACGAAACACTTGCGCACGAGGCGCATCCCGATCTCACCGAATCGGTCAGCATGCTGCCCGGCGACGATCTCGGCCATCTGTTTGTCGGCGAGAGCGAGCAGCCCGCCACGGCGGCCCACAATCTGGACGGCCTGCGTCTGACCGAGACGGAAACGACGGCGCCGCCGCCATCGGAAAATACCGGCGCGGCCGACCCGTACGACGACTGGATCGAGATCGAGGAAGAGGCGTTCGAAGAGCTGCCGGTGCGCGACGCGTTGGCTGGCAAAACCGTGTTCAATTTCGACGCGGAAGGTATCGACGACGATATTCGCGAAATCTTCTTGGAAGAAATGCAGGAGGAAATCGACAGCCTGCGCAACGGCGAAAAAGTCTGGCTGGCCGAGCCGACCCAACTTTCCTCGCTGGTTACCTTGCGACGCTCTTTCCATACGCTGAAAGGCTCGGGTCGGCTGGTCGGTGCCGGTGTGCTCGGTGAATTCGCGTGGAAGGTCGAAGACATGCTCAATCGCGTGCTCGACGGCAGCATCGAGCCGCACGAAGGCGTGCAGGCCGTGCTCCATCATGCGATCGCTGCCCTGCCGGAGCTGCTCGCGGCGCTCAAGGGCGAGGGTGAGCCGACGGCGCCGCTCAGCGCGATTATGCAAACGGCGGAAGAAGTGGCCGCTGGCCAGCGAACCCGCGTGGAAGATCACCTGTCGACCGCGACGGAGATGGTTCGTCGCGTCGTGCTGCGGCGCATTCCTCGCTCCCAGGCGGCCGCCGATGCAGTGCCGGAAGCCAGCCTCACCGAAGGGCACACCGCCGCCGACAATCTTGCGGCAGGCGACGGGTCGACGTCGTTCGAGCCGAACAGATCGATGCCCGAGATGCCGCCGGTGGATCCGGTGCTGTTGGAAATTCTGCGCAGCGAAGTGGCGCAGTATCTGCACACCATTCGCGGCGCCATCCAGCGTAGCGACATCGAGCTGCCGATCGGCGAAGACTTGCTGCGCGCCGTGCACACGCTGCACGGCGCCATCGCCATGGTCGATATCCAACTGCTGACCCAGCTGCTGTCGCCGCTGGAAAGCTTGTTCAAGCGTCTGCGCGCGCTGAACGTTGCGCTGCCGTCCGAGGGCGTGCGCATGCTCGAACAGACGGTGGATCTGGTCGACCATGTGATGGGCCAGTTCGACGTGGACCAGCCGCAGCTGCCGAATGCCGATGCGCTGACGGCGCAGATTGCCGCGCTGCGCGACCGCTACCCGGAATCGCAGATCGCGCACGTGGTCTACGAGCGGCAGTCGGACGAGGAAAACGCGATCGAATCGCAGCACGCCGACGAATTCGCGGCCGAAAACGACACGGTCGAAGCGCACGCGGACGAGCCGGCCGATCGCGCCCACGCGCCGCTGGAAACCGTGCACGAGGATGCGTCAAGCAACGCCGCCGAGTTTGATCCCGTGCCACAGCTGACTGGTCACGACGAAAGCACCGACACCTCTGCCGATGACGCCGCCGAGCCGGTCGATGCGGCGTCGGCGAACGAGCCCGAAGCGGATACCGTCGCGGAAGTCCATCCCGACGACGCGCGTCATGCGGAGCTAGCCGCCGAAATGGTCGCGGCGCTAGGTGCGTTCGAGCCCGAGGTGGCTGCCGCCGAGCGCATTGCTGCCGAGCAGCTGGCCGCCGAAAAGGCGGCGGCCGAGCACGCGGCGGCGGAGCAGCTGGCTGCCGAACAGGCAGCGGCCGAGCAGGCGGCGATCGACAAGCTTGCCGCTGAACACGCTGCCGAACTGGCCGCGCAGCAGGCTGCCGACGAAATTGCCGCCGAATTGTTGGCTTCCGAAAAGCGCGATGCCGAAGCGCGTGCGGCCGAGGAAGCCGCTGCCGCCCGGCGAGCCGAGGAAGTTGCCGCTGCCCAGCAAGCCGCAGTCCAGCATGTCGAGGAAGCCGCTTCTCCCCATCAGCTGGTCGAGGCGCCCGCCGAGCCGATGCAAGAAAGCGTCGTCGCGAACGACGCGCCAGTGGTCCAGGACGAGGTTTACGCACTGGCCGGCTCCGGTCACATCGACGCGGATCTGCTGGAAGTATTCATCGACGAGGCGCGCGAAATTCTCGATCACGCCGACGGCGTGATGGCGCAGTGGCACGATGCGCCAACCGAGCTTTCGTACGTGGCCGAGCTGCAGCGCGACCTGCACACGCTCAAAGGCGGCGCGCGCATCGCCGGTTTGATGGGCGTGGGCGATCTCACGCACGCCATCGAAACGCTGCTGGAAAAACCCATCCGCGATCCGTCCAAGACCGGCCCGCTGATCGGCGCGCTGGAGTCGGCGTTCGATCGTCTGCACAAACAGGTGCAGTCGGTGTCGTTGGGCCAGACGGTCGATTACCCGCAGGACATGATCGATCAACTGCTGGCCTTGGCCGGCGAGACGAATCTGTCCGACGACGCCAACTCGATCGATGACGCCGCACCGCCTGCGAGAAGCGCCAGTGCGCTGCTGCTCCCGACGGCGCCTGCGGTCACGATGCCGGAACATCTGCCCGATCTTCCCGACCTCTTGCCGGAAGCGGAAGAAGAGGTGCGATCGTCGCAGGAGCAGATCCGCGTTCGCGCCGATCTGCTCGACAGCCTGGTCAGCCACGCAGGCGAAGTGGCGATCTACCGCTCGCGCCTGGAGCAACAGGTGGCCGGCTATCGCTTCAACCTGGTCGAACTGGAGCAGACCGTGTCGCGTCTGCGCAGCCAGCTGCGCATGCTAGAAATCGAGACCGAAGCGCAGATCATCGCGCGCTTCCAGCGCGAACATCGCGAAGCGGGCCTGACCGTGTTCGATCCGCTCGAGCTCGATCGTTATTCGCAGCTGCAGCAATACTCGCGCGCGCTGGCCGAATCGGTCTCGGATCTGGTGTCCATTCAGACCTTGCTCGACGAGCTCACCCGTCAGGCGGAAACGCTGCTGATCCAGCAGTCGCGCGTCAGCACCGAGCTGCAGGACGGCCTGCTGCGCACGCGCATGCTGCCGTTCGACACCATGGTGCCCAACCTTCGCCGCACCCTGCGCCAGGCAGCGCAGGAAGACGGCAAGAGCGCCCAGCTTTACGTGGACGGCGCGCACGGCGAAATGGACCGCAACCTGCTCGACCGCATCAAGGCGCCGTTCGAGCACATGCTGCGCAACGCGATCGCTCACGGCATCGAGTCGCCGGAGGAACGCCGCGCGGCGGGCAAGCCCAGCGAGGGCGCGGTGCATATCCGCGTGGCGCGCGAAGCCACCGAGGTGGTGATTCGCGTCAGCGACGATGGCCGGGGCCTGGATCGCGAGGCGATTTTCAAGCGCGGTATCGAGCGCGGTCTGCTGCGTGCCGACACCAAGCCGACCGACGACCAGCTGCTGTCGCTGATCACCCAGCCGGGCTTCTCCACTGCCAGCACGGTGACCCAACTGGCCGGTCGTGGCGTCGGCATGGACGTGGTCGCCAACGAGATCAAGCAGCTCGGCGGTTCGCTGTCGATCGAATCCGAAGCGGGCAAGGGCAGCGTCTTCGTGCTGCGTCTGCCGTTCACCCTCGCGGTGACGCAGGCCATCCTGGTACGCATCGGCGAGGCGACCTTTGCCATTCCTATGACTTCGGTGCAGGGCGTGGCGCGCGTCAGTCCGGATGATCTGGCGGTGCGCCTCGCCGACGACGAGCCGACCTTCCAGTACGGCAACGAGGAATACGGCATCCACGATCTGGCCGAATTGCTGGGCCTGCCTCCCGGCCTGCCGGCCGACGGCGAACAGCAGCCGTTGCTGCTGACGCGTGCCGGCGATCTGCGTGCGGCGATCCGCATCGACGCGGTGCTCGGTTCGCGCGAAATCGTGGTCAAGTCGGTCGGTCCGCAGATCAGCTCGGTACCCGGCCTGCTCGGTGCCACCATCATGGGCGACGGCTCGGTGCTGATCATTCTCGATCTGGCCCCGCTGGTGCGTCACGGCATCACGCGCCGTCAGCATCGTATCGCCGACGGTCTGAGCGCCGTGCAGGCGCCGGTGATCGAAGAGATACGGGTGCGGCCGCTGGTCATGGTGGTCGATGACTCGATCACCATGCGCAAGGTCACCGGCCGCGTGCTCGAGCGCCATGAGTACGACGTCAGTACGGCGAAGGACGGCATCGACGCGATCGAAAAACTGCATGAGCGCGTACCCGATCTGATGCTGCTAGACATCGAAATGCCGCGCATGGACGGCTATGAGCTGGCCACGCACATGAAGGCCGATCCGCGGCTGCGCGACGTGCCGATCATCATGATCACCTCGCGCAGCGGCGACAAGCATCGCCAGCGCGCCTTCGATATCGGCGTCGATCGCTATCTCGGCAAGCCGTATCAGGAGGCGGAGCTGCTGGTGCAGATCAGCGAGGTGCTCGAGCAGCGCGTCGGAGCCGAATCATGAGTCAGGGCGCACCGGCGGTTGCCCTGTTGTTTGATGACGTCGAGCTGGGCGGACATCTGCGCGATGCGCTGAGCGAGTGCGGCGCGCGTATCGTGCACGAAGGCGATATGTCCAGCCTCTCGCGCGATTTGCTGGAGAAAGTCGGCGCACAGGTGCTTGTCGTCAACCTGGACGACTCCGCCGACGACGCGCTGGATCGTCTGTACGAAGTCATCGACGGCGACAAGCCCCGCGTGGTCTTCAACGATGCGCAAGCCAGCCGCGCGCTGACCGGCTGGGATCGCGCCCGCTGGGCCCGCCATCTCGCCGTCAAGGTGCTGGAGATGGGCGATTTCGATCCGCCGCGACCCGAGCACGCGCGTGGCGTCGAGGTGATCAACAGCGACGTGCTGGAAGCGGCCATCGCGCGAGAGGCGACCGCGGAGTTTGCGTCGGCGCCTGAATTGCACGCTGTTGCCGAAACGGACATTCAACCCACGCCGCCGAGCGCGGACAGCGAACACGAAGCCCTTACGCTGGAAACGCCGTCGTTCGCGTCCGATGAATCGGAATGGGCCGATGTCGACGCGTTGCGTACACCCGCGGCCGGCGAGCAGTCGGAAAACCTGGCTGCCGAACTGGAAGCCCTGCTGGCGTCGGGCGATCTGTCGGTGGACGAGGAGGCTCCCACCGGTTCCGGCCTGCGTTTCACCGACGACGAAGAGCTGCCGCCATTGCACGATGGCCACTTCGGTCCGCCTGCCGGCGCCGATGACAGGCCGGATGCCTCCGAATCGGTGGGCGAGTCTCAGGTGGCCGCGGCAGAGCAAAACGCCGGCCCAAGCCGCGTGACGCCACCGGTGTTCCAGCTCGATCATCTGGAGCTGGCGCCACTGACGGATACGACCGTCGCGCCGATGGCCGCAGGGGCCGCGCAGCAGATTCCGACCGACGCGCTTGTCGCGCAGGCGCGTGTGCCGGACAGTTGGTCGCTGCTGGAGGACGATGATGTGCCGCTGGCAGATGAGAAAGCCGACGCGGCGGATTTCGGCATTCACAAGGTCAGCGCGGCGGATTTTCTCGCACCCGATGCCGAGCAGGCTGACGCGGACGACGAGGCGGTGATGAGCCTTCAACTGCTCTCGATGGAAGAGGCGGTTGCACCGACGGCTTTCGAAGAGGCTGAGGCCTTTCGCGCCAACAGCCTGAGCCAGATCGTGCTGCTGGGCGCGGCGGCTGGCAGTAGCGAATCGGTGTACGGCTTTTTGTCGGCGCTGCCCGCCGACAGCCGGCTGGCCTTCGTGCTCACACAGCATCTGGGCGCAACGCCGGTCGATACCCTGGTAGACGCATTGGCCCAGCACTCGGCGCTGCCGGTGCGCGCCGCAACGCACGGTAGCCGGGCCCGCGTGGGTGAAGTCATCGTCGTGCCGGCGGGGCAGCAGCTCATCCTGATCCGCGACGGCAGCATGGAGCTGCGGGCCAGTGGTGCCGACGCATCGCAAGGGCCGTCGATCGATGCCAGTTTCAGCATGGCCGCCAATGTGTTCGGTGCTGACGCGCTCGCCATCGTGTTCGCCGGTCGCGGCACCGATGCGGTGGCCGGCGCGCAGGCGGTACACGATCGCGGCGGCAGGGTCTGGGTGGAGTCCTCGGCCAACGAACATCCCGCCGACATGGTCAGCGGTATTTCCGCCGAACGGTTGGTCAGTTTTTCCGGTACGCCCCGTGAGCTGGCGGCGCATCTGATCGAGGTGTTTTCATGAGTGAAGAACAGCCGCTGCCGCGTGAAATTCGCTGCGTTCTGGTGCCGGTAAGCAACCTGCGCCTGTTGCTGCCCAATGCGACCGTCGCCGAGGTCATTACCTACAGCAAGCCCGAGCCGGTGAACGACGCGCCGGAATGGCTGCTGGGCCGCATCGCCTGGCGCGGCTGGCGCGTACCGCTGGTGTCGTTTGCGCAGCTGTCGAAGAGCGAGGCCGGCGACAGTGAAGCCAGCGTTCGTGTGGCCGTGCTCAAGGCGCTGGGCGGCAATCCGAAGCTGCCGTTCGTGGCGATGCTGACACAGGGCTTTCCGCGCCTGACCACGCTCAACGCCGAGCTGATCATTCCGACCCATGACGGCACTCCGCTGCCGCCGGGCGTGCGTGCACAGGTGCTGGTGCGCGATGACGTGGCGATGATTCCCGATCTGGAGTGGCTCGAAGCGGAGCTGCTGAGCCTGCTCGACGACGCCGACCTGACCGAGGCACCGGTGCCGCACGACAGCACCGAATGGTTGGGCACCGGCGGCTGAATCAAGTTTTTTTCAGACAGGCGAATTTGCAGGTTTCAGGCGTCCCCATGAATCGCCTGAAGCGCCGCCAGCGCGGCCAGTCCCGCGGTTTCGGTACGGAGAATTCGCGGCCCAAGCCCTAGCCCTTCAAACGTGGCGGCGTACAACGCACTGATGTCGCGCTCGCCCAGGCCGCCTTCCGGCCCCACGACCAGTACGCCGCCAGCGACGCCGAAGCGCAGTTCGCGAGTCGATCTGGCCGCCTCAGGAAGCAGCGCCAGTCGCAGCGCGCCATCGTCGGCCAACTCGTCCAACCACTTCGCCAACGGCACCGCAGCGGTGATTTCCGGTACGCGTGCGCGACCGCTTTGCTCACAGGCGCTGGCCGCCACGGCGCGCCAGTGCAGCAAACGTTTCTCCGAACGTGCCGCATCGAGCTTTACTTCCGAGCGCTCGGTCAGCAGCGGCACGATGCGGGTTACTCCCAGTTCGGTCGCCTTCTGCACGATCAGATCCATCTTGTCGCCGCGCGCCACGCCCTGCGCCAGGGTCAGCGCAAGCGGCGACTCGTTGGTAAGGCCGAGCTTGGCGTCGATCCGAACGGTTACCTCACGCTTGCTGACAGCGACGATGGTCGCCGCGTAGTCGCAGCCGTCGCCGTTGAAAAGTGTCAGCGGATCACCGGCCACCATTCGTAGTACCCGCACGGCGTGCTCGCTGGCCTGCGCTGGCAGCGCCAGCTCAGCGCCGACATTCAGCGCCTGATCGATATGAAGTCGGATGGTTCGCATGGAGCGTTCGCGCGGTAAAAAAGCAGCATAACCGAGCCGGCGCGCGCTGCCGAATGCGCCAGGAGCCTGTCGGACATCCGCTGGGCGGATTTTCGCCTCGAGCGCCCAAGCCCCACAGGTTCCAAGGAAACTGAATGTCAGCGAGATGAACGAGCGTGTCTCGTTGCCAGCGCGCGACGACCGGCGCAGCATGGCACCACGTATCCCGTCAGCGCTGTCGAGGTTTCGCTATGTCTTATTCAACGATTTCAACATTGGTCGTGTCCAAGCGTATGGTTCTGGCACTTGCGCTTTCAGCGGGTGTGGCAATGGGTGCGACAGCGGCCGCGCAGAGTTCACCTTCGGCGGTTCCGGCGACAAGCTCGACGGATCAGGGCAAAACCACGTCAAAAACGGCCGACGGCGATCATCGCCTGATCAAACCCGGCGACCGCGCGTGCCTGCGCAACACCGGCAGCCTGATTCCGCCGAAGAAAGGTGACTGCCTGCCGGTGGCGGGGCGCAGTTACAGCCGCGACGAGTTGCGCAACACCGGCGCGATCGACAACGCGCACGCGCTGCAGATGCTCGATCCCAGCATCAGTCTCGGACACTGAGAGCTCTAGCTAACGACGGCAATTTCGATCCCGGCGATGGCCGCATCGACCAGCCGATCGATATCCGATTCGGTAACCACGTACGGCGGCATGAAGTAGACCACGTTGCCCAGCGGCCTCAGCACGACGCCGCGTTTGAGTCCCTCCATGTACACGCGCATGCCGCGCCGGTCCTCAGCGGCGAACGGCCGGCGGCTGGGCTTGTCGGCTACCAGCTCCACGGCAGCGATCATGCCCGTCTGACGCACGTCGCCGACATGCGGGTGATCGCGCAGTGGCGTCAGCCGCCTGGCCAGGTGCGCGGACAGCTGGCGATTGCGTTCCAGCACCGGCTCGTCGCGGAATATCGCCAGTGTTTCCAGCGCCACGCGACAGGCCAGCGGGTTGCCGGTATAGCTGTGCGAATGCAGGAATGCCTTGCCGGCGTTGTACTCGGCGTAGAACGCCTGATAGATCGCATCCGTGGTCAGCACGGCCGATAGCGGCAAGAAGCCACCGGTGAGGCCTTTCGACAGGCACATGAAATCCGGCGTCGTCGCCGCCTGCTCGCAGGCGAACAGCGTACCGGTGCGGCCGAATCCCACCGCGATTTCATCGGCGATGAAATGCACGGAAAACTCGTCGCACAGAGCGCGCAGGCCCGTGAGATAGCTGGGGTGATACATACGCATGCCGCCGGCGCATTGCACCAGCGGCTCGACGATCACGGCGCAAGTTTCATGCGCTTGGCGCTCAAGCAGCGCACGCAGCTCCAGCAGTCGGCGCGTGGCGATCTGCTCGGGACGCTCGCCGGGCTCGCCTTCATACGTATCGGGCGACGGTGCAAGAAACGGCGTCAGCAACAGCGGCGCATACGTCTTGCGATACAGCGCCACATCGCTCACGGACAGCGCACCCAGCGTTTCGCCGTGATAGCTGCCAGTCAACGCAATAAAACGGGTCTTTTCGCCGTGGCCCTGGTTGAGCCAGTAGTGAAAGCTCATCTTCAGGGCGACTTCGATCGCGGCCGAACCGTTGTCGGCAAGGAATACGCGATCCAGCCCGGGCGGCGTGATGCGTACCAGTTCTTCGGCCAAGGCAATCGCCGGCTCGTGCGTGAAGCCGGCGAAGATGACATGCTCCAGCGTGCGCGCCTGGTCGGCCAGCGCGGCCGCGATGCGTGGATTGGCGTGACCGAACAGATTGGTCCACCACGAACTGATACCGTCGAGATAGCGCTTGCCATCGGCGTCGATGAGCCAAGCGCCATCGCCGTGCACGATCGGCACCATCGGTACGCCGGCCATGTCGTGATCGTGCATCTGCGTGCAGGGATGCCACAGGTGTTTGAGGTCGCGCGCGGCAAGCGCGGCGTTGCTGCTTGTGGAGTGAGTCATCCGGCTATCATCGGCGCTGTGCGCTGGACGCTCAAGCCCAGCGGTGAAGACGGTCGGATGAATCACGTTGAGAATCGGCGGTTGAAGACGCTACAAAAATGCCTGGTTGCCCTGGTCTTGCTGGTGCTGGTCGTGCTGATGCTGGTGTGGTTTTTGCCCGCCCGCCTGGCGCTGCTGTGGATTGCGCCGCAGCTGCATGGCGTGCGCCTGCAGCAGGTCGGTGGGCTGCTCTGGGACGGCCATGCCGATCAGGTCACGACCAGCGACGGGCAGGTACTGGGCAAGCTGAGCTGGCAGCTATCGCGCTCGGCCTTGCTGGGGAAAGCCCAGCTGCAGCTGGATTTCGCCGGTCCGCAGCTGAATTTTTCAGGGGCCATGCGCAAACTGCCGCAGGGCCGGGTCGAGTGGCGCGACGTCCATGCCCGTATGGATCTGTCGGTGCTCGATGCCTACGTGGCAAAGCTGCCGCAGGGGCGGCCGCGCGGCGAACTGCAGCTCAGCGTGGAGCACGCCCTGCTGCAGGCCGGCTGGCCGCTGGAGCTGCAGGCGAATACGCAGTGGACTCAGGCATCCATAAAAACGCGCGGGAGCGATATCGCCCTCGGCGCACTGCAGCTGCAGGCGCAGGCGCAGAACGGCGTGATCTCGGCGCAGCTGCATGACGATGGCCACGGCCCGCTGCAGGCAGATGGCCAGCTCCAGCTGAGCCCGCTGGGCTGGCGACTGGAAGCGACTTTGCTGGCTCGACAGACCGACGCGGCGCTGCGCCACTGGCTGGCCCAGTTCGGTCGGCCTGATAGCGACGGCACGCTGCACATTCGACGAAGCGGCGGCATGGCCATGGGTCTGCCGGCGCCGACCTCCTCCAGGACGCCCCTCTGATGATGCCATCCGATACTGCAACCAAGGCCATGGCGGCCGCGCGCGAAGCTGCGGGAGCGGCCGCGGAAATCATCCGGCATTACTGGCGCCGCGGTGTCGAGATCGAGATCAAGTCCGACGCCACGCCGGTGACCATTGCCGATCGCGAAGCCGAACAGGCCATCCGGAAAATTCTGCAGGCGGCATTGCCGGAGGCGGCGATCTACGGCGAGGAGTTTGGCCTGGAAGGCAAACGCGGCGGCCTGCTGTGGCTGGTCGATCCGCTCGATGGCACCAAGAGTTTCGTGCGGCGCACGCCGTTCTTTTCGACCCAGATCGCGCTGATGGACGGTGACGAGCTGGTGCTCGGCGTCTCCAGCGCACCGATCTACGGCGAGACCATGTGGGCCAGCCGAGGCGGCGGCGTGTGGCTCGACGGCGAGCGCGTCGTCGTTGCCGACACCAGCGCGATCGCCCAAGCGTCCCTATCCATCGGCAACGTCAAGACGCTTACTGCCGACGCGCGCTGGGATGCGCTCGGCCAGTTGATCCGGGACAGCAACCGCATTCGCGGCTACGGCGATTTCTGTCACTACCATCTGCTCGCGCGCGGCAGTCTCGATCTGGTGATCGAGTCGGACGTCAACATCCTCGACATCGCGGCGCTGGTGGTGATCGTGCGCGAGGCTGGCGGCGTGTTTACCGATCTCGACGGCGGCCCGATGACGCTGGATACGCGCAGCGTGCTGGCCGGCACGCCGGCCATTCACGCCCTGGCGCTGGATCGATTGCGCCGGCAGTAAGCTCATGAAGGATGGGCAGCGCGCGGCGCGCTCAGTTCGATTTGCCCAGCAAGCCACTGCTCTGCATGGCTTGCACCTGCACTTGTTCACCGCCATGAAAGCTGCTGGTCAGCAGCTGCTGCAGTGCGGCCTGCTGCTGTGCGCTGGTGAGCGTGCTGTCGGCCTGAATGGCCTGACTCTGCTGCGTGTAGGCATCGAGCCGCGCCTGCCACTGCGCGCGGCTTTGATCGAGCTGCTGCAGGCGATCGGCGGCCGCATCGCCGAATAATTGCGCGCGTTCGGCGTGGCGCGTATCGGCATCGGTTTGCGCGGCGTCGAAGGCCTCGGTCTGTTCCTGCACCGTCGTGCCCAGCGAGACCTGCGCCTGGGCTTCCTGCTCGGCCGCCGGCAGCGCTGCATCCAGCGCCTGCAGACGCCGCGCCTTCTCTGCCGGCGAAAGGCTGGTATCGGACTGGATCGCCAGCCGCTGCAGGGATTGCTGTTGCCGGCGCTGCTCGTCACCGTAAAACGCTTCGGCCGTTTCATCGCCCAGCATCTGCCGCCGCAGTGCGGTGACCTGCGTCAGCTGCTGTTCCATCGACAGGCCGGGCTGGTTGGCGAGCGCCACAGCCGCCTGCTGATAGTGCGTGTATCGATCGAAGCTCGCCATCACTTCGTCGATCAGCGGCGGATCGAGCCGTCGTCGCAGCAGGTCGTCGTGCAGCAGGGTACGGATGCTCGAAAGATCGGTTTCGCCCAGAAGTACGAGGTAATAGTCGAACAGGCGGCGCAGGGCCATGTCCGGTTTGAGATGGCCGCCAAAGCCCACACTCACACCACCGTCCGGCTCAGTGCCGCGCAGCGAGCCGTTGGCAAGCACGTCGTGCGGATCACGACGCTGTGCGGCAAAAAGCGGTGGGGCCGATTCGCGCGACGATGCCTGCAGCGTGTCGGCGATCGTCGCGGCTGGCGATGGCGTAACTGGTGTTTCCGCCGGGCCCATGTGAGCGATGCCGTAGCGTACCAGCGCCGTCGCGCCGATCAGCGCCAGCGTACTCATCACCAAACGTAGCCGGCGGCGTGGCGTCAAAGTCCCAAATCTTTCAGGCGATTGGCCTGATCGCGGTACACCGCTACGGGGTCGGATGAAAACACGCCGCGCAATCCGAGCAGCTGGTTGACCTCGTCCAGGTGATTCCAGCCGTAGTTGTCGCGGATCACCGTGCCCCAGTGGCTGGAGCATTGCCCGACCAGGCCGTCGCTGGCGCTGCCGTTAAAAAAGGTGCTGCCGATGCCAAGCAGCACATCGGAGGGGTCGAGCACATTGGTCAGTACCGAGGTCCCGCCGGAGGAGTAGTAGCGGATGCCGTTGACAACCGCCGCACCGGACCCGCACGGTGAGGTGGGCATACCGGCGGGAAACTGCGCGTTGAATTGCGCCGTACCGCTGGTGGAAAGTTGGGTCAGCGCGGCAATTGCATTCTGCGGATTGTTGCCGCCGGAGAAGGTGTCGATCAGATTCGCTAGCGCCGTAGTGAACGCCACCGCCAGCGCGCGCTGCGGACTGCCCGCGGGTGCCAGTGTCACGATGCCATCCGCGACGGCGCTGCCGGTATGCGGTGTGCCGAACGTGCTTACCGAGGCGACCAAATCGGGACGTACGGCCGCAGCGTAGCGGACGTCGAGGCCGCCCTGGCTGTGACCGATCAGATTGAACTTGCTGTAACCGTAGACCGCCTGCAGATTTTCCAGCTGGGCCACGAGCTGGTTGCCGCGGGTGATGTCATTGCCGAGCTGGCTGAGCTCGACTACGTAGACGGTGGCGCCGCCGCTGCGCAGCCCGTCGGTGATGCCGTAAAAGTAGTCAATGGTGCCGAACAGCTGATCGAAGCCGAACAGGCCATGGACCAGCACGATCGGATAGCGGGTCTGGGTGTAACCACTGCTGCTGGCGGCAGCGGTTTTGGCGCCCGCGGACACGGCGATGGAAAGCAGCAAGGTGGCCAACGCGGCTTGAAAGGCAAGACGTAACGTGCGCATGCAAATCCCCTATGGATGGATGTCAGTCGGACCTCACGGCCACCGCATCGCTGCCCCCCGGCAATCTCCCAGCATCAGCGCCCGTACGCAGGAGTATCCATTCGGCCCTCTTGGTCGTCAAACAAAAATTCCATGGATATCCGTGATTTACATGCTGCGTCGCAAGATAAGGAAGTGAGGGGCTGCGTGCTTTCCCCGTCGATACGCCGCGATCAAGCCATGTGCATACGCACACGGGTACGGCAAACATTCATTCCCTGGTGACGCGTATGTCGCGGCTCGCAGCGGCGCATTCTTCCGGCAGCAGGCTAGAATGCAGAGATGCGCAAACCACCCATCATCCACGCCACGCGAGACATCGCGAACAGCCATTTCCTGCGCGCCGAACAGCTCGATCTGGAGTTTTCCAACGGCGAACGCCGCACTTACGAGCGGCTGAAAAGCAGCGGGCTCGGTGCCGTGATCATCGTACCGATGCAGGACGATGAGACCGTGCTGTTGGTGCGCGAATATGGCGCCGGCGTCGGCCGCTACGAACTGGGGCTGCCAAAAGGTCGGCTGGATCAGGATGAAACCGCCGAGCAGGGGGCGGATCGCGAATTGAAGGAGGAGGTGGGCTTTGGCGCGCGTAAGCTCACCATCTTGCACAATCTCTCGTTATCGCCGTCCTATATGACACACATGGCACATGTGGTGCTGGCGCAGGATCTGTATGCCGAGCGCCTGATCGGCGACGAGCCGGAAGAGCTCGAAGTGGTGCCGTGGAAGATGTCCGAGCTGCATACGCTCATCGGCCGTGATGACGTGACCGAGGGTCGCTCGATCGCAGCGCTCTTCATGGCCCGCGAATATCTCGCCGGCCGCTTCAAGCGTCAGTGAGTCGACGCGCATGAGTGTATTTCGATGAGTGCGGAACCCGAGTTCGCGCGGCAGATCGGCGACATCGCGCGCGCCGCCGGCGAAGCCATCATGGCCATCTACGGCAGCGATTTTTCGGTGCAGACCAAGGCCGACGCGTCGCCGCTTACCGCTGCCGATCTGGCCGCCCAGCAGGTGATCCTGGATGGCTTGTCCCGGCTCAAGCCGCTGCTGCCCATTGTGTCGGAAGAGGCCAAGGCGCTGGCATGGTCGCAGCGCCAGCACTGGTCGCGCTACTGGCTGGTCGACCCGCTCGACGGCACGCGCGAATTCGTCAAGCGCAACGGCGAGTTCACCGTCAACATCGCGCTGATCGACGATAAGCACACGGTGCTCGGCGTGGTGCTGGCGCCGGTCACCGGCGAGCTGTACATCGCCGAGCAGGGCCGGGGTGCGTGGCTGCAGGTGCAGGCAGGGGGCGAATGGCAGCGCATTCATGCGCGTGCGCTGGCGCAGCCGCCGGTACTGGCCGGCAGCCGCTCGCACGGCAGCGAGCAGACCGCCATGCTGAAAACTTTGCTGGGTGAAGACCATCAGCTGCTGCCGCTCGGTTCGTCGCTGAAGTTCTGTCTGATTGCGCGTGGCGACGCGGACGTCTACTTGCGACTCGGCCTGACCAGCGAGTGGGATACGGCGGCGGCACAATGCGTGCTGCAGGAAGCCGGCGGCGCGGTGCTCGATCTGTACGGCATGCCGTTTACCTACAACCGCGGCGAGTCGCTGCTCAATCCCGAATTCATCGCCGTCGGCGATACCCGCGTGGACTGGGCCGCGCGCCTGCGCAGCACCGGCTACGTGTAGCCGCTGCGCTCCATTTCGAATCACCGAAGCAAACCCGATGACTGAAACGACGCGGTACAGCCTCGACGATCTGCTGGCGATCATGGCGCGATTGCGCGATCCCGACGGCGGCTGCCCGTGGGATGTGAAGCAGGACTTTGCTTCCGTCGCGCCATACACCTTGGAAGAAGCCTACGAAGTCGTCGATGCGATCGATCGCGGCGACTGGGACGATCTGCGCGACGAGCTGGGCGATCTGCTGCTGCAGGTGGTTTTCCACGCGCAGATGGCCAAGGAAAAAGGCCTGTTCGACTTTGCCGACGTGGCCGATGCGATCGGCCGCAAGATGACGCGCCGCCATCCGCACGTGTTTGGCGACACGCAATTTGTCGACGAAGCCGAACGCAAACAGGCCTGGGAAGACATCAAGACGGCCGAGCGCCTGGCCAAGGGAGCATCCGTCGACGAGAGCGCACTGGCGGGTGTTTCGTCCGGCCTGCCGGAATGGCAGCGTGCGCGCAAATTGCAGGAGCGCGCCGCCAGCGTGGGATTCGACTGGCCCGAGCCATCGTCGGTACTGGCCAAGCTGGCCGAAGAAGTGGACGAGGTGCGCGCCGAGTTCGCTGCCGGTGCCGATTCCGCGCGGCTGGAAGATGAGATCGGTGACGTGCTGTTCGTGATGGTGAATCTGGCGCGGCACGCCAAGGTCGATTTCTCGCGCGCGATGCGGCACGCCAACGCCAAGTTCGAGCGGCGCTTTCGCCAGATGGAGCGGCTAGCTGCCGCCGATGGTGAGCATTTCGCACAGCAAGATCTTGCCGCACAGGAAGCGCTCTGGCAGCGTGCCAAGGCGATCGAGCGCAAGTAACCCGCCGATTGCACCGATTTCATCGGGAATTTCATGCGCCCGCGCACGATCACGGCATACGAGCGACACGCAAGCGTGCAACCTTTCTGCTTACGGTGGCATCCTACGAGCATTGCCTCGTTACGGATTCCACCATGCGCCGTCTTTTTATCGCCGTTTTATTGCTGGCCCCGGTATCCGCGTTCGCGGCGGCGCCGTGCAAATACCAGGCGCCGCGCAGCATGCAGATCAATCTGGCCGGCGTGAAAGCGGTGCAGATCGAAGTGCATAGCCACAACCTGCACCTGATCGCCAACAACGCGGCGCAGAAGCTGATCATTACAGGCCACGCCTGCACGTCGGACAACGCGGTGCTCAACAGCCTGCAGGTCAGCCAGAAGCTCGCCGGCGATCAGCTGCTGATCGACATCGGCGCCGACAGTCAGGCGCCCTCGAATATTTTTGGCAGCTCCTATGCGTATTTGGATATCAACATGCAGCTACCGGCGCGCATGCCGGTAACGCTGGGGGTGGGTTCGGGCAATGCCACGGTCAATGGCGTGCAGCAGCTGCAGAGTCACGTGAATTCCGGCGATCTGCATGTACGCCATGTCGCAGGCAAGTACACCGCCAGCTTGGGAGCTGGCGACATCGATGCCAACGACATCGGTAGCCTCGAGCTGACGTCGGTGGGATCGGGCGACGTCAAGATCGAAGGCATCAAGGGCGACGCAAAGATCGGCAGCATCGGTTCGGGCGACGTCATGCTGCGCAAGGTCGCCGGCAGCGTGCATGCCGACACGCTGGGCTCGGGCGACCTGGGCGTCAAGGACGTCGGCGGCAGCTTCAGCCTCGGCGCGATGGGCAGCGGTGACGTCATCCATGCGCGCGTCAAGGGCAAGCTCAGCCTGCCGCGCGACGACGATTGAGTCGCGCGGACTTCAGCCCAAGAGGCGCCACGCCAGATACACCAGAGGCGCGCTCACCAGCAGAAACGGAATCGAGACCAGATGAAGCAGTCGCAGCCCGTGCGGCTGCTTCGCGAGCCGCAGCGCGATCAAGTTGGCCAATGAGCCAATCGCCAGGCCGAAGCCGCCGACGTTCGCCGCCACGGCCAGAGCGATCGCATCGGGCGTGCGGTCGAGCAGCAGCACGGTCGCCGGCACGTTGCTGATCACCTGCGAGGCGAAAATGCCGCCGAGGAACACCGTCAGCGGCTGTTTGAAATCGAACTGATCCAGCGCGTGTTCAATCAGCGGCAGCTCGGCGAAGTGGCCCAGCCCCAGAAAGATCGCGGCAAACGTCACCAACAAAAGCCAGTCGATGCGCGCCAGGCTGGCGCGTGCAAACAGCGCAAACAGCGCCAGCAGCGCGGCCGCTCCCAGCGCCGCCTGATCGTATTCCATTGCCACCACCATGCCGGCTAGCGCGATCATCGACGCCATGCCCAGTCGGCGAGAAATCGTTTGGCCGTCCATCTTTTCTCTGCTCAGCTCGATGCTGCCGCGCGGCAGCCATAGCAGGGTGAATGCCGCCAGCAGTGCAAACATCACCACGGCGGCCGGCAGCATACCCAGCACGAAATGCAGAAACGGCATCTTCGAGTGTTGCCACAACAGCAGGTTTTGAGGGTTGCCGATCGGGCTCAGGGTGGAGCCGGCGTTCACCGCCAACGCCTCCAGCACCACCATGCGCAGCACGGGCAGGTTGGACATGCCGCCGATGGCGACGGTCAGCGGCACGATCAGAAACAGGCTTACGTCGTTCGTCAGCACCATCGACACTATCGCCGTGGCGGCGACCAGCAGCAGGCCCAGCCCGCGCAGCGAATGCGCCCGCGCCACCACACCGACGGCCGCGCGCTGCACCAGTCCGCTGTCGCGGATGCCCTGAATGGCGATCAGCAAGCCCATCAGGCCGGCCAGCGTGGGCAGCTGCAGCCATTGGTGATAACGCGACAGCGGCTGCGGATCGATCAGGGCCAGCAAAATCGTCAGCGTGCCGAATACCACCAGCAACCACTCGCTTTTCAGTTTTTGGTGCCAGGTAAGGCGTACGGTTTTGGACACTGCCGAGTTACTCATGCGACAGCGCGCCTGCAGTCTAATGGCGTCATCACCATCCGCTCAGCCCTTCGATCGCGTAAAGCTTTTGCCAGCTCTGGCGCGCGCGGATGAGGTCGGCCAGCCGACTCAATGCCGGCCATTCGCTTACCGGTCGAGGCATGTTGCGCGACCAGCGCATCAGCATCGCCAGTAGCAGGTCTGCGCCGGAAAATTCCGCACCCAGCAGGTACGGACCATGATTTTTCAGATGCGTCTCAAGCCGGTCCCACACGCTTTCGATTTTTTTCTGCAGCGCTGCGCGTATCGCCGGATCGTGCTCGCTGCTGCCCAGTTCGGCTGGGTAAAACCAAAGCCGATAGGTCGACATCAGCGTATTGCTGAGATAGACGATCCACTGCGTCCAGGCATCGTGCTCAGGTGTGCGAGGCGCGGGTGCCAGCTTCGTCTCCGGGTGACGCTCGGCCAGCATCATCAGCAGCGCCGCAGACTCGGTCAGTGCGCGGCCGTCGATCACCAGCGTGGGCACGACGCCACCGGCGTTGAGCTTCAGATATTCGGCGTCGTGCTGCTCGTCGGCTTCAAAGTCGACCAGCCGCAGCTCATGCGGGGCGCCGATTTCCAGCAGCGCCAGATGCACGACCATGCTGGCCGTGCCCGGCGAATAATAGAGCGTATACATAGGTGCTTTCCGCGCGCTGCCGTGATGATGGAGAAAGATCAGCGGCGGTAGTTTACCTATCCCTCGCGAAGCAAACGCATAGGAGATGTCCGCGTGACCTTGCGCGTGCCGGCCAGCCCGAGCAGCATGACCACTAGGGCTGCGCCCAGCGCACCCAACGCCAGCGGCCACAGCGGTGGCACGAAGCCGTCGATATGGAATACGGCATGGCCCATCCACAGACCGGCACCCGCGGCGCCCAGCGCAGCGGTGAGTCCGGCGACGAGGCCGAGCAGGGCGAATTCGCAGGCTGCCGCTGCGCGCAGCTGGTTGCGGCGCGCGCCCAGCGTACGCAGCAGGGCTGCTTCATGACGACGTTCGGCAGCACTGGCGGCCAGCGCCGCGGACAGTACCAGGGCGCCAGCGAGCAGGCTGAAGCCAAGTATCCAGCGCACCGCATTGCCTACGCGATCGACGATCTCGCGCACGCGGTCGAGCAGGGCGTCGACGTCGATCAGGCTGAGGTTGCTGTACGTGCGCGACAGCTGGGCCAGCTGGGTTGCCTGCGTGCGCGGCAGGTAGAAACTGGCCAGCCAGGTATGCGGCAGGCTGCTGGCGTGGTCGGGATCGAGCAGCAGGAAAAAATTGACCCGGAACGAGCTCCAGTCGACCTTACGGATGCTGCCGACCTTTGCATCGAGGTTGCCTTCGCCGACGTTGAAACTCAACGTGTCGCCGATCTTCAGCGAAAACATGTCGCGCCACATCGTGTCGATCGATACCACGGCCTGCGCCGGATGCGCCGGCGGCCACTGGCCGGCAACGATCTGGTTGGCCGGCGGGAGTTCGCTGGCCCAGGACAGGCGCAGCTGGCGGTCGGCCGAATCCTTCGAACGTTCGTCGGGGAAGGTGATCGCATCGACCGGCTTGCCGTTGATCGCGGTGAGCTTGCCTACCGCCAGCGGCGCCATGTTGAGTTTGCTGCCGCCGATGGCGGCGAGCGCTTTGTCGAAGCCGGCGCGCTGGTCGTCCTGCAGGTTCAGCGCGAACCAGTTCGGCGTGTCGCTGGGCAGTTCCTGCCGCCAGCCCTGCAGCAGCGACGGCGCGACGACGGCGAGCAGCAGCAGTGCGCATAGGCCGAGGCTCAGTGCCGTGGCCTGGATCAGACTCAGCGTGCGCCGCCGCGCCAGCGCGGCGAGCCCGAGCCGCAGCGCCGGATGCGCGCCCGGCGCCACGCGGCGTGCGACAAACAGCAGCAGCGCCGCCAGCAGTGCCGCCACGATCGCCACACCGAACAGGCTGGCGGCGAGAATGCCGGCCAGCTGCACCGAGCCGCTCTGCGTCCAGATCAGTGCCAGCGCCACCACCAGCGGGATCAGATACAGCGCATCGAAGCGCCGCACGCGCCGCTCCATGCTTTGACGAAACACCGCCACTGGCGGCACTTCGGCCAGCCGTGCCAGTGGCGGCAGGGCAAAGCCGATCAGCACCGCGATGCCCATCGCCGCCGCTGCGAACGACGGACCGATCGGTAGCACGGTCGGCACGCTGCCGAACAGCTGGCTGGCGAACATCCAGGCAAGCTGGGACAGCCCGAGCGCAAGGACGAGCCCGACGACCGCGGCCGGCACGGCGAGTGCGGCAAGCGTGTAGACCAGCAGGCCGAGCACGCGCTTGCGCGAGGTGCCCAGTGCGCGCAGCAGCGCCACTTCGGCGGTCTTGCGCCGGGCGTAGCGCTGCGCGGCCAGCGCAATGGCCACGCCGGCCAACAGCGCGGACAGCAGGGCCGTCAGTCGCAGAAAGGCGCCCGCGCGGTCGAAGGCGGTGCGCATGCGTTCCTGCGTCTGTTCGGTAGTGATCAGCTCGGCGCCCTGCGGCAGCTTGCTCGACTGCACCCAGTTCCGCCAGCTCTGCACCGCCGACGGGTCGCCGGCCAGCAGCAGGCGATGGCGTGCGCGGCTGCCGACGCCGAGCAACCCGGCCTGTTCGGCGTCGGTTAGGCTCATCAACGCGCGCGGCGCCAGCGCGAACAGTTCGCCGCCGTCGGGTTGTCGCAACAGTTCGGCAGCAATGGTCAGCTGGCGTCCACCGAGCTGCAGCGTCTGGCCGACCTTGAGGTTCAGCGCCACCAGCGCGCGGTGATCGAGATAGACACTACCGGCCGGCGGCGCGTGGCCGATATGCGAATGACCGCTGGCGTCGCCAAGCTCCAGCGTGCCGCGCAGCGGGTAGTGCGGGTCGCTGGCCTGCACGTCGAGCAGCTGCGTTTTCTGGTTGGCGAAGGCCACGCTGGGAAAGCTGGCGTTGACCGTCGCGTTCAAACCGCGCCGGCGCGCTTCGTCGGCAAACGTGTCGGGCAAGTCCTGCGGCGATTCGATACCGATGTCGCCACCGATCAGTTCGGCGGCGCTCGCGAGCATGCCGCGTTCGATCCGGGTCGACAGCGTGGCGACGACGCCGAGCGCGACCACGGCCAACACCAGCGAGGCGGCCAACGTGCGCAGCTCGGGCAGATGCCATTCGCGGCGCACGGTGCGCAGGGCAAGCAGAAATAGTTTCATGCGCGAGCGCTCACGACGCTGGCGGGATCCGACGAAGGCACGACGCGGCCCTCCTCCAACTCGATCCGGCGATCGCAGCGTGCCGCCAGCGTGGCATCGTGGGTGACCAGTACCAGCGTCGTGTGGTGATCGCGGTTGAGCGCGAACAGCATGTCGCAGATGTGATGGCCGGTGCGCTGGTCGAGGTTGCCGGTCGGCTCGTCGGCAAACAGTACGCGCGGGCTGTGCACGAAGGCGCGCGCGATCGCCACGCGCTGCTGCTCGCCGCCCGAGAGCTGGGCGGGATAGTGCTTGCGACGCGCGGCAAGCCCCACCGCTTCGAGCGCTGCGCGTGCGCGCGTGCGCGCATCGCTGCTGCCTTCGAGCTCCAGCGGCAGCATCACGTTCTCTTCGGCGGTCAGCGCGGGCAGCAGATGGAACGACTGGAACACGAAACCGACCAGACGCCGGCGCAGGTCCGCGCGCGCCTCTTCGTCCATCCGCTCCAGCACGTTGCCGTCGAGAATGATGCTGCCGCTGTTCGGCGTGTCCAGCCCAGCCAGTAGGCCGAGCAAGGTGGTTTTGCCGGAGCCCGACGCGCCGACGATGGCGAAGCTTTCCCCGGGCTGAATCTGCAGGCTGACGTTTTGCAGAATGTCGAGCTTTCCCTCGGGACCGCTGACCGACTTGCTAACATCGCGGGTTTCTAGAAGCGCGCGGGAAGAATCAGTCATGCGTCGATGCCTTGGTTGGATGATGTGTTGCGGGCTGTTGTTGGGTGGTATCGGTGGGGCGGTAGCGCAGTCGGCGAAAACGCCAGCCGTAAGAACCGTACTGGTGCTGGGCGATTCGCTGTCTGCTGCGCACAACATACCGATCGAATCCGGCTGGGTATCGCTGCTGGATGCGCGCCTGTCGAACATGGTGCCGAAGGCCGCTGCGGTCAATGCCAGCATCAGCGGTGAAACGTCACTGAGCGGGCGCAACCGTTTGCCGGCGCTGCTGCAGAAATATCATCCGTCAGTGCTTGTGATCGAACTGGGAGCGAACGACGGCCTGCAGGGTCTTCCGCTGTCGGCCCTGCGCGACAATCTGTCGGCCATGATCGATGCGGCGCAGAAGGTGAAGATTCGCGTGCTGCTGCTGGGCATCGAGCTGCCGGTGAACTACGGCCCGCAGTATCGCGACGGCCTGCGCGCGATTTACGCGGATCTGGCCAGGACGAAGCACACCGCTCTGGTGCCGTTCCTGCTCGAGGGCGTGGCGCTCGACCCGTCGAAGATGCAGGACGACGGGTTGCACCCCGTGGCGAGCGCCGAACCGCAGGTGCTCGACACCGTATGGCCGCAGCTTGCCCCTCTGCTGAAGTGATGCGGACCGCGTCGAATGGAATGCCGCGTCGCGGGTATTTGCATGACCGCGCCTCGATTCACGTTCCGATCACCGTAGGGGCGTTTAATCTCCGGTCTTCACATTTGTGAAGCTCCACGAGACCGAAGCCAGAGCGATGAGGACACGATATGACCGTACATGAAGATCAAGCCGGACTGATTCTGCTGGTCGAAGACAACCGCCAGATCGCCGAGATGGTGGGCGAGTTTCTCGAGCGCCGCGGTTATTCGGTGGATTACGCCGCCGACGGTGTGAGCGGCCTGCACCTTGCCGTGTCCAACAGCTACGACGTGATCGTGCTCGATTTGATGCTGCCGGGCCTGGATGGGCTGGAAGTGTGCCGCAAGCTGCGCAAGGAGGCGAAGAAGTCCACGCCCGTGCTCATGCTTACCGCGCGCGACACGCTGGACGACAAGCTGGTCGGCCTGGAAGCCGGCGCAGACGATTATCTGGTCAAGCCGTTCGAGGTTCGCGAACTCGAAGCGCGTCTGCGTGCGCTGATTCGCCGCGACCGCCGCCAGGTGTCGACCGAAATCCTCACCGTCGGCGACATGACGCTCGACACCGCCACGCTGCGTCTGACTCGCGAAGGTCAGGAGCTGACCGTGTCGCCGATTGGGCTGAAGCTGCTGGCGATCCTGATGCGCGAATCGCCGCGTGTGGTCAGCCGCCGCGATATCGAGCGCGAAATCTGGGGCGATACGCTGCCCGATTCGGACACGCTGCGCTCGCATCTGTACAACCTGCGCCGTGTCATCGACAAACCCTTCGCACAGCCCCTGTTACACACCATCCATTCGGCAGGCTATCGTCTCGCCGAATTGGAGTCGGAGGTGGCATCGTCCACGCAGTCGGCTTAATGCCTATTTCGGCATGTCCACGATGGTCAAGTAAATGACGAGCAAGGCCGACGCCGTAACAACATTCCGCACCGGCGCCTTCAAGCGCCGCATCGCGTGGGTGTTTACGCTGCAGCTGGTTGCGGTGGTGATCACGTGCGTGATGGGCGTGTACAACGTCGCACCACTGGCTGCGGTGCTGGCGGTCATGATCATCGTGATCGTGCTGGGTTTCATGGCGACGCAACGCGAATGGCGACCGATCAGCGCGCTTGCCGTCGCACTCGCCAATTGGGACGAGTCCAGCGGCGACTCGAACCTGCTTAGCCCGGACAAGCTGGCGCGCGGCACCGATGCAGACATTGCGCAATTGCACAAAGGTTTGTACGGGCTGGTGAACCGTATTGCCGACTACAACCAGCGCGAGCGCAACTTCACCCGCGATGCCAGCCATGAGCTGCGCAGTCCGCTGACCGTCATCAAGATGTCGATCGACATGCTGGCCGACGAGGAAAATCTCAGCGATTTCGGCGAGCGGTCCGTTCGCCGTATCCAGCGCGCCACGCGCGAAATGGAGACGGTCGTGGATGCCTTGCTGATCCTGGCGCGCGAGGCCGACACTGGCCTGGACAGCGAACGCTTCGTCGTTAATGACGTGCTGGTGCACGAACTCGACGCCGCGCGCATGCTGCTGGCCGGCCGGCCGATCGAACTCGAACTGGAAGAGCCCGCGCGCTTTGCCTTGCAGGGCTCACGCCGCGTCTTCTCGGTACTGTGCTGGCAGCTGATTCGCAACGCCTGTCAGCAGACCGAGCAGGGTCGTGTCGTGATCACGGTGCTGCCCGGTGCCGTGACGGTGAGCAACCACGCCGACCCCAATCCGGCCGGCGTGACGGCGCATCCCGTGCGCGTGTTTGGCGCGGATCGCCATGGTTTCGAGCTGGCCATCGCGCAGCGGATAAGCGATCGGTTCTCCTGGCCGCTGGAGCTGCAGACGAAGCCGGGACAGGAAAACGTCGCGCGCATTCGTTTTCCGAAGCCCCTGCCTGCGGAGCCCGTCGAGGCCTGAGCTGCACTCTTCGCTGCGCGTGCCGTCTATACGCGCAGTGATCTTGGTTGTGACTTAACGCTGCAAGCTCGGGGCAACAGTGAAGCCACAGCCGGTCTTTTGCTTCACCTCGTCCACCGTCACGCCCTCGTTGAGCTCGATCAGCGTCAGCCCCTGACCTTTGGCGACTTCGAACACGCACAGGTCGGTGATGATCAAATCGACTACCTGTTTGCCGGTGAGCGGCAGCTCGCACTCTTCGCGGATTTTCGGCGTGCCGTCTTTGGCGTTGTGCTCCATCAGCACCACGACGCGCTTAACGCCGCTGACCAAGTCCATTGCGCCGCCTGGGCCTTTGACCATCTTGCCCGGCACCATCCAGTTGGCCAGATCGCCGGTGGCGGAGACTTCGAGGCCGCCAAGAATCGACAGGTCGATGTGGCCGCCGCGGATCATCGCGAACGAATCGGCGCTGGAGAAAAAGCTCGAGCCCGGCAGCGTGGTGATGGTCTGCTTGCCGGCGTTGATCAGGTCCGGATCCACGTTGGCTTCGTCCGGAAACGGGCCGATGCCGAGCAGGCCGTTTTCCGACTGCAGCGTGACGTCGATCCCCTCGGGAATGAAGTTGGCCACCAGGGTAGGAATGCCGATGCCCAGATTGACGTAAAAGCCGTCGCGCAGTTCTTTGGCTGCACGCCTGGCCATCGCCGTACGCACCGGGCTTTCCTTACCGGTGTTGGCGCCGGCCACTGTGCGAAACTCGATGCGCTTTTCGTATTTTTCGCCCTGAATGATGCGGTCGACGTAGATGCCCGGCACGTGGATGTTGTCCGGTTCGAGCTCGCCCACGGCCACGAGATGTTCGACTTCGGCCACACATACCTTGCCGCAGGTGGCGATCATCGGATTGAAGTTGCGCGCGGTTTCGCGAAACACCAGGTTGCCGTGGGCGTCGCCCTTCCACGCCTTGACGATCGACAGGTCGGCGTGGATCGCTTCCTCCAGCACGTATTCCTTGTCACCGAAGACCTTGGTTTCTTTTCCCTCGGCCAGCTTGGTGCCAAAGCCGGTGCGCGTATAGAAACCCGGAATCCCCGCGCCGCCGGCGCGCAGCTTCTCGGCGAGCGTGCCTTGCGGCGTCAGATGCAGCTCCAGCTCGCCGGCCAGCACCTGACGCTCGAACTCCTTGTTCTCGCCCACGTAAGAGGCGTAAACGCGCTTCACCTGATGCGTTTTCAGCAGCGGCCCCATGCCGAAGTCGTCGACGCCGGCGTTGTTGCCGACGATGGTCAGTTCCCTGGTGCCGGCAGCGAGCAGCGCGCCGATCAGGTTCTCCGGAATGCCGCACAGGCCGAAACCGCCTGCGGCGATGGTCATGCCATCGGCCAGCAGGCCATCGAGAGCGGATGCCGCCGTTGCAAACACCTTGTCCATTGCCGGTTCCTGCAGTTGAGTCAGCTGCCTAGGATACGACGGATTGATCGGTGGTCAGCTGGCTCGCACTGAAACATAGCGGATCAGAAATGGTTCACGCGCTCACCTTCAGTCTTCGCGCTCCGGCCTCTCGCGTACCGGATGCTTGCTGAGCTTGCGCTGCAGGGTGCGGCGATGCATGCCGAGGCGACGGGCGGTTTCGGAGATGTTGCCGTCGCACTCGGTCAGCACGCGCTGGATGTGTTCCCACTCCAGTCGGCGAAGTGCCAGCGGCGCTTCGGGAGCCTCGGGCGGATCGTTCTCTTCACCGTCGGCGTTGTCGCCATCGAGCAGAGCACGAACCACGGCGTCGGCGTCCACGGGTTTAGCCAGATAATCGTGCGCGCCACGCTTGATCGCTTCCACGGCGGTGGCGATCGACGCGTAGCCTGTCAGCAGCAGGACGCGGATATCGGGTACCAGCGTGTGCAGTTCGGGGATCAGCCGCAGGCCGTTTTCATCGCCCAGTTTGAGGTCGAGTACGCAGTAGCGGGGATGGCGTCGCCGCGACAGCGCGCGCGCTTCGTCGAAGTCGGTGGCGGTGAGCACTTCGAATCCGCGCGAGGTCAGTGCGCGCGCGAGCACGCGCACGAAGGTTGCGTCATCGTCGATCAGCAGCAGGGGCCGGCTGATCGTTGCTGGCGCCAGTGCGGCGATTCCCGATGCGGCGGCGTTCGGTACGATGTCTGCGGATTCATTCATGGCGGTGCTTCTTTCAGGCAGATCAGCGTGTATTGTGACCCTATGTGGCGTCGCTTTCACGTCGTCGTGGCCACGTCCCGGCCCAGCGGCGGTTTAGCGGTCGGCGATGACGGCCAGCGGCAGGCGCAGACACATTTCTGCACCGTGCTCGGTATTGCCGGCGATCAGCTCGCCGTTGAGGCGCTCGGCCGTGGCTTCTGCCAGGGCCAGGCCGATGCCCAGGCCGGTCTGCTTCTGCGACTCGCCGAGCAGGGCCAGTTCGCCGGTGACGGCAAAGCCCGGCCCTTCGTCCCGCACGCACAACTGCAGCCAGCTACCCTCGCGCACGACGATCAGTGCGACCATCTGCGAACTTCGGCTGGCAGAGGCATCGGCGGCATTGTTGAGCAGGTTGAGCAGGGCGTGGCGCAAGCCGGGCGGGGTGCGCAGCACGGTGCGGCCGGTGTTGTCGTCCAGCACCAGCGAGACGTCGGCTTCAGGCCGCAGCAGCTGAAAGCGCTCCAGGCAGCCATGGATGAACTGGGTGACGGTCAGTCGCTCGGATTCCTGCGACAGCTGCGCCTTGCCGAACGCCACCATCTCTCGAAGAATCGTGCGGCAGCGGTTGACCTGGTCCTGCAGCAGCAGCAGGTCTTCGGATAGCAAATGGTCGGCGGCGTAATCGCGGCGCAGTTCGGGCAGCAAGGTCAGCATGGTCGACAGCGGCGTGTTCAGTTCGTGCGCCGCACCCGCCGACTGCGTGGCAATGGCCAGAATGCCTTCGTCGCGCAGCGCCCGCTCGCGCACGCGCTGCACCTCGGTCTGCTGCAGACGCAGGGCGTGCGACAGCCGATTGATGAAAAAGCCGAGCAGCAGCGCGCTGATCAGCAGGTTTACACCGGTGCCGGCCTCGCTCATCGTGAGACCGCCGCGCGGGTTCTCGTGCATGGGCATCGGCAACGCCACGTGCCAGTTCAGCAGAATCACATAGGCAACGGCGGCCAGCGCGGACACCGTCAGCAGCGCGCGTGCCGACAACGCCGCGGCGCTCAACGCAATCGGCACCAAAAGCAGTGTGATAAAGGGGTTGCTGGCGCCACCGGTGAAATACAGCAGGTAACCCAGTACCACAATGTCGGCGGCGATATGGCCGACGGTTTCCCACTCGCGCACCGGCCAGGGCTGGCGAAGTCGCCACGCCGCGAACACGGCAAACACGCCCAGCAGGCCCACGCCGACCAGCAGCGGCAGCAGCGGAATCGGCAGATGCAGCCACCACGCGCAGAAAAGGACGGCGACGCTCTGGCCGGCGATGGCGCAGATGCGCAGCCACGCCAGCGTGCGCGTCAGCGCAAACGGGCCGATGCGTTGGGCTGGACGTCGCGTCATGGCTTCCTCTTAAGGGTGCGTCATCCAGCAATACCCGCAACACCAGCGGTGTGCGGGTAGTCGGGCATCAGGCGCGGTTGTCGAACTCTTCGCTGTGAACGGCGGGCAGCGGGTGGTGGTTGACCGCCGGGTCGGAGTGGCTGGCCGACAGCCGGTTCATGATCGGCAGCATGACCAGCGCGATCACTACGCAGGCGATGCCGACAAAGCCGAGCTTGTTGAACAGACTCACGTAGATCGCCAGCGACTGCACCGGATCGGTGATGTTGTCCGGGATATGCGCCGCGTTGGCCACCATGCTGCCCAGATACTGCGACAGGCCGACGGCGACGTAGTACGCACCCATCATGAAACCACCCATGCGCGAAGGCACATAGCGCGCGATCATCGCCAGCCCCAGGCCGCTGACCAGCATCTCGCCCAGCGAATACCAGCCGTAGCCCCAGACCATGGTCCACGACGACACCTGGCCATTGACCGCGGAGTGCGCGCCCACGCCATACATGAAAAAGCCGATCGCCACAGCCGCGAAGCCGAGCGCAAACTTGAACGCGATGGACGGATCCTTGCCGACGCGGCCAAGCGTGTTGTAGATCAGTACCAGGATCGGGCTGAGGATCACGATCCAGATGGCGTTAAGGTTTTGGAACTGCTCCGGAATCCAGGTGAAAAGGTGTGTGCCGAACAGGTCAAACGACAGATTCACGTTGTGCTGTGCAAACAGGTTCAGCGATGTCGCCATCTGCGAGTAGAAGATGAAGAAGAAGATCGTCTGTACGGTCAGCACCAGCGCGGCGATGAGGCCAGCGCGCTCGTTCTTCTGGCTGCTGCGGATCAGGTGCGCAAACACGCCGAGAATGATCACGCCGGCGGTATAGACGCAGGCTCTGGCGACCGCCTGGCTCTGCAGGATAAAGGCGACCACGAACACCAGCACGATGCCTGCCGCGAAAACGGGCAGAGCGCGGCGAAGATCCATCGGACGCTCGTCCGCGGGCGAGCCGATATGCGCCAGCGCGCGGCGCATGAACACGTAGTTGATCAGGCCGAGGATCAGGCCGATCGAGCACACGCCAAAGGCGGTGTGCCAGCCCATGTCGTCGCCGTACTTCGCGCTGACCACGTTGCGAATCCACGGCGTCAGCGTCATCGAAATCATCGAGCCGATGTTCACCGCCATGTAGTAGATGGTGAAGGCGCTATCGATGCGGGTCTCGTCACCCTCGTAGATCTTGCGCACCAGGTTGCCCGCGTTCGGTTTGAAGAAGCCGTTGCCGACGACGATGACGCCCAGTGCGCAATACACCATGTACGGGTTGTTGGTCGGAATCCAAAGCATGGCGTAGCCCAGCGCCAGCACCGTGGCGCCGATCAGCATGGTGCGCCGCGTGCCGAGCAGCTTGTCGCCGACCCAGCCGCCGATGGCTGGCGTCGCATAGATCAACGCGGCCGCCGCACCCCAGACCAGGTTGGCCTTGGTATCGACGAAGCCGAGCTTCTTCATCAAGAAGGTGACCATCAGCACCTGCATGCCGTAGAAGCCGAAGCGCTCCCACATTTCAATCAGGAAGACGGCGGTGAAGGAGCGGGTTTGCGAGACGGGCGGATTCTGAAGTGCCATGGAGTTTCCGTGCGTGATTCGAAGTACGTGGTTCTGTCCCCGGCGCTGCCGTGGCATCCCCTGTGCAAAACGACGTTGGGACAAGTTACATCCGCCGAAGCGTAACCCATTCGCCATTTTGGCGTCGCAGCACTGCAGCATAGGTATGGACCAGGGCCGAGCTGGTTCGTCCGGCTTTGGGTCGAGGTCCGGATGAGGGCGACGAATCTTGCGCTTCGATGCTTGTGGCATCATTGGCCGCCGCGTTTTTTGACAGAAACCGGGTCGATTCGCCGCTCGTTGCCTCGAAGAACCTCTGGAACCAGGGACCGTATGCCTCGTTACGTTGATCTTTGCGTTCATCTCGTTACGCTTCGCGGCGGTCGGAATGCCCCTCGCCAGGGCGCTCGGTCTGGACGCTCGCCTTGCCAGGCCGCCGCCTTTTTCCCGCTGACCGACGTCGACTGATGGCGGCCGAAGGTTTCCGTGGTCCCAAGCAGCTCTGGATGGCGTTCCAGTGGTCGATGAAAGGCTTTCGCGCGGGCTGGCGCCACGAGGCGTCGTTCCGGCTGGAGGCCTGTCTGGCCATCGCGCTGATTCCGCTTGGCCTGTGGCTGGGCAACGGCGCGCTGGAGAAGCTGGCGCTGGTCTTTCCGCCGATGCTCGTGCTGTCGGCCGAGCTGCTCAATTCGGCCATCGAGGCGGTAGTGGACAAGGTCAGCCCCGAATTCCACGAGCTGGCCGGCCGTGCCAAGGACATGGGATCGGCCGCGGTGTTCGTGTTGCTGGTACTGGTGACGCTGAGCTGGGGTTTGATCCTGCTGCCGCGCTGGTTCTAAGAGCCTGTTCATGAACAGGCTCTTATGGGGTTAGGCTGGCGCGGTCGTCGGTGCCTGTTGGCAATTTATTGCGTCTGCATGGCAGGGATGCTGCAATGGTCGCCTTTCCGCAACGGGGGCATCTTCGATGAAAATTCTGCGCGCACTCGTGCTTTTGTTGATACTCGCCGGGCTTTCCGGTTGCGGTTACAACGCCATGCAGCGGCAGGATGAGGTGGTCAAGAAGACCTGGTCCGAGGTGCTGAACCAGTACCAGCGTCGCGCCGATCTGGTGCCGAATCTGGTCAATACGGTTAAAGGCTATGCGCAGCACGAAGAGAAGGTTTTCGTCGAAGTGACCAATGCGCGGGCCAAGGTCGGTAGCTTGCAGGTCGACGCCGACACGATCAACGATCCGGAAAAGCTCAAGCAGTTTCAGGCCGCGCAGGGCGAGCTCGGCGGTGCATTGTCGCGGCTGATGGTGGTCAGCGAAAACTACCCGCAGCTGAAGGCCGACGGCCTGTTCCAGAATCTGCAGGCGCAGCTGGAAGGCACCGAGAATCGGGTGACCGTGGCGCGTAATCGGTACATCCAGTCCGTGGCCGACTACAACTCGATGATCCGCACGTTTCCGAACAACCTTACCGCAAAGATGTTCGGCTATCAGGTCAAGCCGAATTTCAGCGTGGATAATGAGAAGGCCATTTCCACCGCGCCGACCGTGGACTTCGGCAGCGGCACGCCAGCGCCCGCCGCCTCGGCACACTGACGATGCGCCGGCGCCCGTCGCGCCTGCTGTGGTTAATGGCGATGGCCCTGCTGTCGCCGGTGCTTCTGCACGCGGCGGATGCCGCGGTCCCGCAACTGGCTCGTCACGTCACCGACCTCACTGGCACGCTCAACGCTCAGCAGATCGAGCAGCTGGATTCGCAGCTGGTATCGCTGGAGAAGACCAAGGGCGCGCAACTGGCGGTGTTGATGGTCAGCACCACCGAGCCACAGGATATCGAGAGTTACTCGCTGGCCGTCGCCGAGGCCAACAAGATCGGCCGCAAGGGCACCGATGACGGCGTGCTGCTGCTGGTCGCCAAGAACGATCGTCATGTGCGTATCGAGGTGGGGTATGGGCTGGAAGGTGCGATTCCCGATGCCGCCACGGCGCGCATCATCCGCGAATACATCGCGCCGAAATTTCGCAGCAACGATTACTTCGGTGGCATCAGCGACGCGGTCGGCGCGCTGACCCAGCTGATCGACGGCGAGGCGTTGCCGCCGCCGGTGCAGGGAAATGAAGAGCCGCAGCGCCGCGGACTGGGGTTAGAGCACGGTTTGATGATGGGACTGTTTCTGGCTCTGTTTCTGCGCAGCGTGCTGGGTCGCGCCAGCGGCTGGGTTCGGGCGCCCATCGGCGCGCTGGTGACCGGCGGCCTGCTGTGGCTGCTGGTATCGGCCGGCGCCGGCATCATCGGCGCGCTGATCGGCGGCATTCTCATGCTGCTGCCTGGCGGTGGCGGCGGCTTCATCGGCGGCGGTGGCTGGGGCGGATTCGGTGGCGGCGGTTTCGGCTCCAGCGGCGGTGGCGGCAGCTTTGGCGGCGGTGGCTTCAGCGGTGGCGGCGGCAGTTTCGGCGGCGGCGGTTCGTCGGGGAGCTGGTGATGACGCGACTGCAACGACTGCTCACCAACCTTTTCGGCCAGTGGTTCGCCATGCGCCGGCGTTTTCCCGAAGCGCTGCTGGAGGAGATGACTGCGGCGATCGCCACCGGTGAGCGGACGCATCGGGGTGAAGTGCAGTTTGCGGTCGAGTCACGGCTATCGCCGTGGATGGTGCTCGAAGGCGTCGACGCGGCGCTGCGCGCACGCCAAGCGTTCGGCCAGCTGCAGGTCTGGGATACCGAGCACAACACTGGCGTGTTGTTCTACGTGCTGATGGCCGAGAGGCGCATCGAGATAGTGGCGGACCGTGGCATCGCCAGCCGCGTTGGGCAGGCCGAATGGGACGATATCTGTGCCCGCATGCGCGACAGCTACGCCGACGGACGATGGCGCGAGGGCAGCCTTGCAGGCATCGCCGCAGCGCACGCACTGCTGCAGCATCACTTCCCCAGCGACGGCACGGATAATCCCGACGAGCTGCCGGATCGGCCGGTGCTGCTGTGAGAGCTTGTCCACGCGACTGAATCCCGGTGGGGCAAGCTACAATCGGCGTTTACATTCAGCCCCTTCTGTCCATGACCCAGCCTTTCATCGTCCAGTTCAACCCGGTGGCCTTTGGCCTGGGGCCTATCCAGGTGCACTGGTACGGGCTGATGTACCTGCTGGGTTTTCTGGCGGTGGCGCTGCTGGGCGAATATCGTCGGCGCCGTGGCCGCCTGCCGGTGAGCCGCGAGACGCTGAGCGACCTTTTTTTCTACGGCATGATGGGCGTGATCATCGGCGGCCGGCTTTGGTACATGCTGTTCTATTACGCCGGCGGCATTCACTGGATATGGACCGAACCGTTCGCGCTGTTCAAGGTGTGGGACGGTGGCATGAGCTTCCACGGCGGGCTGCTCGGCGTACTGGCAGCCGGCTGGTGGTGGTCACGCCGGCAGGGCCTGCATTTTTTCGACACTATCGACTTCGTGGCACCGCTGGTGCCGATCGGCCTTGGCCTGGGCCGTCTCGGCAATTTCATCAACGGCGAACTCTGGGGCAAGCCCACGACGCTGTCGTGGGGCATGATTTTCCCCAATGCGCGACCGGATGACATCGCGTACGCCGAGAGCCATCCGACCTGGCTGCCTTCGCTGCAGCAGTTCGGTGGGCTGCCGCGCCATCCCTCCGAGCTGTACGAGATGGCGCTGGAGGGCGCGCTGCTGTTTGTGGTGATCTGGCTGGTTTCGCTGAAGCCGCGGCCGCGCTATCTGGTATCGGGTCTGTTTGGACTGCTATACGGCTGTTTCCGTATCGCGGTGGAATTCGTGCGCCTGCCCGATCCGCAGCTAGGGTATCTGGCCTTCGGCTGGGTGACGATGGGCCAGCTGCAGTCGCTGCCGCTCGTGGTGATCGGCCTGTGGCTGATTCTGCTGTCGCGTCGGGCGCCCACAGTACCGCTCACGCCTGTGTCGGCGAAGGCCTGATCATGCGTCCTTACCTCGATCTCTTGCAGCATGTGCTGGAGCATGGCACCGAAAAATCCGACCGCACCGGCACGGGTACGCGCAGCGTGTTCGGCTGGCAGATGCGCTTCGATCTGGCACAGGGTTTTCCGCTGGTTACCACCAAAAAGCTGCACCTCAAATCCATCGTGCACGAACTGATCTGGTTCCTGCGCGGCGACACCAATATCGCCTACCTGAAAGAAAACGGCGTACGCATCTGGGACGAATGGGCCGACGCGGACGGCAACCTCGGCCCGGTCTACGGGCAGCAGTGGCGCGCCTGGCCGACCGCCGATGGCGCCGTGGTCGACCAGATCGCCTGGGTCGTCGACGAGATCAAGCGCAACCCCGATTCGCGCCGGCTGATCGTGAGCGCGTGGAACGTGGGCGAGCTGCCGAAAATGGCCTTGTTACCGTGCCACAGCCTGTTTCAGTTCTACGTCGCCGACGGCAAGCTCAGCTGCCAGCTGTACCAGCGCTCAGGCGATATCTTTCTCGGCGTGCCCTTCAATATCGCCAGTTACGCGCTGCTGACGCATATGGTGGCGCAGGTGTGTGGGCTGGATGTCGGCGATTTCGTGCATACGCTGGGCGATGCGCACCTTTACAACAACCACGTGGAGCAGGCGCGGCTGCAGCTGACGCGCGAGCCTTACCCGCTTCCCACGCTAAGGCTCAACCCCGAGGTGCGTTCGATCTTCGATTTTCGCTACGAGGACGTAGCGATCGAAAATTACGTGTCTCATCCGGCGATCAAGGGTGCCGTCGCCGTCTGACCGGCGCCATGGAGCCGGTAACGCGCCGGCCTGCTAATATGCGTCGCCGCCGACACTGACCCTTATGGTCGGGGGCCCCACCACTGATCGTGCTGCCCAAGGAATTTCATGGCTATTTCGTTGATTGCCGCGCTGGATGAGAACTTCGCTATTGGCCTGAAGGGAGAGCTGCCGTGGCATCTGCCCGACGACCTGCGCTGGTTCAAGCAGCTGACCACCGGCAAGAACGTGCTGATGGGTTACAACACCGCCATTTCCATCGGTCGGGCGTTGCCGGATCGCGTCAACATGGTGCTTTCGCGCCGCCATGAGGCGCCGTTTCCAGGGCAGATCACGGTGCGTTCGGTGGAAGAGGCGCTGGCCCGAACCGATCAGACCGGCCTGATGGTGATCGGCGGCGGTCAGGTATTCGCCGAGGCCTTGCCGATGGCTCGCCGCATGTATCTGACCTGGGTGAGCGCGGCGATCAATGGCGCGGATACGTTTTTCCCGGGTACGCATTTCAGCGAGTGGACCGAAGTGTCGCGCGTGCATCACAAAGCCGACGCCGAGCATGCCTATGATTTCGACATGGTCGAGTATCTGCGCAGCAACTGATCGCAGCGCCGTTTTCGTCCCGGTCGCGCAGCGCCTACCGCCATGCATGTAATGGCTGGCCTGATGATCGACGGCGAGGGGCGCGTGCTGCTGGCCGAGCGGCCGCAGGGGAAACACCTTGCCGGCTTCTGGGAATTCCCCGGCGGCAAGCTGGAGGCGGGTGAGTTGCCGCTAGAGGCGCTCGCCCGTGAACTGCGCGAAGAGCTGGGCATCGAGCTTCAGTCTGCCCAGCCGCTGATTCGTGTGCCGTGGACGTACGACGATCGTCGCCTCGTGCTGGATGCCTGGCGCGTCGACGCGTGGCTGGGTGCGCCGCAGTCGCTGGAAGGACAGGCGCTGCAGTGGTGCTACCCCGCGGCGATCGACCCGGAAAGCATGACGCCGGCCGATCGGCCGATCCTGCAGGCGCTGAGGCTGCCGGCTACTTACGCGGTGAGCCCCGCAGATGTAGCGTTCGATCAGCGTGACGTGTGGCTGAAGCGTATCCGCGAGGTATTCAGCCGCGGCGTTCGCCTGCTGTTGCTGCGTCTGCCGCTTTGGCCGGTCGAATCCGTTCGCGAACTCGCGCGGGATCTTTTGCCCGCCGCGCAAGCGCACGATGTGCAGCTGGTGCTCGACGGCGATATCGAGGGTGCCCGCATGCTGGGCGTCGGCGTTCAGCTCAGCAGCGAACAAGGCGCACTTCTGTCGGAACGGCCGCTGCCCTGGCGGCAGCTGGTCGGCGTCAGTTGCCATGCGGCATCCCAGCTGGCGAAGGCCACACAGATACAAGCAGACTTCGCGACATGGTCCATGGGCACCGAGTCCGTCGCGGAATCGCTTGATGCATCAGGGGCATGGACGAATTTTCAGTCACTGGCAGAAGAGGCATCGTTGCCCGTGTACGCTGATGGCGATACGGTTGCGATGAGTATGGATAGGGCAAAAAGCAGCGGCGCGCAGGGCATCGTAACCACTGAAGCCTGGTAGGCACCGCGGACGTTGCCGCTTGGGCAGAACATCTTCGCGATTTTTGCCGCACGAACTGAATCCAGCGTGGTCAGCTCATGTTTTGGCCGGTTCGATGCCTTTCCGCCAGGGCCAGAAATTTCCCATGCAGTTCGGCAACGGCGGCATCCAGAGCGGCCTCATCGCCACTGTTGTCGATCACGTCATCCGCCAGCGCCAGCCGCTCGGCCCGACTGGCCTGCTGGGCCAGCATGTTTCTGGCCAGGGTTTCATCGATGCCGTCGCGCAGCATAAGCCTGCTGAGCTGCAGCGACTCCGGCGCATCCACTAGTAAAACCTGTTGGATCCAACGGTAGTGGCTGATGTTTTCAGCGAACAGGGGAATGGCTAGTAGGCAATAAGGCCCCTCATATGAAATCGCGTGGTCGTACAGCCATGAGCGGATACGACCATGAATTACAGTTTCTAGTCGTTTGCGCGCGGACGCATCGGTAAAAACGCGTTCGCGCATGGCCCTGCGATCCAGCTCACCTCTTTGATCGAGTATTTCTGTCCCGAAAGCTTTAATTAGTTCGCTTAGTCCTTCCGTACCCGGCCTGACAACCTCGCGAGCCGCCATATCCGAATCGTACACCGTCACGCCGAATGCTTCAAAACGCCGTGTCACGCTACTCTTGCCAGCACCAATACCGCCAGTGACCGCGATGACCATGCTTTTCGGCATAAATGGCTGCATTTTTTCTTTATACCGTCAATTTAGCTTTGATGGTATGACGACCTCGCAACCCTTGCCGAATTGAGCTGTATCAAAATCGGTTTGCCACATGGCAGTTACGCGTCGCGGGCGGTAATGCCACTTTGAACTGAAAAGGCTTTTGGTTGAATCATGCCCGGGGAAATCGACGCCGGCCATATCGATCAGTGACTCGAAAGTCGATGCACTCAACGTACGACTTTTTGCATTGAGCTGAAATTGCGCAACGCGGTCGGGAAATTGACTCGCATACGCATTCGAGTACCAGAAAAGTGCGGGAATCATGTAGTCATAGCGTGTGCCAATGCCGTGGCCAGATAGTGAGCAAGTGGGAGTGGGCAACGTCTCGCCATGGTCCGATTCGAACCAGAGTGCTGAGACTGCATTACTTTCATTGAGCGTCTTGATAATTTGCGCCAGAACGTGATCGGTATATAGGATCGTGTTGTCATAGCTGTTCTGAAAGCGTAATCCCTGGGCGACGTTGGTTGTGCCGTCGGAAATCGTGGGAGTGAACTGTTTGAAAGTTGATGGATACCGTAAGTCGTAAGGCAGGTGGCTCCCCATCATATGGAGAACGATAAAAAGGTTTTTGTGCAGATCGCCTTCCGATAAGGCTTTCTTCAGGGGTTGAACCAGCACTTCATCAGGGCTGCCGGGCGAAGACCATGATGCATGATTGAGAAAAAGCCTATGCTTTGCCTCCATGGCGTAGGTGGAGATTGGCGAATCGAACCTGCCTATGGGGAGCTGGTTGGATATCCACCAGGTGTCGTAACCGGCTTCCTGCATTGCGCGAAGGATAGACGCCTCGTTCCAAGCGAAGCCAGGTTGCGTCTCCGGCTTTCGGGTCAGCACGAGCGGCACCGCCATTATCGATTCCGGCCACGATGTGATCATGTCGGGTATGGGCACCAGATCCTGTATTCCGGTCAATTCGGGGTTCGTAGAGCGAGAGTATCCAAACAACTGCCAGTGATTGCGGCGACTACTCTCTCCGAGTACCAGAACATAAATCTGACGCTTCCCAATGTTCTTGCGCTCGATTGCATGAAAGCGAAATGAGTCCATCTGGGAGGCGTCGGCAGACATGATTTTCCATTCCCCTTCAAACTCCACCCCTCTCGATATGAGGCCGAAAGGATAGCCAAGCGCTATTGGCCTAGCCATCGCGCTCATGCTCGACATACTGGCGATAAAGCGTTTTTCTAGGCTGCCGTTTTCTCTGATTGCGTTCATGGCAAACACTATCAAAGGTAGCAGAATCGCAAATGCCAATACCCATTCGCGAGTTTGACCAAGCCAGCGCAGGTGTTGAGTCCAGCTTACTCTGGCGGCGTAAAACGCGAGCAGCAATCCAGCCAGCAGGCTGAGTGCTAGCGGTGCAAGCAGCCAGCCGAAGTACCCAATGGTTTCGCTCGCGTTGGTAGCAAAAACGGTCCCGAGGACTTCGGGAGTAGTGGGGTGCCTGTATAGGGCGACGTAAAACGATTCAAGTGGGGCAAGCATCGCAAAAGGTGAGAGCAGTAGGCAGGCCAACCAGATGCGTCGACCGAATAGAGAGAATAGAGCGGCGAGTAACGTGATTGGAACGATAATCGCTGAATCGCACTGGAGGGCTCCAAGGCCGTGTATAGCCCAAATAATATTGGGTAACATCAAAAGGATGATCAGTAATGCGACCGTTATTCGAGCCAGGATAGTTTTATGGTCCATCTTTATCCGTGAGTAGAAAATAGCGTTAGATACCATTGGAGAAAGCAACTGCCTCCCACGAACCATACCCACCCGGCTGACGCGATGAAGGGGCCGAAAGGCATCGGTATCTGGCTGTCGCGCTTACGCAGGATCATCAGGCTGCCGCCGACCAGGGCGCCGATGAAAGAGGAGAGCAAAATGATTGGTAGCAGCGCCGAAGGCCCCATCCAGGCACCGAGCGCTGCGAGCAACTTGAAGTCGCCATAGCCCATGCCGTCTTTCCCGGTGAGCAGCTTGAATAGCCAGTAGACACTCCAAAGGCTCAAGTAACCGATGGCAGCGCCGAGGATCGCCGTTTGTGCCGTGATGAACATCGAGATGAGCGCTAGCAGCATGCCCAGCCAGAGCAGCGGCAATGTCAGTTGATCAGGCAGGAGCTGCGTGCGGAAATCGATACCCGACAGCGCGATCAGAAACCAAGTGAGCGTGAGCCCGGCCAGCGCCGGCCACGACGGTCCGAATTTCCACACGATCACGGCGCTGAGCACGCCTGCGAGCAATTCTACCAGTGGATATTGAATGGAAATTTTTGCGCGGCAGTAGCGGCAGCGCCCACGCAGCAACAGCCAGCCAAACAGCGGAATATTGTCCAGCGGTGAGAGCCGATGCTTGCACTGCGGGCAGTGCGATGGCTCGCGAACGATGCCGGGCGGCATTGGCGGGGCTTCGGCTTCCAGTTCCAGCACGTCGCGTGCTTCCTGCTCCCAGGCCGCGGCCATGCGCTCGGGCAGGCGCAGAATCACGACGTTGAGGAAACTGCCGACAAGTAGGCCGAGTACGCCGGCAAAAACGATCCATATCACCAGCGGCATCTCGGGCATAGCCTAGTCCTGATCGAAAAAAAAGCCGCAGAGTCGCCGGATCGCGGCAGCTCTGCGGCGTTTGGGAAGCAAATTTAGAATGTGCCGGCGAGCTTGAAGATAGGCAGATACAGTGCGATCACGATGCCGCCGACCAGTGTGCCCAGCACCACCATGATCAGCGGTTCAAGCAGCGTGGAAAGTGTATCGACAGCGTTCTCGACTTCATCCTCGTAGAACTCGGCGACCTTGAACAGCATGTTGTCCAGCGCGCCCGATTCTTCGCCGATGGCGACCATCTGAACCACCATATTGGGGAAAAGGCCGGTCTGCTTCATGGCGAGCTGCAGCTGATGGCCGACCGCAATGTCTTCACGCATTAGCCGTACCGCATCGCCGTAAACAACGCTGCCGGTGGCTCCCGCTACGGCATCTAGCGCTTCGACCAAAGGAACGCCAGCGCGAAAAGTCACGCCGAGCGTGCGCGCAAAACGCGCAATGGCCGAGTTCCGCACGATGCCTCCCATCACGGGCAGCTTCAGCGCGACGCGGTCCATGAAATGAGCGAACTTCGGCGAGCGTTTTTTGGCGATGACAAGGGCAGCGATGCTTCCGCCGATGATGCCGATGACGATCCACCAGTAGCTTTGCATGAATTTCGACGCATCAACCAATATTTGGGTCGGTGCCGGAAGCTGGGCGCCGGCATCTTCGAAGGTCTTGGCGAACACCGGCACCACGAAGAGCAGCATGATCAGGATGACGACGAAGACGACCGCCAGCACCATCATGGGGTAGAACAGCGCCTTCTTGATTTTCTTCTTCAGCGCTTCGGTGCGTTCCTTGTAGGTCGCGACCGTGTCCAGCACGGTGTCGAGTACGCCGGACGTTTCGCCGGCGTGGACGAGATTGCAGTAAAGCTCGTCAAACTGAACGGGATATTGGGCGAGGGCCTCATGTAGCGCGGCACCTCCTTCGATGTTCTGTTTCACATCGAGAAGTATGTTCTTGAAGCGGATGTTTTTCTGGCCGTCGGCAATGATGTCGAAAGACTGCACCATGGGTACGCCGGAGGCCATCATGGTGGCAATCTGGCGACTGAAGATGGCCACGTCGCCCGGCTTGACCTTCTTGCCGGTCGCGCCGAACAAGGGCTTGGAGCGTTCGCGCACGGTTTGCGGATTCATGCCCTGGCGGCGCAATTCTGCCTTCACCAGTGAGGCATTTTTGGCCGGCATGTCGCCTTTCATGCGCTTGCCGCGCTTGTCCAGCGCCACCCAGTCATAGGTGGTCTGCTTGCTGACTTCGGCGCGTTGAGCACCGAGCGCGCGTGCCTTGTTTGCTGCTGCGTTAGCCGTGGCCATGCCTGTTTTCCCCGTGGTGCAGCCCAGAGCGGCCGTCGACTGATCGCCGGCTCGTTACCCCATAATTTAACGTACTTATCGCATCCACATCGTGCTCAAGCGCGCTATCCGTCTTTCAGTAAAGACCTAGTCCTTGGTCACCCGATCAATTTCCGCCAGGCTGGTGAATCCGTTTTTTACCTTTAACATGGCCGATGCGCGCAGGTCGTTGATGCCCGCGGCCTTGGCGACTTCGGCGATCTGCAGCGCATTACCGCCCTTGAGCACGATCTTCTGAATGTCCTCGAGCATCGGCATCACCTGGTAGATGCCGACGCGTCCCTTGTAGCCTTCGTTGCAGCCGTCGCAGCCCACTGCCTCGTAGATAACCATGCCGGAGTCGATATCCGCCTGAGTAAAGCCGGCTTTGAGCAGCACTTCCGGCGGCAGGTCCTGCGGCTTCTTGCAGTCGTGCAGACGTCGCGCCAGGCGCTGAGCAATGATCAGGGTCACCGACGAGGTGATGTTGTAGGGCGCGATACCCATGTTCATCAGGCGCGCGATGGTCTGCGCGGCGTCGTTCGTATGCAGCGTAGACAACACCATGTGGCCGGTCTGCGCCGCCTTGATCGCGATTTCGGCCGTTTCCAGGTCGCGAATTTCGCCGACCATGATCACGTCCGGATCCTGTCGCAGAAACGAGCGCAAGGCGCTCGCAAAGGTCATGCCGCGTTTGACGTTCTGCTGCACCTGATTGATGCCCTCGACGCGGATTTCGACCGGGTCCTCCACCGTCGAGATATTGCGCTCGGGGGTGTTGAGCATGTTCAGGCCGGTGTACAGCGACACCGTTTTACCCGAACCGGTCGGGCCGGTAACCAGCACCATGCCGTAAGGCTTGTGGATGGCATCGATATATAGCTTCTGCTGATCCGGCTCGTAGCCCAGCTTCTCGATGCCGATCTTCGCCGAGGAACCATCGAGAATACGCAGCACGATCTTTTCGCCGAACAGCGTGGGCAACGTGCTCACGCGAAAGTCGATCGCGCGGGTCTTGGACAGGTTCAGCTTGATGCGGCCGTCTTGCGGCGTGCGCTTTTCGGCGATATCGAGCTGTGCCATCACCTTGAGGCGAGACGAAATGCGATTGGCCATCTTCATCGGCGGGCTCGCGACGGCCTTCAACATGCCGTCCATGCGCAGACGCACCCGGTACTGCGTTTCAAAAGGTTCGAAATGGATGTCCGAGGCGCCGCGACGAATCGCATCGACCAGAATTTTGTTGATGAACTTGACGACCGGGGCGTCGTCGTTGGCGTTGGCGTCGATGCCGGTTTGTTCGGCCTCGTCATCGCCGCCTTCGAGGTCCAGGCCTTCGAGATCGCCACCGCCCAGATCGGGCATGGTGTCCCGCATGTTGTTGAGCAGGCTTTCGATCACCCGGGTCAGCGAACTTCGCTCGACCAGAATCGGCTCCACCATGCAGTTGGAGTGGAACTTGATCTCGTCCAGCGCATGCGACTGCATGGGGTCGGCGATGCCCACAAACAGCCGCTTGCCGCGACGGAACAGCGGCAGCGCCTGATGCTTGCTGATCAGGGCCTCGCTGATCACGTCCAGCGGCATATTGGTGGGGTTGAGCGATGCGACATCGATCATCGGCATGCCGAACTCCGCCGATGCGATCTGCGTAAGCTGAATGCTTTCGACGAGGTTGTGATCGAGCAGCCACGAGGCGAGGGTGGACTTGTTCTGGATACTGTCCGACATTGCCTTACGCACATCGGCCTCGGGCAACACGCCCTCGGAGACCAAACGGCGCGCCATGCCGGATAGGCCTACCAGCGATGGCTGCAATTGTGACGACATGATTTCTGACCCCCGGCGCGTATGTGGTTGAATCTACCGCAGTTCGGTCGTCAGGTCATCCTTTATCCTGTCCCCATATCGCGGGGTTCGAGCCTCGGCGCCAGAGTGGGGCGAGCCACCCTGTTGCCGCTGACATCCAAGCGCGCTACTGCTCGTTTTGCCGCAGTGAAGCCTTATCCGCAGGCCGACCATTGCGGGCTACTTTAGCGGCTGAGCGCGTCCAATAGTGCGCGGTGGCCTTAAATATCGATCTGACATGTGGCCGGAGACTGTGCCGCAAGCCCTGGCGCTTCACGCTATCATCCACATAAATGTAGGGGACCCTCTTTGAACCACCTGAGCATCATTCTGCCCGCCAAGAACGAGGCACCCGCGCTGGCCGCACTCCTGCCCAAGCTGCGTTCCGCTTACCCCGATGCCGAAATCATCGTGGTGGACGATGGTTCCACCGACGACACGTCGGCGATCTGCCGCAGCAACGGCGTTGAATGCCTATCCTCACCCTATTCGATGGGCAACGGCGCAGCCATCAAACGCGGTGCCCGCGCTGCCACTGGCGAAATCCTGGTTTTCATGGATGGCGACGGCCAGCACGATCCCGCCGATATCCTCCGCCTCACGAACCAGCTAGAGCAGGGCTACGACATGGTGGTCGGCGCCCGCGACTGGAGCAGCCAGGCCGGCGTCGGCCGCGGCCTCGCCAACACGCTTTACAACTGGCTGGCCACCCGCATGACCGGTCACTCGGTGCTAGACCTCACCTCCGGGTTTCGCGCCGTCCGTGCGAACAAGTTCCGCGAATTCATCCATCTGCTGCCGAACGGCTTCAGCTATCCCACGACCAGCACCATGGCATTTTTTCGCAGCGCCTATGCGGTGGCGTATGTGCCGATCAAGGCGGCCGAGCGTATCGGCAAGAGCCATATCAAGCCGCTGCGTGACGGCGTGCGCTTTCTGCTGATCATCTTCAAGATCGCTACGCTGTATTCGCCGTTGAAGCTATTCGTACCTGCAAGCGCGTTGTTTTTTCTGCTTGGCTGCGCGAATTATGTCTGGACTTTTCTTCATCAGGGCAGACTGACTAACGGCAGCACTCTTATGTGGAGCGCTGCCGTAATTGTTTTTCTGATAGGACTGATTTCCGAGCAAATTACAGCCTTGACATACCGACGTGACACCTGAGTCGCCACCGGATAAACGCAAAACACTGCTGGTAATTTCATCAACTTACCCGCGTTGGGCCGACGATCATGAACCGGGTTTCGTGCACGAATTGGCGAAACGCCTGACTAGTCGATTCCGTGTTATTGCCTTGGTACCTAGCTCTCCAGGTGCGTCATTCCACGAAATACTTGATGGTGTCGAGGTTATTCGTTTTCGATATGCCCCGCGTCGTTTTGAAACACTGGTCAACGATGGCGGCATCATCAGCAACTTGCGGCGGCATCGCTGGAAAATGCTGCTGCTGCCGACATTTGTTTTAGGACAATCATGGCGCCTATGGCGACTTTCGCGAAGAGCCAAGGTAGATGTGTTGCATGCTCACTGGCTATTGCCACAGGGCTTAATAGCTGCGTTGCTCAACAAATTTTCTGGCAATTCACCCCGATATTTAGTGACCTCCCATGGTGCGGATCTGTTTGCACTGCGCGGTAAGCTGCTGAACGAGCTGAAACGCTTTGTCGTCAAAAAGGCCGCAGCCGTCACTGTTGTCAGCGAAGCGATGCGCACTGAGCTGGCCCATATCGGTGCTGACGTGCGAGGGATCCATGTAAGGGCGATGGGCGTCGACTTGCAAGGCCGGTTTTTACCCGATGGATCCTTGATACGTTCCCGCAATGAGATTCTATTTGTGGGGCGTTTCGTGGAGAAAAAAGGACTTCGTTATCTGATCGATGCCATGCCAGCCATTTTGCAGGTCAATCCTTCGGCGTTCCTCACCGTGGTCGGTTTTGGTCCGGAAGCGGATGAGCGTAAAGAACAAGTCCGGCGTCTGGGATTGCATGCCAAGGTGCAATTCCTAGGGGCGATGGCTCAGCAAGATTTGCCGGCGTTTTATCGGCGGGCGGCGATGTTCGTCGCGCCGTTCATTTCGACTCCATCTGGAGATCAAGAAGGTCTGGGACTGGTTGCAGTGGAGGCTGCCGGTTGCGGTTGCCCGGTCATTGCCAGTGATCTGCCAGCCGTAAGGGATGTTTTTGACGAGAGCCAAGCACTTCTTGTGGAGGCTGGCTCGGTAGCGGCGATCACCGACGCGGTTTGTGCGCTGTTTGCAAGTCCGCCGACACCACAGTCCCAGGAAGGGTTGAGATTAGCGTTGTCCAGAAAGTTCGACTGGTCGATTGTTGCCGAGAACTACTCTGAGATAATCCAAAACGTGGTGAGTCCGCGCGAGCACAAAGCCTAGGTCTGCGTCTTGCAATATGTATTTTCGGGACGGAAAAAATGAAATTTCAGGCGTTTCTGAGGTTCGAACTTGACTGACCAACCGCATCACAAAAATTGCGAAGGTGACTCGTCTTTGCGGATGCCCCATGCGGCTCTGGACATGCGCTCACGGCAGCTCAAGGGGCTGAAAATTGAACGCTTATTGGATCTGGAAAATCTTCCCAAGCCGTTGCGCGTGCTTGAGGTTGGGACGGGGTCTGGAGGCATTGCACACTACTTTGGTACTCATCCCCGCATGCGCTGTATCGTCGACGCGGTCGACGTATACGACAATCGGCTTGTGCTGGATGGCTACCACTATCAGCAGGTTATGGGCACCGTTCTGCCATTCGAAAATGATTCGTTCGATGTTGTTGTTACTAATCACGTGATCGAGCACGTTGGTGATGAGCAAGCCCAGCGCCATCATTTGTCTGAACTGCATCGGGTGCTACGAACCGGCGGTATCGGTTATATCGCAGTTCCCAATCGATGGATGCTGATAGAGCCACATTTCCGACTCGCATTTCTCAGCTGGATGCCGCGTTCATGGCGAACGCCATATCTTCATCTCATGCGAAAGGGCAAGCGATATGATTGCGAGCCTTTGCAATTGAGCCAGCTTGAGAACTTTCTAGCGCAGGCAGGTTTCGGGTACGAAAATATTTCAATCGACGCTATGCGCACTACTATAGAAATTGAGCATTCGCAAAGTTTTGTTCTAAATGTTCTGCGAAATCTTCCCGACCGAGTTTGGGTACCTCTGCTTAATGTCATGCCGACCCTGATCTATCGGTTCTGGCCACAATGATCGATCAGAGTAAACGGGACAAGTTGCGAATTTGGATCCCTGCCATTCGTGCCCAAAGTGGCGCCGATGTCTTTGTTTTGCGACTCGCCGAGGCACTTCACAGTGCGGGACATGAGGTTATCGTGCAGTGGTTCAACAAACGATATGAACTCTTGCCGGAACTCATGCGCCTCCACCAACGGCCTGACGATATCGATATCATCCACGCCAATAGCTGGAATGCGTATGTGTTTCTAGGGCTGCGGATTCCTGTGGTGACTACGGTCCTACACTTGGTCCATGACCCGGGCTATGCCCCTTACCGATCCGTCGCGCAGGCGTTGTATCACCGCTGGCACGTTCGGTGGCGAGAAGCGCTGGCGATAAAGAAAAGTGCTGCCGTAACGGCGATTTCAAGCTATGTGGGCGAAACGGTAATAGACGTTTTTGGACTAACCTCGGTTCGGATAATCAATAATTGGGTGGACACTAATTCGTACAAGCCATCCGCCACGTACAGGCCGCCTCGCGACCGAAAGTTCAGATTGCTGATGGTGGGAAACCACAGTCGCCGCAAAGGCAGTGACCTGCTGTTGGCGTTTGCCGAGAAGTTGGGGCCGGCGTTTGATTTGCGCTGCACGGGAGGGCTCCGAGGCAGCGACGATAATTCAAGGCCAGCTAACATCAGCATGTTAGGGCGCGTATCCGAGAGCACGCTGATCGAGGAATATGGTACCTGCGATGCAGTTGTTTCTTTGTCACGTTATGAAGGCTTTGGATACACTGCTTTAGAGGGCATGGCTTGCGGAAAGCCTTTCTTGGGCTTTCATACCAGCGGTCTGACTGATGTCGTAGTTGACGGAGAGACCGGTTTTCTAGTCCCCATAAACGACGTCAATGCTTTAGTGTGGCGGTGCAAAGAGCTTGCGGAAGACATGCCGATGTTGGAGCGTATGGGATGTGCTGGGAGACTGCGGGCGTTGAACGTATTTACAGAAAAGTTGGCGGTCGACGATTACGTGGCCATTTATCGCAAAGTGATCGGTTCGCCGTGATCACCGCGGATATCACGGCGATCATACCGACTTACCGCCGGCCAAAGCTTCTTCGGCGTGCGGTAACTAGTGTGCTGAATCAAGCTGCGGTCTCGCTCAGTGTTCGCGTTTTCGATAATGCCTCAGGTGATGAGACAGGCGCGGTAATGGCGGATCTAGCCAAAGGTGAGTCACGACTCAGCTATCACTGCCATCGGCAGAATATAGGGGCAGCTGCCAATTTCGAGTACGGATTACGCAGTGTTGATACACCCTTTTTTTCCATATTTTCTGATGATGATTACTTATTGCCGGGATTCTATCAGCAGGCTTTGGAAGACCTTGCCAAGCATCCCAATGCAATGTTTTGGGCAGGTATGACGCTGAATGTCGACGAACAGGGAAATATCTGGGACGCGCGTATAAATCAGTGGACAAGGGAAGGACTGTACCTTCCTGCCGACGGTATGATGGCAATGATGAATGGGCTTGCTCCTTCGTGGAACGGTATTTTATTCAGACGAGAAATTCTGGACTTTATGGGTTTTCCGGATAAGGAAGCATTAGGTCCGTCTGATCTGGACTTTGTTTTAAGGGCAGCGGCTTCCTATCCGTTCTTCCTGCGTAAGCATCCATCAGCCGTATTTACGCTTAATGCGGCATCCTTTAGCGCGACGGAGCCACTTTCCTCGTTCTGGCCAGGCTGGAAAAAAATGTTTCGTAATATTGAATGTAGTGAGAGCTTGAGCGATTTTGCAAAGCAAGCAGCTCTTGTGGCACTGCATAAGGACGCAAAAAGAATGTTGTTTAGACGAGGAGCCAATGTCTTGTCGTTCGGCCGCTACGATTTTGCGCGGGGTGCGGCTGGCGCACTCCAAATGGATTATGGGCAGCTATGGCGCCCAATGCTTCTAAGAGCTATAGCAACTGCATGCGAGCAGAATCCCTGGTTCCAGCGAATCTATACAAGGTACTACCGGATGGTCGAAAACCGATTGGTGAACGATCGGAGAGAACTCCAGAAACGTTTTGGCCATCTGGTTCGAGATGTCCGGTAAGCGCTTAATGGCGCTACCTATGTTGAGCTCCCTATTCGTACTTTCAGCTGCCGGTAGATGTGCTCACGTAGCATGGGAGCAGAAAGTGCCGAAACTGTCAGTGTGACTATACTGACGGCGCCCAAAAGCAAGGCACTCAAAATATTGCGTTGAAGCGCAGGTAAAAACCATCTGCCCAATAAGGTGATAAAGATAGCGGAGATAATGGGCGGAATGATGTCCTGAAAATACCACTTGCTCAGTTCGCCTCGCATCAGGCGACGATGCATCAACGGGACGGTGATGGCGAAAAATCCCAAATTGATGGTGAACCAAAGGTATGCTGCCCCGAGCACACCATCCTGCCTTACTGCCCATATGCAAAAAGGTAGTCCAAAAATCAGTGCGACCAAGTTGGACCCGATGGTGAGTCTCGTCCAGCCAGATGCCAGTTGCAGAGCGTAAGGCAGATTAATCAATCCGTTGAGCGCAGTTCCGGCTATAAGAACGGAAAGCGGTAACGCGAGCATTGCTGCTGCCGCGTTATCCCCCGTCCATAGAAAGATCACGTCTTTGCCAAAGACCATTAATACCGCGGCTGTGGAAGCGGCCATTACAGCGACGCATTGGTTGCTAAGATGATACAAATGATTGAGTTCCTCCACTTTTCCTAATGAAACCAGTCTTGTATAACGAGGGTAAAGAGCGTTGAACATGGGTTGGATCATCCTGCCCATCCCAGCGGCTACGCTCATTGCCAGGCTGAAATAGCCCAGTTCCACCAAGGGTCGCATGGCGGAAAGTACGATCCGGTCGAGCTGTATCAACGTCACCGATAAAGCCATGATCGCTAACAGGCCGCCCGCGAAACGACCGGTTGAATGTATCTCTTTCAAGCGAAATTTGGCTTGGGACTTATTATCGGCAGGCAGCAGGCGCCACAACACCGAAGCTGCGGTCAGCGATTGGGCTGCACCTACCGCCGCGTACCACCACATAAACGCAATGATGGTTGGCGATACCCAGAAGAGCACCGCCAAGACGCCAGCTCCGCGAAGCGTGGCGAAGCCGGCATTGATCAGATTCAATGCTGGCTGTCTTTCCAATCCAGACAACCCATTTGTGTAGAAGCTGCTCGGCCATTGCAACGCTACGGCAAGTCCCATGATAGCGATAGCACGGGCGGTGTCGTGACGGGTAAGGTGATCTGGGTGGAGCCAGTGATTTGCCAGTGGCTCGCTGCCAAGCCATATGATGATGGCCAACAGTCCGGCAATTGGCCAAACCAGCCATTCGAAAGTGCGAATCAAATCAGCTGAAGTTTGATCTAATCTGGTGCCGTGGAAGCGGCGCGCAAGCTCTCGGTTGAGTACGCCACCCATGCCAAGGTCGAAAAGCGTGGAAAGTGCCTGAATGCTCAGCATCAGACCTACCAGTCCGAATGACTCCATGCCAAGAGCACGAATATAAAGTGGTACAAATGCCACCCCCATCAGCGCCATCCAGATCTGCCCGGCATAATTGGCTAGGATATTGGTACGCAGAGCTGTCATAGAAAAAATGAATTACATCCGTCTCAGATAGCCCGTAGGGGTGCCGTAGTGAGCAGCTTTTTTACCATTGCTACGTCAATTTTGAATGGCAACGGCGTCCGTCTTTGTCTGGTCACTTTTCAATCTGCAGGTGCCGTAGACATTCCGGCGCTGCCATCTTTTGATCCTTACCCTTTTTCGAGGAGTGATCCGGAAAAATAGAGTTCTGTAGATTGCCGGTTACATGGTCAAATAAGTTGCAATAACCACCCGGAAATGCTGAGGGGATATACCCTTCTAATATCCGCCGATATGTGGCCATGTGTGATTGAAGTCGAGAATCACCAGTACTCGATCGTCGCTTACAGCGAGCTGATGCACGTAATAAACGATGAGGCCCGATTTATCACTCCAGAATTATATCGATTCTATGTGACACAGGGTGCTCTTGGTTCATCGATTTGGACTGCTCAGGGAATGAAGACACTTCGCAGCCTCACAGTGAGGCCTGTTCGAAGGCCTCGGGGCTGACGCCACCCAGACGGCTGTGACGACGAGTTCGATTGTAGAAGACCTCGATGTAATCGAAGACATCGGCACGCGCCAGATCGCGGGTTTGTAGACGCGCTTGCAGATACGCTCCTTCCTCAAACTGCTAAAGAACGATTCGGCCACGGCATTATCCCAACAGTTGCCACGGCGACTCATGCTCGGCTGCAATCCGTGCGAACGACAGAACCGCTGCCAATCATCGTTGCCGTACTGTGAGCCTTGATCGCAGTGCACGATTACAGGCTGCGAGGGTTGACGACGACTCAATGCCATCAGCAAGGCATCCAGAGCCAGTTCGCGTGCCAATGTCGGCTTCATCGACCAACCGATCACTTTGCGCGAATGCAGATCGATCACCACGGCCAGATAGAGCCAACCCTGCCAGGTTCGAAGGTAGGTAATGTCCGTGACCCATGCATGATCGGGCGCGTCGACGGTGAATGGTCGCTGCAAGCGATTGGGCGCAATGATCGATGGGCGTCCAACGATACGGCGAGGTGCCTTATAGCCGCGAATCGCCTTGATTTTGTGGCTACGCATGATCTTGGCGACCCGATGTTTGCTGCACGATTCGCCCGCTTTGCGCAGGTCGCCCAAGACACGACGTTCCCCGTAGACGCCGCCGCTAGCGACATAGGACTCACGAATGACGCCTAACAAACGCTGGTCTTCGATGTCCCGGTCGGACATCAGCTTATGCACCCATTGATAGAAGCCACTGCGCGTCACATGCAGCACGCGGCACATCGTGGCCATCCGGAATTCATGCCGGTGATCGTTGATAAAACGGTACTTCACTCAGGTTCCTTGGCAAAGGACCGTGCGGCACGTTCAACCGGTCGATGCAACGGCATTGCCGAACCACGTTACCGGAGTTTGATATCCAAGATTTTTTCGTGGTCTCCGGTTCAGACGAAGAGCAACCCGATTCAGGTCATCTTGGCTGAAGACTGATAGGTTCGTGCTGTCAGGAAAATACTGCCGGAGGAGCCGATTTGTGTTTTCGTTGGTTCCGCGCTGCCAAGGACTCTGCGGGTCGCAAAAATACACTTGAACGCCGGTAGCAGCAGTAAGTGCTTTGTGACTTGCCAGCTCCCATCGCGGTCCCAGGTCAGCGACTTTCGTAGCTCTGCAGGCAATTACGGATTTGCTGGATCAATGCCTTTACCACGCTTCCGGTGTCTTTTCCGGTGACTTTCACAAGCATGGTGAATCGTGTTCTTCGCTCGACCAGCGTAACGATGTGACTGTTCTTGGCGCCTGATAGTAGATCTCCCTCCCAGTGACCAGGAATGGCACTGCCTTCGACCTCATGTGGGCGATCGCGAATCGAGATCGCATCAATGATGCGGCCACGTGGCTGACCTTTTGTGGTTGAGGTTTTCGAACGCCGCATCATTCGTCGCGATCGCAGATGGCCGATGAGTGAATCGCCAAGAGTTTCCTAGACATCTCAGGGCCATGGAAAATGGTCTGATCGGAGGTGTCTCTGAGCAGCAAGCGATATACGGATGAGTTCAAGGTGGAGGCGGTGCGTCAAGTGACGGATCGGGGCTTCAAAGTGGCGGACGTCGCCGAGCGACTCGGGGTCACCACACACAGCCTGTACGAGTGGCGTCGCAAGTTCGGCAAACCGGGCATCGTGCAGCAAGCGCAAATCGACCAGAGCGCCGAAGTTCGGCGTCTAAGAGCGGAGCTTCGGCGGGTGACCGAGGAGCGTGACATCCTAAAAAAGGCTGCGGCGTACTTTGCCAAGGGGTAAAGGCAAAGTACGCGTTCATGCAGGCGCACGGCCGGGAGTTCCGGCTGTGCGCGATGTGTCGAGTGCTGAAGGTGAATCGCGCAGGCGACTACGCATGGCTGCAGTCGCCGATGAGTGACCGGGCGACGGAGGACGAGCGCCGGCTCGGGCTGATCAAGCATCAATGGCTGGCCAGCGGCAGCGTCTACGGGCATCGCAAGGTGACCAAGGATCTGCGGGATCTGGGCGAGCGCTGTAGTCGGCATCGCGTGCATCGCCTGATGCGTGCCGAAGGCTTGCGAGCGCAGGTGGGTTATGGACGCAAGCCGCGTTTCCATGGCGGGCCAGAGTGCACAGCGGCCACCAACGTGCTGGATCGGCAGTTCGATGTCGCTGTACCGAATACTGTCTGGGCCAGTGACTTCACGTTCATCCGGACCCATGAGGGCTGGATGTATCTGGCGGTCGTGCTCGACCTGTTTCGCGGCAAGTCATCGGCTGGGCAATGCGTGATAGGGCGGACGCCGACCTGGTCGTGCAGGCGCTGCTTTCTGCGGTCTGGCGGCGCAAGCCTAAACTCGGTGCCCTGATTCACTCGGACCAAGGGTCGGTCTACACCAGCGATGACTGGCAGAGCTTCCTGACGGCGCATGCTCTTGTGTGCAGCATGAGCCGTCGCGGCAACTGCCACGACAACGCGCCCGTGGAAAGCTTCTTCGGCCTGCTCAAGCGCGAGCGGATCAGACGGCGGATCTACTTGACCAAAGATGCTGCGCGGGCCGATGTGTTTGACTACATCGAAATGTTCTACAACCCGAAACGCCGCCACGGTTCCTGTGGTGATTTGTCCCCTGTAGAGTTCGAGAGGCGCTACGCGCAACGAGGGTCCTAAGTGTCTATGGAACTCTGGGCGATTCAATGGTCGGGCGACCATTGCTCAGCTAGCCTAGTGGCAACTACTTGCCGCAATCGAGGCAGCAAAGCCAGTCGACACATTTTCGGCCGCAGAGCGCGCTTCCACGCTGCCTCTTCTGCTTCTGAGGCACGGTAAATCTTGGCGCCCCCATTTCCAGCAATCTCTCGACTCACGGTGGACGCCGATCGCCCCAGAGAAGCAGCGAGGCTTCGGATCGATTGGCCCGCGACCAAGCCCCGAGAAATTTCCTCTCGTTCCGCGAGCGTGAGAGCAAACGCACTGCGCCGCCGGGCCGACGGTGCGATGCCGCCTCGCGCTGATAGGACGCCGTGAATCGAGCCGGCGTGACGACACAACGCCAAGCCGATCTCACTTAGATTCTGACCATCCTTCCATCGCCGCCAAAGTTCTATCTTCTGGTCATCCGAGAGCCCTGGCCTTCCCATACGTGCCATAGATGCTGCATCTCCAAGTTCCAATTACATGGATGATATTGCATCGACCGGTTGAACGTGCCACGGCCTTTTTTAGGATGTCGTGTTCCTCCTCGAAGCGGCGCAACTGGGCACGCAATCGTAACAGCTCGCTCTTGGTCTCAAGTCATTCACTGGCTTGCTTCTCGCTCTTGTCGGGAGCGACGGCCTTGACCCACGTGTAAAGGCTATGGCGCCGATACGCCCCATCGTGCGGACACTTCGGCGACGGAATACTTGCGATCGATGATTTGCCGAACGGCTTCTTCTTTAAATTCCGGGGTAAATCGCGGTTTGCTCAGGGGACTTCCCCCTATGCTCAAATCATAGGCTAGAAGTGCTTACGATTCCCTGGGCAGTCCAATTATGGCGTCCGGATGTCTACGAAAGGCTGGTCGATCCAATTGTAAGAAAAGACAGCAGATACAATCTCTGAAAATATTTTTGGTCAGCGCCTCAAATTCTGGGAACTATTTTTCAGGATACGATTAAGCTTCGAGCAATTTCCCCAAAAGTGCATCGGCTCAATATCAGAGTAAGGAATACAACCCAGTTTCATGTTGATATGTGACTTGCTTGCTCGAATCCATTCCTCGACGAGTTTGCGAACGCTGGTGGGTTTTCCACTGCACACATTAACGGTTCCCACTTCTGATGGGTACATGGCCAAATCCACGATCGCCCGCGCCGCTTCTTCGATGGGTAGAAAGTCTCTTATTTGTTCTCCGCCGGACATGTCGAAATCCGTATCGCCTCGATGTATGGCGTTCATCAAAAGGGAGTACAGAGAGGCTTTAGACTGACCTGGTCCAAACAAGTAGAAAAGTCGCAACCAGGATAGCTGGTAAGCGTGGTTGGTTTTACAAGCTTTCAGGTGATTATGGAGGGCATCTTTGGCTGCACCGTACTGAGTACATGGATTTGCAGGCATATACTCGAAAATTTCTCCCGAGAGTCTTCCGTATTCGAAGCAGGTGCCAGTCACGACCAGCCTCTCCAGTCCAGAGTCCAGACAAGACGTAAGAAAGCGACGTTGCCTTGGAAGCTCGATTTCCATATGTGCAGGGGACTGGTAGTTGGGCAAGCCATCCCATGCGAGATGAATGAGCACATCAGGTGAGCCCATTTTTTCGATTGGATTGGCATGTGCTTCGGCGATATCCATTTGCACGAATTCAATGCGACCGTTGTCGAAGGCCGGGCCTGCCGTTGTTCGGCTGATGGCTACGATTTCAAGGTCGCGCGACTGCAATTCATGCAGCACGTGCTGCCCGACGAATCCGCTGGCGCCGGTGACGGCAACTCGCATTATGTCAGTCCGTGATAAGGTCTGGAACGCAGGTGACGAAGCGGCCACCCCATGTTCTGACATAACCGAGTTGGTCAATGATTTCTTCGCGCAGATTCCAAGGCAGTATAAGCACGAAATCCGGCCGGTCCTGGCGTAGTCGGGACTCGTCTAGGACAGGGATTCTTGATCCTGGAAGCCAATGGCCTTGCTTATGAGGCGATGCATCGACCACGTACGGCAACAGATCGGCCTTCACTCCGGCGTAGTTCAATAGAGTATTTCCCTTGGCCGCCGCACCATAACCGACTACTTTGCGGTCGGTGCGGTGCTGTTGCAGTAGGAACGCCAGACAGTCGTTCTTGACCTTGTCGGCCTGCGACTGAAATCCGCGGTAAAAGGTCAGGTCGTTCATGCCGGCAAGAGCTTCTTTTTCCAGCAAAGCATCGACTGCCGGCTTTTGCAGGTGGTGACTGTGCTCGTGTGCGGCCCAGATACGCAGCGATCCCCCATGCGTGGAAAGCTGTTCGACATTCCAAAGGCGCAGCCCGTGCGTGGCAAAAATGGCTTTTACGGTGTGCAACGAAAAATACGAGAAGTGCTCGTGATAAACCGTATCGAATTGACGATGTTTGACCAGCTCCATCAGGTGCGGAAACTCGATCGTGATAGCGCCCTGTTCTGCAAGCACAAGAGCCAATCCAGCGACAAAGTCGTTGATATCCGGAACGTGCGCCAAGACATTGTTCGCGACGATCAGGTCGGCGTTACCCCGTTGGTGTACGAATTCTTCAGCGAATTCATTGCCAAAGAAACGTTCAATCGTTTCGATCCCTTTCTGTCGTGCAGCTAGAGCAGTGCCGCCCGTGGGCTCTATGCCGATGCAGGGAATACCTCTCGCGGCGACGTATTGAAGCAAATACCCATCGTTAGACGCTATCTCCATGACCAGGCTTTTCTGGTTCAATCCCAGCCTGGTCACGGCGCTATCAACATAACGTTCCGCGTGCGCAAGCCAAGAACGGGAGAAAGAAGAATAGTAAACGTAATCGGAGGCAAACAGAGCGGAGTGCGACTGCACCTCATCCACCTGTACCAGATGACATTTTTCACAGGTGAAAAGCTTCAGCGGAAACCAGGTTTCCGGAGCATTCAATGCATCGGCAGTCAGAAACGCATTTGAAGGTGGCGCACTGCCGAGATCAAGAAATACATCGTGCAAAGGCGTACTGCAGAACCGGCACTTCATTATGGCTCCTCGTTCAATTGGAGGCCTTTGAATGCTCCGTCGATCAAAGGCGTAGTGCGATCTTTGTTAGACAGTTTTGTCACCGGCAAGGGCCATGCAATAGACAACGCTGGATCGTCATGGCGAAGTGCACCTTCGCGCTGGCGATCCCATCCACAAGTATGCAGGTACAGCAGTTGCGCGTTGTCCGTCAGCGCTTGAAAGCCATGAGCAAAGCCTTCCGGGATGAGAAACTGAATTGGTTCATCCTGACTCAGTTCGATGCCGTGCCAGTGCAGGAAGGTCGGAGAACCAGTGCGCAGATCGACAGCAACGTCGAAGACCCTTCCACGAAGACAGCGAATAAGCTTAGCTTCGGCAGATGGCGGGTGTTGGAAGTGCATGCCGCGGACCGTGCCTTTATGTGTCGTGTCGGAAACATTGATCTGCTCCCAATGCAGTTGAGGCCGCACCACAGCGTACTCGTTTTGACAAAACACCCGAATGAACTGTCCACGTTCGTCACGAACGGGTGTGGTTTCCATAACCATCAAGCCAGCAAGTGGCGTGGTATGAATCTTCATGTCGCCCATCCCATGCTCTCAGTTCTGGCAGCGGCGATATAGTCATGCAGATCATCGCTGCTATTTAAACAGCCATCTTCGTAAAAGGCGCGATACCATGAAGCTGTACGATGAAGTGTCTCCTCGGCATTCCATACGCCACGCCAGTCGAGTAGTCGGGCCGCTTTGGAGCAGTCGAGCCGCAGCGCTTTCGCTTCATGAGGATGTGGCCCCGGCTGATATTCGGTGTGCAATCCGGGCCAGTGTTTCTGCCATTCGGATACCAGCATATGCACCGGTAGCGTTGCGTCGGTTCCGGGGCCAAAATTCCATGGTCCCTCCGCAATCTTGCTGGATAGCAGGCTTTGACCCAGCTGCAGATAACCCGATAAAGGTTCCAGCACGTGTTGCCACGGCCGCACGGCGTCTGGGTTACGAATTTTTAGGGCATTTCCCGCGCAAGCGGCACGCACCAGGTCGGGAACAATCCTATCTTCTGACCAGTCACCTCCGCCGATGACATTGCCCGCTCGAGCCGTAGCCACCCGTGGACCGGATTCACCAAAAAAGCTCTTGCGATAGCATTCAGTAACGAGTTCTGCACAGGCCTTGGACGTGCTGTAGGGGTCATGTCCGCCGAGCGGATGTTCTTCACGATAAGCGCTGTCGCCACCCTGATCCAGATAGACCTTATCTGTGGTCGCGTTGATCAATACCCGCACTGACGGTGTGGCGCGGACTGCCTCCAGCAGATTGACCAGACCGATCACATTGATGTCAAAGGTGGTTATCGATTCGAGGTAGCTGCGCCTGACCAACGGCTGGGCTGCGAGATGAAAGATTATTTCCGGCTTTACATCCCTCAGCGTCTGCCGCACGCTGTCGCGATTGCGTAAATCAATACGCAAGTCTGTGACGTTATCGAGTTTGAGTAGTGACCAATGTGAAGGGCTGGCCTCCGGGTCAAGCGCCAAGCCCGTAACGTGGGCACCGATGCTCACGAGCCAAAGGCACAGCCACGAGCCCTTGAAACCAGTGTGGCCCGTAACAAGCACATTTCGATCTACGTATGCTCCCCCGAATAACTCGTTCAAGGCCAGACTTTCCATGGCGCTTGGCCACTTTGCCATAGCTCTTCCAGTTTGATCTTGTCGCGGAGCGTGTCCATGGGCTGCCAGAATCCATCGTGGGTATACGCCGAGATTTTACCGTCGAGGGCTAAGGCTTCCAGTGGTTCGCGCTCCCATATGGTGCTGTCGTCCCGTATGTAGCGCATAACTTCCGGCTCTAGTATAAAAAAGCCGCCGTTTATCCACGAGCCATCGCCCTGTGGTTTCTCTTGGAAGCGCGTGATGCGGTTGTCCCTGATATCGATCGCACCGAATCTTCCCGGTGGTTGCACGGCGCACATGGTCGCCAGGCTTGCATGTTTTGCGTGAAACGCCAGTTGCTTGCGTATGTCTATATTGGCCAGTCCATCACCATAGGTAAAACAGAACGTCTGGTCGTCGAGATAATTTTGCACGCGCTTGAGGCGCCCGCCTGTCTGCGTCTGGTCACCGGTGTCCACTAGCGTGACCCGCCATGGCTCAGCGTGCTGGTGATGGACGTCCATACGGTTCTTTACCAAGTCAAAAGTGACGTCGGAGGTATGTAAGAAATAGTTGGCAAAATACTCTTTGACCATATACCCCTTATAACCGAGGCAGATAATGAAATCGTTGATGCCAAAGTGCGAATAGGTCTTCAGGATATGCCATAGGACCGGTTTGCTGCCGATCTCGATCATCGGCTTCGGGCGTACGATGGTCTCTTCGCTGATTCTTGTACCAAGACCGCCCGCAAGGATGACTGCTTTCATGACGGTGCTTTTCACAGTTAGGTTGGTGGTGAAGGAGGACGAAGCGTGGGAGGGGCAGATAATAGAGTAAGACTGCCTTCAACATGATTGGCTGCGAGCTCTATCGTGTTTCACTTCTATCGTCGCGGTGAGCTGGTCATTGCAATGCCTGAAGCGTCCTCAACTGAGTCAGGCTCGTATCGAGTCGGCCCCCTATATTCAATGACTGCAGTCGCTCCAGCGCCTGTTTCGCCTCTGCTGAGCGATTTTCCGCGGCGAGCATGCGAACAAGGGTGATTTGATAGGCCGGTTCGCTTGGACTTGCCTGGACGGCTGCCATGGTCATGCGCGCGCCCAGCGCCTGATCGTCTAAAACGTTCCACGCATAGTCCCCATAAGTGGCCAGAAGCCGCGCGCTTGGATTGGGATGTGACAGTGCTGCCGCAAAGGCATTTTTCATACGAGTTTTAGGCAGGTCACAATGGTATTCCTGAGCACATTGAGCAAGGGAAGCAAGTGAACTTTCATCCTGTACGCCGGGGGTGCGCGAACTCAGTTTGTCGATCAAGCTGTCCCACCACTCATTTTTCAGCGGGAGCTTCATGCGGGCATTCATGAAGATCAGCGCTTGTTCTGGAAGAATCGTCGATTTAGGCAAGACAGCTGCTTTTTCCAGCGCTCCGTAAGCCAGCTTGGTGAAGGGTGATGCGGGATCGTAGTGTGAATAGATAATGTAAGTACGCCCCAGCTCATATTGAGCGCGGGGCGACATCGACGCGCGGGTTGCCAGATCTTCCGCCAGTCTCAGAGGTTGTCCCCATGCATGTGAGGTAAGCGCCGTAAGGCCAGCCCAGCAGACGATCAGTCCAGCCAAAAGGACATAGCGGGGTAACGCAATGGGAAGCGCGTCGATCGGCTCCAATATTCCAGTGTCACCCACGGTTGCCATCGACCCGATCTTTATTGTCGTGTCCACGGCGGCTACGTCTGCGCCAAGTGCTTCGCTGGCCGCCGATAAACGCGTTCTGAGGCGTGGCGCTGCAAGCAGGGGCACAATCGCCAGTAGCAGGCCAAAGCTGGCAAAGTAGTTCCGATGTTCGTAGATCAGTTCCAGTGGCAGTATGGTGCCGGTCAGCAAATGGCAGCCGAAGAAGAACGCCATACCCAGTGCAACCAGCGGTCGCTTTTTGCGCATGCGTAGCATGAGTGCAAATAGTGCAGTCAGTGCGACTATGCTTACAATGGTACTGGTGGGGGAAAACAAACCGGTCGATATGAGAAAATCGTCGTGATAAAAAGACAATGCATGAGGTGTCGGAAGCGTGGTCCAAATCATGTAATCGACAATAATGCGAGCTTCGCTGAGCAGTCGGGTGCCCAGCGTAAAGTCCCGCGTAGCCCAGTTTTCGGTTTTGAGGATGCCAGGCAAAAGCCAGCTCATTCCAATCACCAGCGGGATACCCAAAACTAGCAAAAACATTCCAATGACGCGGCGGTCAAAGACGTTGTTAAAAGTGGTTGCGTCGGCCGCAGTTGCAGCGGCAAACCGAAAGATGGCCCACTCGACGAGTAAGGCGTAAAGCGGCAGCATCACGGCAGTTTCCTTGGCGAGCACACCAAGCGCGGTCGGTACGGTGATGCTGACGAAGCATAGTATAAAGTTACGGTTTAGAACTGAGGCCTTTCGAATCAATCCGAGTTTGTCTGACATGCCGGCCGATGCCTTAAGCATGAGGCGGCGTCCAGTGACGTATCCGATTAGTCCAAGCAGCACAAATAGATTGGCCATGCTCTCCATGCGCTGTACAACGTACAGCACCGCGGTGAGATTGATGGGCAAGATCATCCAGCATGTCGCAATGAGTGACGCAACCACGCCGGTTCGATTGTTCCAATGGCCGGTCCATGCGGCGGAAGCGAAATCGTCTGCCCGGGATCGTGGCGCTGCAGCTATTCGCAGAAGCGACCGCCCCAGCAAAAAGACCAGCAAGCCGTTCAACAGATGAATGACCAAGTTGGTGAGCTTCATCCAGTACGGAGCGAGACCGCTGGCAAGATAATTGGCGGCAAAGCTCAGTGAAGCGAGCGGTCGCTTGAACTCGCTTGATGAAGAAGAGAGCGCGGCACCGACCAGGCTTGAGAGGCTCGCACTCGTTGGCTGTACAGCATGATTGTCGACGATGTTGGGGTAGTCATCGAATAGATAGCTGCCCGATAGACCTGCGCTATAAATGGCGCTGCAAAAAAGCATGCCAAAAAGCAAGAGACACCAGCACCAATGATCAGTTTGAACAATTCTTTTTGTTCGATTCGCAAGACTCATGGACGGCATTTACCTGAGGGACGGTGTCTTTGGTCAGTGTATCGCGCAAACGTGCCAGTTCTCCCGGCCAGTAATGCTGGCGCTGCAAAACCCAGGCATGCAGTCGACTCATGCCAAATCCCGGGACGACAGCTTGCCTGCGAACGCGTTCGTAGTGATCCAAGTGCGCGAGTCCCTGGCGAGGGAATCCGCTTGAACCGAGCAATGCTGCCTGCTCGAGCGCCATGGAGATTTGCGGATCCTCGTCTAGTGCACGATTGAAATCGAGCAATGCGGTGTCGGGGTCGCCTTGGATAAGGGCAAGGTGGCCGCGTAGATAGCTGATATCTTGCCGGCGTCCATAAACTTCATTTAATTTGCGATTGGCTGCAGCGGCATCCAGGAACATGCCGAGGGTCTTGAACGTCAGCTCAGAACACGCCGCTCTTCCAACTTGATCCATTTCGCGGGTAAACCAGTTGACCAGCAGTGGACCGGTGTCACGCGTAGTGCGCAGTGCCTCGCCGAACGTGATTAAGAAAGCCGGTTCGACCTGGCCAAGTTGGCATTGCGCGTCAAATAGATTCATCGCAAGCTGTGCCTGATCCGGTGCACGGACCAGCGCCCGTTGCAGCCGGGCCACGGCGAGCGCCGGATGACCGGTATTGATTTCGGCCTCTGCCGCATCCGCCTGTGCCCGAGGCGATTCGGGGTTGAGTGCAGCCCAGAGCTGCGTCTGTTCCCTCGCATTTCCCCATAGTGAGGCAAGGGCGTATGTCATAAGGCCTAGCCCGAGCAGCAGCGCACTAGCTAACAGTGGTTTAGCAATACGCCATATTGCAATAGGCTTCCTCGACTCTGTCCATTTTCTGTAATAGGGCGTCGCCTGAAGCAACGGATACGATTCTGCTTTGTATGATGTTGGCGTTAAGCCCAAGCCGCACAGCCATAAAGCTAAAGGCCAGAACATCAGCATCGCCGGCAAATAATTACGGTGTTCGAAATAGAGCTCCAGGGGTACGCTGCTCGATTCCAGTGATTGCCCCGCGAAAAAGAAAAGTATCGCCAGCGCCCATGCGGGATAGCGACGTCGGCATACCCAGGCGCCAAGGATCAGTCCCGTGACGGCAAGCAGCGAAGGTAGCGTAGCTGCCGGTGACCATAGCGATGTCGACGCATGTATTTGATCGTTGAACAGACCTGGCGTGAAGGGGTGCGGCAGCCAGAGCAGGTGCAGGTAATCCATCAGCACGCGCGGTTCGGTCAGTAGGCGCTGCCCGGCTGTCCATGGGCGTACCGAAGAAATCCCATGCGTCAAGCCATACCAGCCTTGGTAGAGGAGGTAGCCTGCCACGAGTGTCAAGGGCAGCCAGCCCAGCAGCAGCATCGCGGAGCGATAGATACGCTTGTGGATACCCGGCACCGCCGGGGAGTTGCTGGTGGCCATCACGGTACCGTCGATGACGATAGCCAGCACTGGTAGCAGGATGCCGTTAGCCTTGCTCAGTAAAGATAGCACTGTGCAACCGACGAGGCCTAGCGTCAGCCAGCACAAGCCGTTCACGGTGTGTCCGCGGTGCATGGCATGGCGCCCTCGCATCCACGCCAGCAGGCCGAGCAAAATAAATGTGCTGGAGAGCATGGCTTCTCGCTGCACAATGTATAGCGTGGTGGAAACCAGGAGTGGATGCATCAGCCAGAATCCGGCACCGAGTACGGCAGCCAGGTCTACCCGAATTGCCAATGCGCCTATGTCCGATTTTTGCGTTTTGGCCATGCTCCGGCCAAGGAGTCGAAGTAGCAGGCTCAGCAATATCCCATTGAAAAGATGGATAAACAGATTGCTGCGCTTGAACGGAAGCGGATCGGCAGGCCAGTCATGGGCGTCAAACAAAAAGCTGAGCATCGCGAGCGGACGCCCCAGCGGATCTGCCGTGCCAGACGTTATGTAACGCCAGAAGGCGGGTGAATTGTCGACGGGGCCGCTAGCGCCCAGGGCCGGCAGATTGGCGAAGTCATCAAATAGAAATCCGCCGTGTAATCCATTGGCATAAATGAGCCATGTTGCAGCGAGCAAAAGAATCACGGCCGGTAGATAGAAAGCTTGGCGGCGCCGCTTGGTCACGTAATCCACTCACCTGTGGTCAGTGATAAAAAGAAAAGCAAAGGGCCACGCTAGGTGGCCCTTTGCTTCCAAATCAACAGGAGATTACTGGCGGCAGGACGTCGGCAAATATGATTTCGCAACCGTACTCGGCGTGCAGCTCCAGGCGATGGAACCACCATTCACGGTCGGCGAAAGGGTGAAATATTTACCACTGATGGCAATATTCGACGAGTTACCAAACTGAGCCTGTATAAGACCGGAAGCTGTGAACGTAACGTTGTTGACATACTTGCCAGAAATTGACGTCGAGGTGGCAGGCAGACCAAGTGAAGCTGGAGTAGCAGCAAACTTGCCAGTATTGGAATAATACTCTGCAACCGCAGTTTTGGCGCCGTCAGTGAGCACAGCACCCTCCGACACCTGAGTGCGGATCAAATAGTTCTGGTAGGCCGGGATCGCAATTGCGGCCAGGATGGCGATGATTGCAACGACGATCATCAGTTCGATCAGGGTAAAGCCTTTCTGCATAGTCTTCATGGTGTTTCCTCTTAATTAACGGATGTAATGCCCCTGAGCCCGGCCACGCAATCCCTAGACGGGACCGGTACCCCTTTAACCCTTGGTCAGAGACGACCAGGAAGCTCTGATTGAATAAAGCAGATTACGTGCCATCGAGAAACTTTTACAACTTTGCGTCGATTTATTACTCGTAACGCTGACACAAATCGCACATAGAGTAGTCCGAGGTAGCCGACTGCTCATGTCTGTTTAAATGATCTCACCGGCGTAACTGGCGAGGCATGCGTTATTTGTCACTTTGTGACGTTTTTGGTCTCCTTGCTTGTGCCGTCTTGGTCCATAGCATCGGCTATCAATCAGGGATGATGACTTGACTTGTTCCATTTGGTTTTAAAAGTGCCTCTATTGACGGCATGCAGTTGGTAAATACAACGGGGACACTTGGGATTTGCTGCAGCTCCAGGAAATTGATCCCCCGTTGTTGATCGCAGACAGCACGAATGTTCCGCCATTGCTGATTTTTGCGTTGGCAGCGAGGCCGAACCTGGCAGTGACTATTCCGCCTGTAACCGTTACAGATTGAACATATTTTCCGCTTATAGAGCTAGGGCTTGCAGGAAGCCCAGCGGACAAGTTGTTGGATGGATAGCTACCAGTATTGGCAAAATATTCCCAGACGGCAGACTTTGCTCCGGCAGTTAGTTCTGCTCCTTCGGACACTTGAGCGCGGATCAGATATATCTGATATGCGGGGATTGCAATCGCCGCGAGAATGGCGACGATCGCCACCACGATCATCAGCTCGATCAACGTGAAGCCCTGCGAATTGGCGTTTTTTTTCATGCGAGCCCCTTTCTAACGAAATCAATCACATTTCGTGCCAGAGTTGCCGAGAAGCCTCGTGACATCCATCACGTTTTAGCCGCAAGTCTGAGAAATCAGCTTACGATGGGACCATCTTTGCCGATGATTTTTCTAGTGCGTTGGTAGTTTGTCCAGCATATCCCTAGCCCAGCTAGGGTAGTGGTGCCGAGCAAAATTTCGAAAGAGCGAAAGGCAATCGAGTAGCGCGGCTCAGCCTGAAAGATCGCGTATACGATGGTGATGAATGTTGTCAGATAGATGACGATGATAAATGCGCTGCGGCCGTAGCGCTCGCGCAGCTTTGGCAGAGGACTTCGCTTTGACCATACGAAAAAAATACTTGCTATCGCTAATAGCATCAATATTTGGTTGATCGAACGGCATACGGAATAAAGGGCTATCCATGGTGATGAATGGCTAAAAGGATCTTTCCTAGTTGGGTAAACGTAGATATCACCTTGGCCAATTCGGATGTCCCAGTCCCAAAGCAGGTCGGGTTTTTCTAGAAGATACCAACGCGCGTACAGCAAAGGATGGAGGCCAAAACGTTCAAGTACCGAACTGGCACCATCAAGAGGAGATTTTTTCAAGTTTTCGTATTCTTGCTGGTAGGAAAATAATATGGATTGCGCCTGGACTTTTTCGGCTGGTGAGCCCAAAAACGACATTCGCCACGCCGGCTGAAACTCCGGCCACGACCCTTGGATAAAGTTAAGAAGCGCACGATCTCGCGGTGAGCTGTCACCTGTTGATGGTGGAATGGTCATGTTTCGTACCGTCCATGCGGCTGGTAAAAGTAATGCGCCGAGGACTAAGGCGCAAACGAAGTTTCGATTTGCTAATTTTAGCCAAAACAGAGATGCCGCCAGCACAATGCCAAATGGCACCAACACGGCGTTTGTCAACGAGGCAGCACCGATGACTAAGCCTGCAATGGCGCCCTGATAGGCGCGTAGGTTTCGGATGGCCAATGCGCAAAGAAGCATTGCCAGTGCGCAGAGAAAGCCAAGCAGTGTCTCGCTGAGCAGAAAGCTAGTTATCACTACGCTATGTGGCCAAATGGCCATAAGTATTCCCGCAAAGAGGGTCCAGCGTGTTGAAAGCCATAACCTTCCTAGCATTGCGGCGAAGGTAACGGTTAGCGAGCCAAGCAACGCCTGACACAACAATACCCCTGCGTACCAGCTGTCACCGGCGCCAAGCTGTTTCATCCAGAGCGCAAGGAAAAACGGATATCCTGGATCGCGGTAACTATCAGGGGTTATGTTTATAGAGCCTGGCGAACTCGAAGAAAATATGCTGTGATTTACCATGTTCCACGCGTAGGAATAATACTGTATCGCATCACCCCTCACGGGGTTAAGTACTACAGCATGATTCACGTAGTACAAGCGCATCGCAATTGCGAGCACTGTTATAGCGATGAGCGATAGAGCCCATTTCCAGCTTTCTTTCTTTTCAAAATTAATTATGGTGTTAGAGAGTTCGGTATTAGTCATGACTGTTACAGCATGGTTATAAATTATATAGAATGAGGTACAAGCAGTTGATCAGGAAGTATGCAGCGAATTGCGCGCTAACGTGTCATCAAAAACATGATAAACGTGGGCACAAGAGCACGGCAGCACAGTGACCAAATCGCTTTTTATTGTTGGCACGCGACGGAGTCATTGCGAATCCAGCGACGTTAGACATGCGTAAGCGAGCTATTTAATCCTTATAAACGCGATGATTGACATTGCCTAAAATTTGTGATGGCGAAAAGAATTAAGGTTATCGCCGCCATTTGTAACGCTTTGAAGTAAAGTTTTCGGCAAAGCCAACCCTCATCAGAAGGCTGTTTTGCCACCAAGAATACTAAGTCCACTAAAGAGCAAGTGGCGTTTGTGTTGCGTCAGTCCGAAAGCGGCGCAACCTTCGCGGAAGTCTAGCGACGTTTTTCAACTGGAAGAAGCAATACGGCGGTCTGGGCGTGTCGGAGCTTCGCCGGCTGCGGCAGTTGGACGAAGAGAATCGCAAGCTTAGGCAGCTTGTGGGCGATCTGGGTCTGGACAAAGCCATTCTGCAGGATGTGCTTCAAAAAAACTCTGAGGCCGTTTCAGCGTAAGACGCTGGCCGGCCACCTTCAGAAAACTTACGGTGCTAGTGTGCGGGTCCTTTGCAGTCATGAGGCTATCCCTGACGGGCTGGACTACCGTCGCCGCCAGCCCGTGCAGGATGCGTCGCTAGTCAAAGGCATGCCTGAAATTACCGAAATGCGGGTGCGCTACGGCACGCGGCGAATTATGTTCTGCTTTGGCGCGAGGGATTGACTGTGAATCACAAACGCGTGCATCGTCTGAATGTACAGGCCGGGCTGCACATGCGTGCCAAACGGCAATATCGTCGTAAGGCCGCCGCGATGCGGCCGGACCGGCCAGTGCTTACAGCCCCCGATCAGCTGTGGAGCACAGACTTTGTTTCCGATACGCTCCTCAATGGTCGTCGCCTCCGAGCACTGACTGTCGTCAACAACGTTACCAATGAATGCCTAGTCATCGAAGTCGCGCATCACCTGCGGCGTGAAGACCTGGTTGCGACACACAAGGTATTCGCAGCGGACGGGCGTTACCGGCGCGCATACAAGCTGATAACGACCCGGATTCATATCCCTAACACTGGATCGTTTCGCTTATGACCACGGTGTGACGCTGGATTATTCCCGACCGGGGAAGCCTGCAGACAACTGCTTCATCGAGTCGTTCAATGGCTCGTTGCGCGACGAATGCCTGAATACGCACTGGTTTCTTTCGCTGGAAGACGCCCGAGAAAAGATCGAGTAATGGAGAGCCTACTACAATCATTTTCGTCCGCACTCGTACCTGGCTAGCAGCGCGCCAGCGTTGTTCGCTGAGACGATACGGATGAACTCCGTAGTGCCGAACTTTTTACATTAGGTCGCTACAGCTACCGGGATAAGGTGAGTGTTTTGCCAACAGCTTGCTTCCAGCCGAGTTCGAGCCTACCGTCGTCATTTTTGGCCAAGTCGAAAATCGCCAATGAAACTTTTGATTGCCGCGCTGCTGTCCGCTTCGCTCGCCACCATCGCGATGGCTACCGATGTAGTCAACACGACCTTTGACAAAACGACAGGACCACATGCCTTCAACATCCGCGACTTAGTGATGATGGATCGGGTCAGTGATCCGCAGCTGTCGCCAGATGGTCGCTATGTTGCGTTTGGCGTGCGCAGTACTGACTACGCAGCCAACAAGGGCGTTAACGCCATATACGTACTGGATCTCGCCTATCGATCGAAGGCGGCTGGCAAGCCGATAAAGGTGTTGGATAACGCCAGCTCGGTGCGCTGGTCAGCAGATGGTCGCAGTCTGTATTACTTGGCGCCAGCCGATGGCGTCGCCCAGCTGTGGCGGCTTGGTCTAGGCAACAGGGACGCGTTCGATCTGACCAAGCATGCCGATGGGGTACAGGTCAGCCACACGTCACTGGATATCAATGAGTACAAACTCTCCCCAGACGCCAAGCATGTGCTTTTGTCATACGAGGTCTTTAAGGATTGCGCGACCCTGGCGTGCACCAAGGCTCGCGTGGATGCGCGCGACAACGACAAAGCTAGCGGTACGCTTTACACCAAGCTTTTTGTGCGCCATTGGGATACCTGGGCCAACGGACGGCGCAATCAGCTGTTTGTCGCCAGCTTCGATAGCAACGGACAGCTTCCGGCCGAGCCAACCCTGTTGAGCCGCGGGATCGATGGCGATATTCCAAGTAAGCCTTTTGGTGACGAGAGCGAATTCGCCTTCGCGCCGGATGGGCGGAGCGTCTATTTCGACGCGCGCGTTGCGGGGGCCAGCGAGCCCTGGTCAACCAACTTCGACGTATATCGCGTGCCAGTGGACGCTTCCTCCGCGCCCCAAAATCTCACCGCTGACAACAAGGCATGGGACGCCTATCCGTTGCCGTCACCGGATGGCAAGACACTTTACTATCTGGCGATGAAGACGCCGGGGTTCGAAGCCGACCGTTTCGCCATCGTGGCGCTCGATCTTGCGACTGGAACAAAACGCGAGGTCGATCCGCGCTGGGATCGCTCGCCCGGTAGCATGACCATCTCCGCTGATGGTAAAGCGCTTTACGCCACGGCCGATGACGAGGGACAGCACCCGCTGTTCGCCATCAGCACGACGAATGGCGAAGTCACCCGGCTCTCGGGCGCCGGTGCGGTGGAGGGTTATTCGCTGGCTGGCGACAAACTGCTGATGGCCAGAGACGATCTGAAGCACCCGGCCGACCTTTACCTGGCCTCCGCGGCAGGCTCGCATCCCAAGCAGGTCACGCATTTCAATGCGGACGATCTGAAGAACGCAAAAGTTGGTGATGTAGAGTTTTTCAAGTTTCCGGGCTGGAACAACGAAACGGTGCAGGGTTATGTGGTCAAGCCTGTCGACTATCAGCCGGGCAAGACTTACCCCGTGGCGTTCATTATTCACGGGGGGCCGCAGGGGGCGATGAACAACGAGTGGAGCTACCGCTGGAATCCCCAGACCTATGCGGGTCAGGGCTTTGCGGTCGTGACGATCAACTTTCATGGTTCGACTGGATACGGGCAGGCCTTCACCGACGCGATCTCAGGCGACTGGGGCGGTAAGCCGCTGGACGATCTGAAGCTGGGCTGGAAGGCGGCGCTTAGCAAATACAGCTTTCTCGACGGCAACCGTGCCTGCGCTCTGGGCGCCAGCTATGGCGGCTACATGACGTACTGGATTGCCGGCGTGTGGAACCAGCCGTGGAAGTGCCTGGTCGACCACGATGGCGTGTTCGACTCGCGCGCGATGTACTACGACACCGATGAGCTGTGGTTCGAAGAAAAGGAAAACGTCGGTACGCCTTACGATCATCTGGAAAACTACGAGAAGTTCAATCCGGTCAACCACGTCAAAGACTGGCGCGTGCCCATGCTGGTTATCCACAGCGGTAACGACTTCCGTATTCCGATTACGCAAGGGTTAGGGGCGTTTACCGCGCTTCAGCGGCGAGGTATTTCCAGCGAAATGCTGACCTTTCCGGATGAAAACCATTGGGTGCTTAAGCCACACAACAGCGTGCAGTGGCACGATGCCGTCAATGCCTGGCTGCAGCAGTGGACAGGTCGGTCCAGTACCGAAAAGCCTTGACCTGAGGGCCATAGGTATTTTCGTAGTGCTGGCCGAATGTTGAAGGTGATCTATAGCTGATGGCTTCATAAGTGGCAATCAGCGTGATGGTTGGGTCAGCTGCTGATTTTTATCGGCGTCTAATGCTGGCCACTCTTGCGTCCTTCGCCAGTCTCTTGCAGAGCTATTCGATTTAATTGTTGAACGCTAAGCGATATAAGGCCGGGAGGCGTTCGCGCTAGGCGGTAGCCGAGGCGTAACGCATACATTCGATTTATTTGAAGCGAGCTAAACCACGAATTGCGGGCTAATTTTGTTGACTAGTGTGCAAAGTCGATTTTGCATTTGGGGAAATAATTTTATTCAGCGCAGCACGCTTGGCATCGCGTTCGCTGGAAGGAAGCATAAGGATGCCAACATCCCCAACCTTTTGCGCTTCGTCAGTTTTGCCCTGCAGAGCTAGCGCAGTAGCAAGAGAAATTCGCGGTTGAGGATCGAGGGGTTCAAAACCTACTGCTGCACGCAGCGCTCCCTCGGCATCGTCCAGTTGGCCCAGCTGAACAAGCATTTGACCCGTAGTCAGCAGATACGTACCAAACATCTTTTTGTCCACCATAACTTCCTTCGAGTTCTTCACTCGGTTCAAAGCCTTGGCCGCATCTTTAGGATTGTTTTCACTGATATCCAGAATGGCAGCATTGAGCATGCAGTTCGTGCAGTCCGTACGCGCCGCGATCAGCTTGTTTATGAGTTTGTGGGCGTTGGCATCATCCTTCGAGTCGATGTAGGCGCTCAGTAAGCCGTCATAGGCTTCGACGGAGCTAGGATATTCGGCAACCGCCCAGCGCCATAGATTCACGTTGTTTGACCACAGCGGCAATGTTGAGCGAATGTTGATTACTGCAATAGCGAGCCACAATAGACCGATGGATGCCAACACGAGCGGACCTGACTTACGTAAATTTCTGGGGTCTGAAATGCTCATAAGTGCGAGAGGAATCATCGGGCATACGCATGCCAGCGCCGTCATGGCGTATCGCTCGTGATAGAGGCTGCTGTCGAAATTCGATGAAGCGACATGCAAGACAGGAAGCAAGGCCGCAGTCACTACAAGAATCATGCACCCAATCTTGGGTGAACGCGTGACAGCCAGATACAGACCGGTCAAAGTTAGGCCGATTGCCGCTGTATCGGTTACCAGTGCCTGGAAAGAAACATGATTGAACTGCAGCTCATCAATGGGATGAATAGGGCTCATTGCGGTCATGGGCAGGAGGAGCGTCTTCCAATAATGCATGTAGAGGAAACACACCTCCTGCAATCGGACGAATGCTGATAGAGAGCTTGGAGTGAAGGGATCGACTATTTTCCCAAGCGCCCAGTGTCGAAATGCCAGGTAGCCAAGGCCGGCTACAAATATGGCGAGGTATACCGGCCAGTTTTTTTGTATGAGAGCTAGAATATCGGAGCGGAAACTTTGATTGGACTTCTTGTCGATTAGTAGCCAATCGAAGACCAGTAAAATCAACGGAAACGATACCGCTGCTTCCTTGGCGCAAGCAGCCATAAAAAAAAGGAGGGCAATCGTCCCTGCGCGTAAAAGAATGTTTTGAACGCGCAAGCGCGCCAGCAGCCCAAGAAGTATGAGTGTCGTAAGAACCAGGTCAAACTGGCTGCCGATCCACGCGATAGGCTCGATGAGCACCGGGTGGATTCCGTAAAAAAGCATAGAGCCGGCGGCGAAATACATTCGCTTGGCGGTCGCTTGAAAATTCGGAAATGCATATTCAGAAAGCAGTAGCGAAACTAGCCCTACGAGAAACGTATTTATCAAATGCACGAATAGGGAAAAAGCGTGCATAGGACCCGGCGCGCCGTTGAAAAGGCGGACTTGCAATGTAAAGAGTGCGACCCCTATCGGGCGAAAATAATTCGTCCAATAGTTGAAGTCTTTGAAAATATAGTGCCTCCAGTCGTCCCCGCTGGTTAGCCAAGCTTTCTCTTGAAAATCGACCACGTCATCCCACACGAAACTTGCGTGAGTGACTGGCCAATAGAGGATAGAAATCAGAGCGAGGATGGCGATCGAAAACGTCGCGAAGCCGTGGTTGTATTTGAATCCGTTGCGCATTGATCTCCCCAGTTTTGCTGACAAAGCGCGTCGCATAGATACGCCTTAAATTGACGAGCTAATTGGCCCCGTGAGCTTGCGTTGGCTTTATAGCCACTTTGCCCTCTTAAGGCCGATGAAAAGTCCGATGACGACGACCGCTACGACGCCAACGACGGCGGGATAGGCCCATGGTTGAGCGAGCTCGGGCATGTGCGTGAAGTTCATGCCGTACCAGCTGGTGATGAGGGTGGGAGCGGCGAGCATGGCGGCCCAGCCGGCCAGCTTTTTCATCACTTCGTTCTGGCCGAAGGTGACGAGGGAGAGGTTGACGTTGATGGCGGCGGCCAGCATTTCGCGCATGGCGCTGATGGCTTCGTTGACGCGGAAGACGTGGTCGTACACGTCGCGAAAATAGGCGCGCAGCTCTTTCGGAATCAGGTTGGGATGCAGTCGCGTGAGCTGGCTGATGATGTCCTGCATCGGCGCGACGGCGAGGCGCAGCGTCATCAGGTCGCGCTGCATGTTGTACAGCCGCCTCACCGTGCTGCGTTTGAAGGTTTCGGCGAAGATGTCTTTTTCGAGCTGCTGCAATTCTTCGCGGGATGCGCGCACGATCGGCAGCAGGTTGTCGACGATGAAATCGAGAATACTGTACAGCGCGTAGCTCGGGCCGAGCGCCATCAGTTCGGGCGTGTGTTCGCAGGCGCGCCTGGCTGGCGCGTAGGAAAGCGATGCGCCGTGGCGCACGCTGACCAGATAGCGGGGCCCGAGAAAAATATGGGTCTCGCCGAACGCGAGGTTGCCGTCGATCTGCTGCGCGGTCTGCACCACCAAAAACAGCGAGTCGCCGTAGGTTTCGATCTTGGTACGCTGATGGGCGGTGTGCGCGTCCTCGATGGCCAGATCGTGCAGGCAGAATTCCTCCTGCAGTTTCAGCAGAAGTTCTTCGTCGGGCTCATGCAGTCCGACCCAGACAAAGGTATCGGGTTTGGCCAGCACGTCGCTGATTTCATCGAGCGTGACGTCGCCGATCCGGCTGCCGTCTTTCCGATAGGCGATGCAGTTGACCACCATCTGCTTTTCAGCCGACGGCGGCGCGGGTGGGACCGGACTCATCAGGTTCATGCTGCGCATGATGCCCGGCGCATCAAGTCAGGGCAATTGCAGCAGGCTTTAGGACGATAGCGGCCTTGCTCCCCGGCGCAGACTCCAGGCGATCGCCAGCCAGCAAGGTATGGCAAACAGCAGCCAGGGCTGATTCTGCTGCACGACGCCGGGCATCAGATGTAGCGAGAGGGCGATAAGGATGGCCAGCAGTTGCAGCAGCCATAGCGCTTCGATGAAACGCGACGGCGCGATGCCGCGGCGCGCGCGCCATATAGCGGGCAGCATGATGAGCGCCAATGGATTGAAGAAAAGCAGGTTGGCGTTGGCCCATGCGGAGTGATGGGTGGTGAGGGTCCACAGACCGATCAGCAGCAGGCCGACCAGTCCGGCCGCGATGAGGTAGGTTGACGTAAGTAATGCGTAGCCGATGGGCGACCATCGCCGGGCGGCGCGCATGCATGCCGCAAGAATAAGCCCGGCCGCGGCGAGCGGCAGTCGCAGGTCGGGCGGGTTCACCGGCGGCACGTCCAATCGGTTGGGTGAGACCAGCTGTTCGCTTTGCACCAGCGGTTTGAATCCGCCCGAGCCGTTGTCGATTCGTACGTGATTCAACTGTTGCTGCAGCACCATCGGCAGAAAGCTTTCCTGCCAGGCGTTGAGCGGTTGGTCGGCGTAGGGGCCCAGTCCCAGGTCGAGCACCAGCATCAGCCACGGCTGCGCGCTCATCAGTCGCGCCGTTTGCTGCCGATACGTCATGCCGGCGGGCTGCGTGGTCAGCTGTTTCTTCAGAGCGCCGCCGAGAATTTTGTCCAGCGCGTCGCGCACGCGCGTGGTGCAGTTGTCGGCGTAGTAGTCGTAGGCGTAGCCGGCATTTTCCAGGCGCAGATTCCACAGCAGAAAATCCCGCAGTGCGGTGGCCTGCTGTGGCGATAGCGCCAGGTGCTGGCGTGTCACCGAACGGCCGTCCTGCATGTAGCTGGCCTGTTCGGGCGCGCTGTATTCCGCGTCCATCAAGTAGTGCATGCGGCCGCGGGCGAAGTTGATGAAGAAGTTCGATTCGTTGAAATCGAATACGCCGTAGTTGAAGTCGACCGACTCGCCGGAGACGCTGTCGCGCACTTCGATGGCATCGTGGCCGAAGCGTTCCCAGTAGGTTTCGCCCGGGCCATAGGTGATCAGCGAGACCTCAAGATTGGCGCCCGGTGCGTTGGCCACGCTGGCACCGGCGCTGGATATGCCGATCAGCAGCAAAAGCACGACGAGCAGCAGGCGATGGATGGAGTGCATGTAGGGAAGGCCGGTGCAGAATGGATCGGGCGGTGTCGCTCGAATGGCGGGACACGGTTTGTGACTTTGTACCGATGCGGCGAAGCGGCTCGATGGATGGAATCGACTCGGACAGCTGTCTGAAAGTATCGCTGCTGCCCGGCCACTTCGCTACGCCTCGGGCGAACGACGATGCTTGAGTGTCGACGAGTTCAGACGCCGCGGCCACCTTCAACGTCGCACTCGCAGAGCGAAGTGCTGCACGGATAGCCCCGCAGCGCCTCGCCTTGCTTCAGTCCTTGCCTTGTTTCACCACGCGGAAGGCCTGCACGCGGCGATCGTCCGCTTCGGTAACGTGGAAGAGGTACGCGCCGATCACTACTTCCTCGCCCACTTCCGGCAAATGGCCGAACTCGGAGGTGACCATGCCGCCGACGGTGTCGTATTCCTCGTCGGAGAAATCGGCGCCGGTGTTTTCGTTGAAATCGGCGATCGGCGTCAGTGCGCTGACGATCCAGTCGCCGCCGGGCTGTTCGTGCATCAGCTCGGGCTCGTCGTCGTCGTGCTCGTCGTCGATTTCGCCGACGATTTGCTCGAGCACGTCTTCGATGGTGATGAGTCCGGCCACGCCGCCGTATTCGTCCATCACCACGGCCATATGGTTGCGGGTGAGGCGGAACTCGGCCAGCAGCACGTTGAGCCGCATCGATTCGGGAATCAGCACGGCCGGGCGCAGAATGGCCATGATGTCGAACTGGCTGGTGTCGCCAAAGGATTTCAGCAGATCCTTGGCCAGCAGGATGCCGAGGATGTCGTCCTTGTCTTCGCCGTGCACGGGGAAGCGCGAATGGCCCGACTCGACGACCACGGTCAGCATGTCCGACAGCGACGATTCGGCCGACAGCATCACGATCTGGGCGCGCGGCACCATCACATCGTCGACGCTCAGCTCGGTGACCTTGATGGCACCCTCGACCATGGTCAGGGTGTCGGCGGAAAGCAGCCCGTTGGTCTGAGCGGCGCGCAATTCCTCGATCAGTTCGACGCGGTTGCGTGGCTCGCCGGAAAACATGTGGCCCAGTCGGTCCCACCAACTACGGTGCGCCGGGCCGCTGGTACTGCCAGGGTCGTCGTTCATTTATCGCGTGGGTGCTGCCCGCAAGCGGGACGGTGAATCGAGTTTAACGGAAAATTCGTGACGATTCAGCGCAGTGGCATTGAGGTGCGCTCGGCGCCGGTCGATGTCGCCGGCCGCCATATTCGCTCACTGGTAAGGATCGGCGATGCCCAGGCCAGCGAGAATGCGCGTCTCCAATGCTTCCATCGCCTCGGCCTCGCGGTTCCTGATGTGGTCGTAACCGAGCAGATGCAGTACGCCGTGGACGGTCATGTGTGCCCAATGATCGCGCGGCCGCTTGCCCTGCTCCAGGGCTTCGTGCAGCACCACGGGTGCACAAATGGCGAGGTCGCCCAACAGCGGCAGCTTGAGTTGCGGCGGTAGCTCGGCGGGGAAGGACAGCACGTTGGTCGCGTAATCCTTGCCGCGATAGTCGCGATTGAGCGCGCGACCCTCGTCGGCATCCACCAGACGGATCGCCACTTCGGCAGACTTGCGGTATCTCGCGCCACGCAGCGCGGCCTCGACCCACTGCCGAAAACTGTTGGCCGCAGGCAGTCCCGACCGCGGCAGGGCGTAACCGACGGTGATACGGTTGGGCGGCGTCGTTGGCTTGGACATACGGTTTTCCGCCAGCCGCGTTAACTGGCGCCGATCGGCTTGGCGCCGTTCGACATCGAATCGCCTTTGGCGGCATTCCGATCCGTGCTCCCGGCCTCTTCTTCGAACGCTTCATAGGCACGCACGATCTTCGCCACCAGCGGATGACGCACCACATCGCGCGAGGTGAAAAAGGTGAAGCTGATGCCGTTGACGTCGCGCAGCACTTCGGTGGCCTGACGCAGGCCGGAGCGCACGTGGCGGGGCAGGTCGACCTGGGTCACGTCGCCGGTGATCACGGCGACGGTGCCGAAGCCGATACGGGTCAGAAACATCTTCATCTGCTCGACGGTGGTGTTCTGCGCTTCGTCGAGAATCACGTAGGAATCGTTGAGCGTGCGGCCGCGCATATACGCCAGCGGGGCGATCTCGATCACGTTGCGCTCGATCAGCTTGGCGACCTTTTCGAAGCCGAGCATTTCGTACAGCGCGTCGTACAGCGGGCGCAGATACGGGTCGACTTTCTGCGACAGATCGCCGGGCAGGAAGCCGAGCTTTTCGCCGGCTTCCACCGCCGGACGCACCAGCAGCAGGCGCTGCACGCGATTGGCTTCCAGCGCCTCGACCGCGCTGGCCACGGCCAGATAGGTCTTGCCGGTGCCGGCCGGGCCGATGCCGAAGTTGATGTCGTGGGTGGCGATCGCGTGCAGGTAGCGCGCCTGGTTGGCGCCGCGTCCCTTGATGACGCCGCGCTTCACGCGGATGGCAACTTCCTGCGTGCTCTCGGCCGCCGCATCGGTGATGACGTCGATGCCGGATTCGGCCAGATGCAGATGCACCTTGGCGCCGTTCAACGATTCGTCTTCGGTCACCACGTACAGCGCGCGAAGTACTTTTTCAGCGGCCCGCGTCACTGCCGTTTCGCCCAGCACCTGAAAAATATTGCCGCGATGGTTGATCTCTACGCCCAGGCGCAGCTCGATCTGCCGCAGGTGTTCGTCGAACGGCCCGCACAGGTTGGCAAGGCGCGCATTGTCTTCGGGATCGAGGACGAAATCGTTCTGGTCGATGCTGCGGTTTGCGCTTGGGCTGGTCATAGTTCTCGGTGCATCACATAAACGTCGGTAGGTCCGTGCCCCGCATGACGAAAGGCTCCGGGTACCTGGCCGACAATCTGGAAACCGTGGCGCTGCCATAGGCGCACGGCGGTGGTGTTGGTGGAAACCACGAAGTTGAACTGCATCGCAGTGAAGCCGGCGCAGCGAGCCTGCGCCATCGAATGCTCGCACATCGCGCTGGCGATGCCCTGGCCGCGTGCGCTGGGTGCCACCATATAACCGGCATTGGCCACATGGTTGCCGAGGCCAGGCTGATTCGGTTTCAGCAGATAAGCGCCGAGCACGTCGTCGCCGCGTTCGGCCACAAAGCAACGGCTGGGCGGCGAGGTCCACGCATCGCGGGCCTCTTCAAACCGCATGTCGGGCGGATAACTGTACGTATCGCCGCCCGCAATCACCTGCTGAAACAGCGGCCAGACGCGCACAAATTCGTCGGCACCGATTTCCCGCAGCACGAGGTTTTGCGTCACGAAGCCAGCGCGACCGGCGCGTCGATGGCGGGCTCGTCCAGCACAATCCGACCGCGCAGCGAATTGCTCATCGCGTCGGTGATCAGCACGTCGACGAACTGGCCGATCAGTCGCGGATGGCCGGCAAAGTTGACGAAGCGCATGTTTTCGGTGCGGCCGGTCAGCTCGCTCGGATCGCGCGTGCTCGGCTTTTCCACCAGCACGCGCTGCACGCTGCCTATCATCGCGGCGCTGATCTTTTTGGCGTTGTCGTTGAGCGTGGCCTGCAGGCGCATCAGGCGCGCGTGCTTTTCCGCCGCGGGCGTCTCGTCGGCGAGATTCGCCGCCGGCGTGCCGGGGCGCGAGGAGAAGATAAACGAGAAGCTCTGGTCGAAGCCGACGTCGTCGATCAGCTTCATGGTCTTGTCGAAATCCTCGGCGGTTTCGCCGGGAAAGCCGACGATGAAATCGGACGACACGCAGATGTCCGGCCGCACCGCGCGCAGCTTGCGGATCTTCTGCTTGAACTCCAACGCGGTGTAGCCGCGCTTCATCGCGCTGAGGATGCGATCGGAGCCGGCCTGCACCGGCAGATGCAGGTAATTGGCCAGCTGCGGCACGTTGGCGTAGGCCTCGATCAGCGAGTCGGAAAACTCCAGCGGATGCGAGGTGGTGAAGCGGATGCGACCGATGCCGTCGATCTGCGCGATGGCGTGGATCAGCACGGACAGGTCGGCCACGCTGCCGTCATGGGTCGGGCCGCGATAGGCGTTGACGTTCTGGCCGAGCAGGTTCACTTCGCGCACGCCCTGGGCGGCGAGCTGGGCGACCTCGACCAGCACGTCGTCGAACGGACGGCTGATTTCTTCGCCGCGGGTGTAGGGCACAACGCAGTAGCTGCAGTACTTCGAGCAGCCTTCCATAATCGAGACGAAGGCAGTCGGGCCGTCGGCACGCGGCTCGGGCAGATTGTCGAACTTTTCGATCTCGGGGAAGCTGATGTCCACCTGCGGCCGGCCGGTGGCGCGCTGCTTCTCGATCAGTTCGGGCAGGCGGTGCAGGGTCTGCGGACCGAAGACCAGGTCGACATACGGCGCGCGCTTGACGATGGCGTCGCCCTCCTGCGAAGCCACGCAGCCACCCACACCGATCAGCACCGGTTTGCCGTCCTTCTTGTGCTGCTTCCAGCGGCCGAGCTGGCTGAAGACTTTTTCCTGCGCCTTCTCGCGGATCGAGCAGGTGTTGATCAGGATGACATCCGCTTCGGACTCGTCCTGGGTCAATTCCATGCCATGCGACGCCTTGAGCACGTCGGCCATCTTGGCCGAGTCGTACTCGTTCATCTGACAACCGTGGGTCTTGATGAAGAGCTTCATTGAAGCTGGCTTGCCGCTCATGACTGGTGATTTACCGTGGTTCGTATAACGAAGTCGACGGCCGCGAAACTTTTTGCCATCGCGACGCCGCCGCAATGCGGCATCGAACCGCGCAGTTTACGCCACCGTGGGCCCCCTCGCCAGTGAACCGGCCGCGCGCTGATGGCGGGCGGCCAAGCTATAGCGCACTCAGAAGTCGACGCTGGCCGACAGCTTGATCGTGCGCGAAGCACCCTCGGTCAGGTAGCCGCCCAAGGCTGATGCCCAGTAGTTGCTGTTGCCGATATTCAGCACTGCGGCGCGGAACGTCACCTGGCGACCGTCAATGGCGGTGACGTAGCTGGCGCCCGCGTCGACCCGCGTCCAGGCGGGGATACGCAAGGTATTGGCCAGGTCGACATATTCACCGCCGGTGCGGGTCACGCCCAGGTTCAACCCCAGGCCCGTGGTGCCAGGCACCGCCCAGTCCACGCCGGCGTTGTATTGCCACTTCGGTACGCCGACCGCGGTGTTGCCGTTGTCGAGGCCACCGGCCGTCTGGGTCAGCTTGGCGTCGATGTAGCTCGCGCCGCCGATCAATTTCAATCCGCTCACCGGCTCGCCGTAGATGCTCCATTCCGCGCCGCGATTGCGCTGTTCGCCGGCAATGCTGAAAACGCGCGTCACGCCATCGGTGATGCCGCTGGGTTGCTTGATCTGGAACAGGCTGAAGGTGCTGCCGAACGTGCCCTGGTCGTACTTGATACCGGTTTCGAGCTGCTTCGACTTGTACGGCGCAAACACTTGGCCGACATTGGCCGAGCCGATCGGTGCTTCGGGTCCCTGCGACAAGCCCTGGATGGAGTTGGCGAACAGCGAGAAGTTCGGGTTGAGCTTCACCACCAGGCCGAGCACCGGCGAGGTGGCGATCTTGCGATAGTCCGCGGTCTGCACGCCGGTGGTGTAGGCATAGCCCAGGGTTTGCAGGGTCTGCCGGCGCGCACCGAGGGTCAGCAGTACCTGATCGTCGGCAAAGCCCAGCGTGTCGGACAGCGCCAGGCTGTGCAGCTTGGTGCGGCCGGTCACCACCGGATCGCCGCCGCTGAAGGTGGTTGGCGGGTACGGCATGGCCACATAGTTGTAGAGGTTGGTCGGCGAGGACGCGGAGAAGGTATAGCTGACGGTCTTTTTCTGGTTCAACGCGGAGACGCCCAGGTTGATCTTCTGGCTGACCGGGCCGGTGTCGAATGTCCAGTTGAGGCCGGCTTCGCCGCTCTGCGCGTCGTTTTGATACGGCACACCCAGTCGGTAGATCGAACCGTTGCCGCTGCCGTCCACGGTGGGCGACGCGTATTCGCCGTTTTCGTTGGAATGATCGGCGCCGACGGCGACATAGCCGGTCAGGTTGGGCAGGAAATCGTACTCGGCGCGGACCAGGCCGTAGGTATCTTCCAGGCTGGAGTAGCTCCAGGGCTGGGCGTAATTCGCGCTCGCCGGCGGCGGCTTGGGCACGCCGTCGCCGCTGAGATAGACCACGCTGCGGCCCTCATCGATGCGCTGAAGCTGATGGCTCACGTCGGCCTTTATGCGGAACTTGTCGCCGCGGTAATCGAACGCGATGGACTGCTCGTTCGACTTGCGGCTCTCGCGGTCGATCGAGGTATCGCCATCACGCCCGCCCAGATTGACGCGGATGCCGTACTCGTCGTTCGTGCCAAAGCGTCGGCTGACATCGAACTGGGCGCCGGCTTGGCTGTCGCTGCCGTAGTCGACCGTGGCGCGCGTCAGCGGCGCGTCCAACGCCCATTTCGGCTCCACGTTGATCGAGCCGCCGATGCCGCTGCCGCCGGGCGATACGCCGTAGAGAAACGCACTGGCGCCACGCAGCACGTCGAGCCGGCCGATCGCGTCGGCGTCGACCATCTGTCGCGGGATGATGCCGTAGAGGCCGCCAAAGGTGATGTCATCGCCGTTGAGAGGAAAGCCGCGCAGCACGAAGGTCTCGGCGAAATTGCCGAAGCCGTCGGCGACGCGCACCGCCGGATCGTCGGCCACCACATCGGCAATGGTGTACGCCTGATGGCTGGCGATGTAGTTCTCGGTATAGCTGGTCATCGCGAACGGCGTACTCATCACATCCTGTTCGCCCAGCACGCCCAGATTGCCGCGGCGGGCGATGTCGCCACCGCCGAAGGTCGGCAAGCCGACGCCCTGCACATTCACCGTGTCCATCGTTTGCGCCTTGCGAGGCTCCTTGGCGCTGCTCGTATCGCTGTTGCCGTTGCCATCGAAGGGCTGGGTTTGCGCGTGCGCGGCAAAGCTGCCGGCCAGTGCCACGGCCAGCAGGCAGGGCAGAGCGGCGCGGCGCAGGCCTACAGAATGATGGCTTGCAACCTGCCGCTTGGTCGAAGTGTTCATGACGTTCCTCAAAACAGCGTGGGTGATAGAAAAGAGATCAGGGCGAACAGGCTCGCCGCGCCGGCGATGAAGGCCAGCCAGCGCGCGAAGCGGGGGCGATACGGTTGCAGCAGCACCCAGGCGATGGCGGCCAGCATCCAGCTCGCACACCAGTCGACGCTGCCGATGTCCCAGCCGCGCCAGTGCACGCTGATGACCCAGGCAGCCAGCATCGTGAGCCAGCCGCCGAGGCGTAAAAGGCGGCTGCGGCGAACGGATGCTTCGGCGCCGAAGTGCTGGCGGTGGTGACGCGCCACGGCGAGGCACAGCAGGGCCCAGCTCGAATAATTCAACGCCAGCAAGATCAGCCATAGCGTCATGCAGATTTTTCCCGCGGGCGTGCGGCGTGCGAGGACGCTGAAGCAGCGCCGATGCGTGCATCGCGCCGGACTTTTTTGCGCTGACGCGTGTTGAGCCAGGCCAGCCAGGCAAAGCCGAGGCCCACGGCTAGAGCGGTGGCATCGACGCCAGCGAGAACCCAATCGTGATCGACGGTGCTGGCAAGCAGGCTGCTGCGCGGTTCGGTCAGCGCATTCAACAGCGGCAGGGCAAGCAGCAAGGCGGCCGTCATGCCGAACAGCTCGCGCCACGGCTTGCCGCGGCGCAGGCGCAGCACGGCCCATATCGTGGCGAGCAGCCACACGGCGTAAAAGCTCTGCGCTTCCCAGCTGGCCCGAACGGCCAGATTGCCGGGGAGCAGGCGGTTCGCCCATAGCAGGGCGACGCTTGCCAGCGGCATGCCGGCGATCACGGCGATGTTGAGTGCGCGCACCAGCCCGTAGCCGGAGCGCAGGCCGGCGGCCTCCGCTTTCCGCTGGCGCTTTTCGATCCAGACCTGCGCCGCGGTGGCAAGCATCACGCAGCCGGTGGCGCCGAGCAGAAAGTACAGCCAGCGAATCGCCGCGCCGCCAAACTGTACGCGATGCAGTCCGCTCAGGAATTGGTAGGTGCGATAGGCGGCCGGTGGACTCTCGCTTTCACCGCGGAAGTGGCCATCGGTGCCGTCGTAGATCAGATTGCGGCGGCCGCCAGCGACCTCATCGTTGCCGGCTGCCAGCGCGCTGATCGTGATAGACGCATCGTGGACATGCTCGATCTCCAGATACTGCGCCGGGCCACCAAGGCGTTGCACAGCGTCGTGGAGAACCTTGTTCAGCGACGCCACCCGGCTTGGCAGTCGGTGTTGCTCGACCGGATGCGGTGTGCTGGACAGCGCTGCGTAGTACGCAGCTAAGTCACCGTGATAGCCGATCTGTACGCCGGCGGTCATGTAGGTAGACATCATGATGATCACCCCGGTGTAGGCGATCATCAGATGAAACGGCAGGCCCAGTACGCCGGTGAGGTTGTGTCCGTCCAGCCACGCACGCTGACCGCCGGCCTGCGGTCGGAACACAAAAAAATCCTTGAACACACGGCGATGGATGATCACGCCGCTGACCAACGCCAGCAGCATCAGCATGCCGGCCAGTCCAACCAGATACACGCCAGGCGTGCCAGCCTGCAGGTTGTAATGCAGGACGAAAAAGAAATTACCGCCGACGGTCGGCGGGATCCGCGTTCCGTCGCGCGGATTGAGGGCGACGTCGATAGTCGTTTTGCCCGGTTCGAAGACCAAGCCGTGAATCGACGGATCGCGCGCGCTTGGGGGCCTGAGATAAAACGTCTCGGCATGCGGTGCCATCTCGCGCAAGGTGGTCGCGGCGGCATCCATGGCGATCGGTCCCGGTGCGAGCTGGTGCAGCGCCGGACGCATCCAGTAGTCCAGCTCTTTGTCGAAGCAGGCCAGCGTGCCACCGAGGAAAATCGCAAACAGCACCCAGCTCACGATCAGCCCGGCCCAGGTATGCAGCCACGCCATCGATTGTACGAAGCTGCCCCTCACCGACGCGCGCTCACGGACGCATGCCGTAGTCGCGCCAGGTCATGGCGAGTACCATCATCACGGCGCCTGCGACGAGCAACGTCCACCAGCCGCGCCACGCGCTGCGTGCAGCGAACACCCAGATCGCCACCGCGGTCCACACCACGAAGCTGAGCAGGCTGGCAGTCACCGCGCGGTTGATTCGGCTCATCGGCAGCACGACGGTCAGCAGGGCGGCGCTGGCGTACGCAACCAGATAGCCACCGAACAAGGCGGCGGCGGTTCTCGACGCCACGGCCCATCGAAAGCGTGCGGTTGTCGACTGGCGTCGTTTCAGGTGGCCATGAGGTATTTCGGACATGCATCAATTCGGCAGGTGAGAAGGTTTTCTGGGTTGGCGTCTTGCAAGCGCTATGCGCGCGACGCGCGGCAACCGGCCTGACACGGAAGCGGTAGAGATGACGTGGCGTAGGCGCGGCTGCGATGGGGTTTCCTTACGGCGAACATTCGAACGCAAGCGCATTGCTGCGCGGCTCATCGGGCGTTACCTGGGAAGCCTGTCGGCTATTAAATAGTTATTACGAATGATTCGCAATAACTATTTTGCATGGCGCCGGTCGCGACTTGGCTTGCCCGAGACCTTTCGTCAGACTCGCTGCCATGAATGCTGTCGTCCACCGAGACGAGCGCTGTGGCGCTCGATCCCGCTCCCATCGCTGGTTTGCCGCCGCCTTGATCGGCTTTTTGCTGTGGACGGGCGGCTGTTTTTTTCGGCAGGCATTCTCGCTGGCGCACGCGGGCTCGCTGTACCGCTGCACCGGTGTCAACGGAGAGACTGTTTTCAGCAGCAGCACGGCGGGCTATCGCGGCTGCAAGAGGATCGCCACTTTTGCATCGGCGCCTCCAGCCACGCGGCCCAAAATACGAAATCTGCCGAGCTCGCTGAACCTGGTCAGCGGTTCCGTCACAACATCGGCTCGGAGCATGGCGGCCAATGGCGCCGATGCCGTTTCGCTCGATCGGGTGGTTGCTGGAGTCGAATTCGCAGGTGGTGCCGCTGGCGACAGCACGGCACAACGCGTCTCACTCGACGGTATGCAGGGATCGGTGCAAACCACGGCGAAGCTATTGCTGGCGCCCGTACCCAACGCGGTTGTCGACGCTGTCGCTGCCATCCAGCCCGGTTATCACGAATCGAAAGAGGCCGTGACGCCGCTTCTTGAGATCGATAAAAACGGAAACCGGGTTCGACGCGGTTCGACGTATCGCGTCGTGCGCGCCGACGGCGTGGTGGAATACACCAATGTGCCGCCGGTGCACCTGAAGGGCAACGCGGTCACGATGCTCTTCAGCTATACCGAAATTGAAACCTGCATGGCCTGCAATCTGCATTCGCCGATTCACTGGGGCAGCACGGCACTCAACCTGACCGCCTATGCCGACGTGATTCGCGCGGCGAGCCTCGAATACGGCGTGGACGAAGCGTTTCTGCGCGCCATCATCCATGCCGAAAGCGCGTTCAACCCGCGCGCGCTGTCGATCAAGGGCGCGCAGGGGCTGATGCAGCTGATGCCGGCCACCGCCAGCGACATGGGCGTGCTGGATGCCTTCGATACCAGCCAGAACATTCGCGGCGGCGCGCGCTATCTCGGCCTGCTGCTGCACGACTTCAACGGCAACGAGCAACTGGCCGCGGCGGCTTACAACGCAGGTCCCGGCGCCGTGGTGCGCTACAGCGGTGTGCCGCCGTATGCCGAAACGCAGGTCTATGTCGAACGTGTGGGCACGTTGCGCAAACGCTACGGTGCGGCGATCCATCCGCCGCTCACCTCGTCGAACGGGTCTGGTTGAGCGATGCTCTACTGGAGTGCTCTGTGCGCTTCGGCAGGAAAGCTCAGTTGGTCACCACCGGCGCGGCGTTCGTCATCGCTGGTCGCTGAGTCAGGGTCACATCGAGATGGAACGGGCTGCCGTTGCGCAGGCCCGCCACCTCGACCTTGCTGCCGGGCTTGATGGCGGCCTCGCGCCGGCGCAGGTCGGCCGGATCGAGAATGTCATCGCTGCCGATTTTCAGCAGGATGTCGCGGGGTTGGATGCCCGCCTGGGCAGCCGGACCGCCGGGTGTGACGTCGGTGACCTGTACACCGCGCGCCGCCGACGGCAGGCCGCTGTCGGCAGCGACCGGCACAAAGGCGTAGTTGGCGCCCATCCAGCCGCGTACCACGTGGCCGCTGGCGATGATCTGATCCAACACCTTCTGCGCGGTAGCGACCGGGATGGCGAAGCCGATGCCCTCGGCACCGGCGGCCTTGCCGATGAGCAAGGTGTTGATGCCGATCAGCTCGCCCTTGGTATTGATCAGCGCGCCGCCGGAGTTGCCCAGGTTGATCGCCGCATCGGTCTGGATGAAGTCCTCGGCGCTGGAGCTGTTGAGCTGGCGGCCGACTGCGCTGACGATGCCCATGGTCACCGTCTGATTGAGGCCCAGCGGATTGCCGATCGCCAGCGCCACGTCGCCGGCACGCAACTGCTGCGTATCGGCCAATTGGATCACCGGCAGGTTGCTGGCATCGATCTTCAGCACGGCCAGATCGGTTTCCTCGTCCGCGCCGACCAGGGTCGCTTTGGCAATGCGGCCGTCGTAGAGCAGCACCTGGATATCGGCCGCTTCGGCGATCACATGGTTGTTGGTCAGCACGTAGCCCTGGCCCTGCGCGCTGACGATGACGCCCGAACCCAGCGTCTGCTCGCGATGCTGATACGTGGTGGGCATGCCGCCGAACAGCTGCTGCAGCACCGGATTGCTGTACATTTTCAGCGCCTGCTCGGTAACGATCTTGTTGGCGTAGATGTTCACCACCGAGGGCGCGGCTGCCGCCACCGCGTCGGCGTAGGAAACCGGTGCGCTGCTAGGAGGCGCGGCCAGGCTGGCCGGTTCCGTCACATGGGCTGCAGGCAGGCCGAAGCGCGCGCGCAGACGCTCGCCGCTGGCCGGCCAGAACAGCCCGATCACAAACGCTACGGCCAGCCCCAGGACAACAAAGCGGGCGATGAAGGCGAGCGTGCCGGCGGCATGTTTCATGTCGAAAAGAGATTCCCGGCGGGTCGTGGCGAATGTTCACGGCGGATCGACGTCGCCGGGTATGCGGTTTTATTGTATGGGTGATGGCCTGACGCTACACTAACGCGATTTTTGAGGGGTCCCAAACCCCAACCTTGAACACTCCGGAGAGCCTGATGGCGAATGAAGTTGTGGACCACGGCCGCCGCCGTTTCCTGACAGCAGCCACTGCGGTGGTCGGGGGTGTCGGGGTGGTTTCGGTAGCCGTGCCCTTCATCAAGTCATGGGAGCCCAGCGCGCGAGCCAAGGCCGCAGGTGCTCCGGTCACCCAGTCGCTCGCCAAGATCGAGAGCGGTCAGCAGCTCATCGTCGGCTGGCGCAGCCTGCCGGTATTCATCGTCAATCGCACCAAGGATCAGCTAGCCACGCTGCCCACGCAGGACTCGCGCCTGGTCGATCCCAAGTCCGACGGCGCCTCGGCGCAGCAGCAGCCCAAGTACGCGCAGAATGAAGCCCGCTCGATCAAGCCGGAATGGCTGGTGATGGTCGGCATCTGCACGCACCTCGGCTGCGTCCCCGGCTACGTCGGCGAAATGAAGCCCGAGCCGTTCGATCCGAACTGGAAAGGCGGCTACTACTGCCCGTGCCATCACTCGCGTTACGACATGGCCGGCCGCGTTTATCAGGGCGTGCCCGCGCCGAAGAACATGCAGATTCCGCCGTATCATTTCATCGACGATACGACGATCCAGATTGGCGTCGACCCGAAGGGGGCCGCGTAATGGCCAACGTATTGAGCAATATCGGCGACTGGGTCGGCGAGCGCGCGCCTGGGCTTGCACCGTTCTACCGCAAGCACATGAGCGAGTACTACGCGCCGAAGAATTTCAATCTCTGGTACTACTTCGGTGTGCTGGCGATGGTGGTGCTGGTCAACCAGATCCTCACCGGCATCTTCCTCACGATGAACTACAACCCGAGCGCGGCGGGTGCGTTCGACTCGGTGCAGTACATCATGCGCGACGTCGAGTGGGGCTGGCTGATCCGCTACATGCATTCCACCGGCGCGTCGCTGTTCTTCGTGGTGGTGTTTCTGCACATGTTCCGCGGCCTGATGTACGGCTCGTACAAACGGCCGCGCGAGATGGTCTGGCTGCTCGGCATGCTGATCTTTCTGGTGCTGATGGCCGAGGCCTTCATGGGCTACGTGCTGCCGTGGGGCAACATGTCGTTCTGGGGCGCCAAGGTGATCATCTCGCTGTTCGGCACGATTCCCTTTATCGGCAACACGCTGGTCGAGTGGATCATGGGCGACTTCCTGCCGGCCGACTCCACCCTCAACCGCTTCTTTGCGCTGCACGTGATCGCGCTGCCGATCGTGCTGCTGCTGCTGGTGGTGCTGCACATCTTTGCGCTGCACGAAGTCGGTTCGAACAATCCCGATGGCGTCGACATCAAGCACGGACCGAAAGGCAATCGTTGGGATGCGAACAAGCCGGCCGACGGTGTGCCGTTCCATCCGTATTACACGGTGCACGATCTGGTCGGCATCGGCTTCCTGCTGCTGATCGCCGCCTTCATCATCTTTTTTGCGCCGACCTTCGGTGGCTGGTTCCTCGAGCACGACAACTCGATCATGGCCAACAACCTGGTCACTCCGGCCGAAATCAAGCCCGTCTGGTACTTCACGCCGTTCTACGCGATCGTGCGGATGGTGCCGTCGTTCTTCGGCAGCGCCGTGTGGGGCGTGCTGGCGATGTTCGGCGCCATCGCCGTGCTGTTCTTCCTGCCCTGGTTCGATCGTGGCCAGGTGCGCTCGATCCGCTATCGCGGCACCGGATACAAGGTAGCGCTCGGCCTGTTCGTCGTGGCGTTTCTGGGTTTGGGCGCGGTGGGTACCGGCATCACGGCGGAGGTGATTCCGAAGTGGTTCGGCAACGTGGATCTGACCACCTGGGAAAACCTGTTCGGTCGCCTGATGACGATCATCTACTTCGGCTTCTTCCCGTTCCTGTGGGCGTATACGCACTTCGGCTGGGAAAAGACCAAGCCGGTGCCGGAGCGGGTGACCGGGCATGACTAATTCTACGATTCTCATCAAACGGCGGCCTCTGATGAATCAGCGGTATTTCACCAAGCGGCTCCTGTGCGTGCTTGCCCTGGCGCTGGGGCTGCTGGCGGGCAGCGCGGTGCAGGCCGCGGAAGAGCCGGAGCTGATGTCGTCCGGCGCCAGCGTGCGCGATCAGGCGTCGCTGCAGCGTGGCGCCAAGATGTTCTTCAACTACTGCGTCGGCTGCCACTCGCTGAAATACGTGCGCTACTCGCGCATCGCCCAGGATCTGAATCTGTCCGAGCAGGACGTGATGCAGAACCTCAACTTCACCGGCGGCAAGTTCGACGATCAGGTTATCTCGCACATGCCGGCCGATATGGCGACCAAGTGGTTCGGCAAGGCACCGCCGGATCTCTCGCTGGAAGTCAGCGCCAAGGGCGAGGACTGGGTCTACACCTACCTCAACTCGTTTTACCTCGACCCGCACAGCCCGATCGGCTGGAACAACACCGTGCTGCCCAACGCCGCGATGCCGTTTCCGCTGGCCGAGTTGCAAGGCCTGCAGACGGCGACGATGAAGCCGGGCACCACCGATGTGGTGGAAAAGCTGGAGATATCACACCCGGGCACGATGACGCCGGCGCAGTACCAGCAGTCGATGCGCGATCTGACCAGCTTCCTGCAGTACGCCTCCGAGCCCGCCGCGCTGCAGCGCGAGCACTACGGCATCTGGGTCCTGCTGTTCCTGGCTGTCTTTACCTTCCTGGCCTATTTGCTCAACAAGGAATACTGGAAAGACGTCCATTAAACGTCCATTACACCCGGATGTGCATCATCCGATTGCGGCGGCCACGGGCCGCCGTCGTCGTCTCACCGATAGGGAAACGCGCATGGTTCAGAGCGCTCGCTCGCGCAACGTATTGACGTTGTACACCACCGCCGACGACATTCAATGTCATCGGGCAAGGCTCGTGCTGGCCGCCAAGGGCGTCAGCTACGAACGTGTGATCGTGGATCACGCCAATCCCCCGGAAGATCTGATCGATCTCAATCCCTATGTCACGACGCCCACACTGGTCGATCGTGATCTCACGCTGTTCGACACGTCGGTCGTTTGCGAGTACCTCGACGAACGCTACCCGCATCCGCCGCTGATGCCGATCGATCCGTTGTCGCGCGCGCGCATTCGCGTGGCTGCCGTGCGCATCGAAAAAGACTGGCTTACCGAAGTGGACTCGATCCGTGCCGGCGGTCGTCCGGCCGATGCCGCGCGCAAACGCCTGCGCGAACATCTGCTGGCCAGCTTGCCGCTGTTCAAGGCGGCCAAATTCTTCTTGAATCCGGAAATGAGTCTGGTCGACTGCCTGGTCGCGCCGGTGATCTGGCGCCTGCCATGGCTGGACGTGGATCTGGGGCGCGAAGGCAAACCGATCATCGATTACGGCGAACGTTTGTTCCACAGTCAGGGTTTTGCGCGCAGCATGACCGAACAGGAAAAAGCCATGCGCCCACTCCCAGAGCAGGCATGATGAGCAAGAACGAACCTACCTCGATGAGTTCGAATCGGCCGTATCTTTTGCGGGCGATCTACGACTGGATCAGCGACAACGACCTCACACCCTACGTGCTGGTCGACGCCTCTATCGAGGGCGTTCGCGTGCCGCCGCAGGTGATCAAGAATGGGCAGGTCGTGTTAAACCTGGCTATGCGCGCGGTGGCCAATCTGGATCTGGGCAACGAGTGGATCAGCTTCTCGGCCCGTTTTTCCGGTGTCAGTCAGACGATCAATATCCCGGTGCAGGCGGTGCTGGCGCTGTATGCCCAGGAAAACGGGCAGGGCATGATGTTTCCGGCCGAGGAAGGTGGCGACAATCCGCCACCGGACGTCCCCGATGACGCACCGCCCGCACCCAGCGCGGAGCAGGGCGACAAGCCCAAGCGCGGCGCGCCGCATCTGCGGGTGGTCAAGTAACCGTTCTTCTGGATCGCCGCGGTGAGGGGTGATGCCGACGCGATCGGTTGTTGCAAAGGGGATCGCCGCGAACTCCGCTGCGATCCACGCTAGTGAAGCGGTGCGTCCGGCGGTCGACGCCCCGGATGCAACTGCACGACGTTGCTTGATGCCTTGGCCTTGACCAACGCTTCGGCCACGATCGATTCGGCCGAGGCCAGCTGGATTGTCGGCAGGCTGAGCCCGCTTACGGTGCTGCCGATCATCCACAGTCGCCCCTGTTCGCGATCGTCGCCGTCGATGCTGACGTCGAACGAGTAGCCGCGTTCGATCCTGCGAAGACCGTCCATGCGGCGGATGCGCACGGCGCGCAGGCCGACGCTTTCATCGAGCAGCTGCAGTCCGTGCCGCTCGCATTGCCGCCGAGCCTCGCTCATGGCGCGCTCGCGCGCCGAGGTGAGTTTCAGCCACAGCACCACGGCGGCACAGAGCACCAGCAACAGCAGCATATCTTCGATGTCGCTCATGCCCGCAGTGTGTGGGCATGCCTGCTTGCACGCAATAGCCGGGCGTCAGTCCAGCCGCAGTCTCAGCGACAGGTCCACCGCGCGAACGTGTTTGGTGAGGGCACCGACGGAAATGAAATCCACGCCGGTCCCGGCGAACGCCGCAATCGTTTCCAGATCGACATTGCCGGACACTTCGAGCGGTACGCGGCCGGCGGTGAGCGCGACGGCTTCTGTCATCAGCGGCAGCGAAAAGTTGTCCAGCATGATTCGATCCACGCCGGCGTCGATGGCCTGCGCCAGCTCATCGAGATTTTCCACTTCGACTTCCAGCATCAGCGTCGGATGCAGACGACGTCCGGCCTCAACTGCGGCCGCGATGCCGCCGGCCGCGATGATGTGGTTCTCTTTGACAAGGATGGCATCGTACAAACCCATCCGCTGGTTGTGGCCGCCGCCGCAGCGCACCGCGTACTTCTGCGCCAGGCGCATGCCCGGTACGGTTTTGCGAGTATCCAGCAGTCGGGTGTTGGTGCCCTGCACGGCGGCCACGTATCTGGCCGTCTGAGTCGCCGTACCCGACAGCAGCTGCAGAAAATTCAGCGCCGTGCGTTCGGCGCTGACCAGCGCGCGTGCGCGTCCACTCAGTCGGCAGATCACCGTGCCGGGTTCGACACGGTGACCGTCGGCCGTATGCCAGTGGATGCTGACGTCGGGGTCCATCCGGCGGAAGCACGCCTCGAACCAGGGAATGCCGGCAACGACGGCGCTTTCGCGACAGGTCAGTTCGGCCTGCGCACGGCCCTGCGCCGGCAACAGCTCGGCGGTGGCATCGCCGGAGCCGAGATCTTCGGCGAAGGCGCGTTCGATGTCGTCGGAAATCTGTGCGGCAGTGGGCGCGTCAAACAAGGGTGCGAAACTCATCAGGCATCCGGAGCGATAGGATTTTCAGGCTGACTCAGACGAGTGACGATCGAGCTCATTGCCCGGTCGAACAGCGCGTTGGCAGCTAGCACGGTGGCCTTGCCATCGGCCAGCAGCACCGCCAGCTCTTCCGGCGCATAGTCCGCCACTTTCAGGCCGCGACGATTGACGAACAGGTAACGGCCCGTCATCGGACTGATCCATGACAGCTTGGCGCGCGCCATGGCCTGATCGATATGGCTGAATTCCAGCCAGGTCCCCGGCTGCAACGCCTGCACCTGTTGCCACTCGGGACTGTCCAGCGGTACCATTGCTGGTTCCGGGTCGCGGCTGTTTTCGCGGCCCGCATCCTGCCCGGCCATCGGCTGAATCGTGTCGGGCATGCTCAGCATCGCGGCGTCTTCCGTGACAGAAGCCGCGTCGTCGTCGCCTGCCTCGCCGAGTTGCTGGCGATAGTAGGCATGCAGCTGGCCAAGCAACCGCTCGATGTCCTGCTCCTGAAAAGCCACGTTGGCCAGACCGAGGCGCAAGGCGCGTTCGATGTTAGGCAGCGTCTGGCGCAGCAGATGCCGGTCTTCGGCGCTCTTTATCGGACGCGTGCTGGCGATAAGATCGTCGATAAAATGCAGCGCGCTGCGAAATTCGTTCGAGGCCTCGCCGTGGCGCAGCAAGGTCAGTACCAAATGGTTGGCCCAGGCGCGCGCAAGAATGCCGTGCAACAGCGGCGGCAGTTGATGCTGTCCTATGCGATCGACGATTTCGCGCGCGGCGCGTCGACGTGCCAGTTCGAGCTTTTCGCGCCCGCGTGTGGATTCGGCCACGCGCTGTTCAGCCAGCTCCGAGCGGCGCTTGTTGATGTCGTGGAACTGCTGCAGGTCGACCAGCAGCCGCTCGAAGATGCTCAGGTCGTCGTCGAATTCGTGCAGCAGTTTTTCGACGATGACTTTTACTTTTTCATACAGCCGGCGATCGCGGTCGGACTCGTCCGACCAGCCCTTGGCCTGTTCGGCCAAGCCGTCGAGCAGGCGGCGCGCCGGATGCTGACGATGAGCGAACATCTTGCGGTCGAGAATCGCGGCCTTGAGGTAGGGAATCTGCAGGCGTGCCAGCAGCACTTGCATCTGCACTGGCAGGTTGCGATCTTCCAGAATGAATTCGAACAGCATGCCGACCAGATCGATCGTATCTTCATCGATGGTGGCCACATGGCTGGGCCGTTCGCCGCGCAGCGCGCCGATCTGGTTCAGCAGCTGCGATTTCAGTTGCTGGACTTCGCGGCTCAGATCGGCTGCATCGCGATCGGAGCCCGTTGCGGCCTGCGGCAGCGGGCCGGCGCTGGCGATCTGATTCTGCAAAACGCTGAGTGCGCCGAGCAGTTCGTGCGCCGACGGCAGCGGTCCGGAGGACAAGGCGCGGCCGCTGCCTATGCTGCCGCCGACTGCGCCAGCGTAGCCAGATGCAGAACCGGCCGATGTCGGCGCACGGCGTGCGCTGAACAGGGCGTGCAAGGTCTGCAGCAGGTCGTTCGGGATGTCGCCGGACTCCGCCCCCGCGACCGCTCGCACCACCGCATCGTCGTCCACCGATTTCGACAAGCTGGCGCTACTCGCGGCCGGCGTACGGACCACTTGGTGGTGAAGCTGCGGCAGCACGCCGGCTTCGATCAACTCGTCGTTGATCTCCTGGTAGAGCTCTTCCAGCGACGACAGCACATACCGATCGAAGAGCTTGTAGATGATCAGCTTGACGCGCATGTCCGCGGTGAGTTCACGCAGCGCCTGGCGAAACGCCTGGGACAGGATGGCTGGCGCGACTGGATTGCTGGCGTCGTCGATTTTATGGCCGCCGCAGATCACCGACAGCCGTTGGTTCACCGCAAACAGGTCGCGCGCGAGGCGCGAATCGTTTTTGCTGATCATGCTGGTGATAGCCAGCGATTCTTCCAGCTCGTTGTCCGCTACCAGCGTCAGTTCCGCGTTGCCGCCGATACCGACTGAAGTCGTCGCCGGGGACGGCGACTTTGGATGGGTCAGCTCGCCCAGTTCGCGGTTAATCGCGGCCAGAAAGTTGCGCTCCACCAGCGGGCGGCGCTTGCGCACGTCGCGCATGCCGTCGAAGTAGTGCATCTGGGCGGCGTTGTTTTCGGCTTTTTCGGCCAGGTCGAACAGCGCATCGTCGACATGCTCGAACGCGTTGCCCACCCACTGTTGCAGACGCCGGTTGGCGATGCCGCGAACCGCGTTCAGCAACTGGCCGACTCGCTCGCTGGTAGGGTCCAGGCGCGGGCCGAGGTCGACTACTTTCGAGAGGTCATTGACTTCTTTCATCGCCACGCCTTGGTATTGCGACACGCGGTGAGAGTCGAATGGCCCGCACGAGCCTGACAATAAGCGAGGCTGGGGGGCATGTCATGCATAGTTATATCGGAACTGAGAACTGCGACACGAACGGTTCAGGCGGCCGCCGGAAAGTCGGTCAGTTGGGTAGTGCCGATGCCTTCCTCGGGCAGCATGACCGGAATGCCGTCCTCGATGCGGTAGATCACCTTGCGATCGGTGGTGATCAGGGCTTCGGCGATCTTCTCGCGGACCGGAGCGCCGGCAACCGTATTGACCATGCTGGCGGCCACGGCGCCGTTGAGCGCATCGAGTTCGTGCTTGCTCAACGGTCGAACCGGGGTCTTGCTGACCGGGCAGCACAAAATGTCGAGCAGACGCTTGTCCATGGCGGGTTCGCTGGGTATGCCGTAGCTGGAGAAAGCAAGTACGATAACCGTTTTTGGACGGCTCGGCCATGACATCGACAACCAATCCGCTGCGCGTCGGCGTGGTGATGGGCTCGCGCTCGGACTGGGAAACCATGCAGCACGCGGTAGGCGTGCTGGAAGAACTGGGCGTGCCGCACGAGGTGCGCGTGGTCTCGGCGCATCGCACGCCGGATCTGTTGTTTCGCTATGCCGAAGAAGCCGTTGGCCGAGGTCTGCACGTCATCATTGCCGGTGCCGGCGGCGCGGCGCATCTGCCGGGCATGCTGGCGGCCAAGACGCGGCTGCCGGTGCTGGGCGTGCCGGTGCAGTCCAAGGCGCTCAGCGGCATGGACTCCCTGCTGTCGATTGCGCAGATGCCGGCCGGCATTCCGGTGGGGACCCTGGCGATTGGCCGCGCTGGTGCGGTCAATGCGGGCCTGCTGGCCGTTTCCATGCTGGCTCTGCACGATGCCGAACTCGCGACGGCGCTCGACGCCTGGCGCGCCAGGCAGACGCAGGCCGTGCTCGATCAGCCGGACCCGCGTCAATGAGCGATCGTAAGCAACCGGTGCTCGGCGTGCTGGGCGGCGGCCAGCTGGCGCGCATGTTGGCTATCGCCGCGGCGCCGCTTGGCATCAAGACTTTGGCGGTCGATGGCGCCAGCGATGCCTGTGCGGGACAGGTCGCGCCGCTGGTGGTCGCCGAATGGACCGACTACGCCGCGCTGGAGGCGTTTGCGGGTCAAGTCGACGCGGTCACTTTCGATTTCGAAAACGTGCCGGCCGAAACCGCGCGCAGGCTGGTCGAGCGAGTGGCCGTGCATCCCTCGCCGCAGGCGTTGGCGATCGCGCAGGATCGCCTGGCCGAGAAGACCCTGTTTCGCGAATGCGGCCTGCCGACGCCCGAGTTCATGGCCGTCGACACCCGCGAGGATCTCGCTCGGGCGCTGACGACCATCGGCGCGCCGGCCATCCTCAAGACGCGTCGGCTCGGCTACGACGGCAAGGGCCAGTTCCGACTCAAAACCGTCGACGACGCCGATGCGGCATGGGCTGCACTGGGTGAGCAGGCGGCTACGCTTGGATTGATTCTGGAAGCGTTCGTGCCGTTCGAGCGCGAGCTGTCGGTGATTGCCGTACGCGGGAGAGACGGCGATTTCCGCATCTGGCCGCTGACGCAGAACTGGCATGTCGACGGTGTGCTGTCGATGAGTCTGGCGCCGGCCCCGACGATCAGCGAGCTGCAGCAGCGCGCCACGGCGCTGGCAAAAACGCTGGCCGAGCGGCTGGACTACGTCGGCGTGTTTGCGCTCGAGCTGTTTGTCAAAGACGGTGAGCTTCTCGGCAACGAAATGGCGCCGCGGGTGCACAACTCCGGTCACTGGACCATCGAGGGCGCGCATACCAGCCAGTTCGAGAACCATGTGCGCGCCGTGCTCGGTCTGCCGCTGGGCGATACCGGTGCGCGTGGCGTATCGACGATGTTCAATTGGATCGGCGATCTGCCTGATGCAGCGCCCGTTTTGCGCGCCATCGACGGGCACTGGCACGACTACGGCAAGCAGGCACGGCCGGGACGCAAGGTTGGGCACGCCACACTGTGTGCGCCGGATGCAAAAGAGCTGGCTACACGATTGACGGAACTGGCCGATGCACTCGACCGCGGCGAGCAGGCGGGTCCGGTGGTGAAAGCGCTTCGCTGAGCCCTGTTCTTCACAACGCACACAAGTAGAAACGGAGTCGCATGGGCTCCGTTTCTACTTGTGTGCTGCTGCGGGTGATCAGGCCAGGTTGCTGGCCGCAAATTCCCAGTTCACCAGATTCCAGAATGCTTCCACATACTTCGGGCGGGCATTGCGGTAATCGATGTAGTACGCATGCTCCCACACATCGGTGGTGAACAGCGGCTTGTCGCTGCCGGTGATCGGCGTGGCGGCGTTCGAGGTATTGACGATGCCGAGCGAACCGTCAGGGCGCTGCACCAGCCAGGTCCAGCCGGAGCCGAAGTTGCCGGCGGCAGACTTGCTGAACTCTTCCTTGAATTTGTCGAACGAGCCGAACGCCTTGTCGATCGCGTCGGCAAGCTTGCCGGTCGGCGCACCGCCGCCCTTGGGGCTCATCGAGTTCCAATAGAACGTGTGGTTCCAGATCTGGGCGGCATTGTTGAACACGCCACCGGAGGATTTCTTGATGATGTCTTCGAGCTTCGCATCGGCGAACTCGGTGCCTTCGATCAACTTGTTGAGGTTGGTGACGTACGCCTGGTGGTGCTTGCCGTAGTGGTATTCCAGCGTTTCGGCCGAGATATTCGGCTCCAGCGCGTTCTTTTCGTACGGAAGCGGGGGCAATTCGATCGCCATGGTGTGGCTCCTTAGCGGTGGCTGGGGGAGGTTTGGCCGGCCCAGCGGGCAGCGGCCATCGGGTGACTGATACAATACCGATCTGCCTGCATTGTAAAGATGAAACGTCACCTATGGATATCAACGAGCGAATTCGCGCCATTCTCGCCGAGCATCCCATCGTGCTTTTCATGAAAGGCACGCCGCAGTTTCCCATGTGCGGCTTCTCCAGCCGTGCGGCGAAAGCACTCACCGATGCAGGCGCCGATTTCCATGCGGTGAATATCCTGGCCGACCCTCAGCTGCGCTCCGGCCTGCCGCACTTCGCCAACTGGCCGACGTTCCCGCAGTTGTTCATACAGGGCGAGCTGATCGGCGGCTGCGATATCGTCGAAGACCTGAACGCCGCCGGTGAGCTGGCGCGCATGGCGAACGATGTCGCCGGGATAGCGAATTAATGTCGCTGCCGGTTTCCCGATTGCCGGCCGACTGGATGCCGGCCGCCGACACCTTGCGCGATCGCGTGATGCTGGTGACGGGCGCCTACGGTGGACTAGGCGCGGCGGTTTCGCGGGCCGCCGCTCGCGCCGGTGCCACGGTCGTCATGACGGGCAAACGCAAACGTCAGCTCGAGCAGCTATACGACGCGATGCTCGCCGAGGGTTTGAGCGAGCCGGTGATCCACCCGCTGGATATGGAGACGGCGACGCCGCGTGACTACGAAAATCTAGCCGAAGGACTGGAGCGCGACTTCGGCCGGCTCGACGGTATCGTGCACGCCGCGGCGAGTTTCGCCGGGCTCAGCCCGATCGCCATGCACAAGCCGGACGATTGGCTGCGCGCCTTGCACGTCAATGTTTCCGCGCCGTTCGCGCTGACCCAGGCGTGCATGCCCCTACTGAATCAAGCCGTCGACAGCGCCGTGGTTTTCGTCCTCGACAACCCCGATCTGCTGGCACGCGCGCACTGGGGCGCCTACGGCGTATCGAAAGCCGCGCTGGAACGCTTCGTGGCGATTCTGCATCAGGAAAACGATGCCGGCCCTCTGCGCGTCAACGCGCTGCTGCCCGCGCCGATGCGCACCGCGCTGCGGCGGCAGGCGTACTTCGGCGAGGACATCATGCAGCGCCCGCTGCCGGATGCCACCGCAGCCGCAGCCGTCTATCTGCTGAGCGCGCAGTCCGCGCAGGCACGCGGTGCGGTGCTGGATCTTCGCGCCAACTGAGACACCCGTCGGTGCGACCGATGCGGCAACGGCTATCCTGTGATGGCCTCAAGGGGAGTGATTCATTATGGAAACGGAGATGACCACCCTGTCGGCGGGGATCATGTTGTTTCTGATCATGGACCCGCTGGGCAATATTCCGTTTTTTCTGAGCTTGCTGAAGGATGTACCGCCCAAGCGTCGCCGTGCGGTGATGGTGCGCGAGCTGCTGATCGCGCTCGGCGTGTTGCTGGCGTTCCTGTTCGGCGGTCAGCACATTCTCAAGCTGCTGCAGCTCAAACCCGACTCGATCAGCATCGCCGGCGGCATCGTGCTGTTTTTGATCGGCATCCGCATGGTGTTTCCGCCGGCCGACGGCGGCGGCATCTTCGGCAAGCCCGGCGAGGGCGAGCCTTTTATCGTGCCGATGGCGATTCCCGGGGTGGCCGGCCCCTCGGCGATGGCCGCCCTTCTGCTGCTCACCAACACCCAACCAGGCCGCACGGCGGACTGGGTCACTGCGCTGTTGCTGGCGTGGCTGGCCACGTCGCTGATTCTGCTCAGCGCCACCTATCTGTTCCGCTGGTTGGGCGAGAGTGTGCTCACTGCGCTGGAGCGGGTGATGGGCATGTTGCTGATTGCGCTGTCGGTGCAGATGTTCATGTCGGGCGTCGCCTCGTTCATGCACGTAAGTTTGTGAGCAAAACAGCGCAGTAATTTCTGTTTGGCGTCCGCGTGACAGGTCCTTGTAACAATTGATCTTCAGGATGAGCGAAAACCTGAGGACACGGTCATGCTCTCCATCGAACAGACCCTTACCGAGCGGTTGCCCTGGCTTGCAGTGCATCCCAGAATCCGCCGCCCCGTCGCCGACATGCTGGGGCGACTGGCCGACGAAGACGGTTTCAACCGCGTACTGGATAAAGTCGGCAACGCCGAAGGCTTCGATTTCGTCGAGCGTGTGCTCGACTTGCTCGGCACCAGCTATCACATCAGCCCGCGCGAGCGCGAAAACATTCCGGTCGACGGCGGCCTGCTGGTCGTGGCGAACCATCCGCTGGGCATGCAGGATGCACTGGCCATGCTGCAGCTGATCGGTTCGGTGCGCAGCGACGTGCGGATTCTCGGCAATGACTGGCTGGCCGTGGTGCCCCCGTTGAAAAAACTGCTGCTGCCGGTGGACGTGTTCGGCAAAGGCAGCGCTTCGCGACTGCGTGGCATTTATCGCGCGCTGGAGGAAGGTCAGGCGCTGATCGTGTTTCCTGCCGGCGAGGTGTCCCGCGTGCGCGCCAACGGCGTGCGCGACGGCCGTTGGTCGGACGGCTTTGCGCGACTGGCTATGCGCAGGAAAGTGCCGGTGCTGCCGGTCCACGTCGCCGCACGCAATTCGGCGATGTTCTACGGCTTGTCGATGCTGGCCAAGCCGCTCAGTACCGCCATGCTGCCGCGCGAGGCGGTGACGGTCGGTAGCCGACGGATCGGCTTCAGCATCGGCGCGCTGATCGGCGCCGACGAACTGGCCCAGCGCAGCGGTGGCTCGCCCGAGCAGGCGGCCAAGCTGATGCGTCGGCACGTGTATCGCGTGGGCCGGCATCGCGGGCTGATTTTCGGCGGCCAGGTGCCTCTGGCGCACCCGGAGCCGATCGATCAGGTAGCGGCCGAGCTGATGCAGTCGGAAAAACTCGCCGATCTCGGCGATGGCAAGCAGGCATGGCTGTTCAAGGGCGCGCTCGACAGCCCGGTGATGCGCGAGATCGGTCGCCTGCGTGAACTTACCTTCCGCAAGGTGGGGGAGGGCACCGGCACGCGGCGTGATCTCGATGCCTACGACCCGCATTACGAGCATCTGGTGCTGTGGGATACCAAGGCGCTGCGTATTGTCGGTTCCTACCGTTTCGGTCACGGCGGTAGGCTGCTCGCCGAGCGCGGCATGGCCGGTCTTTATACGGCCAGCCTGTTTCGCTACTCGCCGGCGCTCGAGTCACGTCTGGCGCAAGGGTTGGAACTGGGCCGAAGCTTTGTAGCGCCGGCGTACTGGCGCTCGCGTGCGCTCGACCAGCTGTGGCAGGGCATCGGGTTGTATCTCCAGCGGCATCCGGACCTGCGCTACATGTTCGGTCCGGTCAGCATGTCGGTGTCCATGCCGCGCGAAGCGCGCGAATGGATCGTGGCCGCGCATCAGCATTATTTCGGCACGCCGGGCCTGGCCGAAGCGCGTCGGCCGTTCGTTATTTCCAGCGACGTCAGCGACGGCGTGCGGCAGGCCTTGCAGGGGCTCGACGCATCGGCGGGGCTGGGCAAACTCAAGCACCATCTGGACGCGCTGGGCGTGAGCCTACCCGTGCTGTATCGCCAGTACGTGGATCTGGTCGATGCCGACGGGGTGCAGTTTCTCGACTTCGGTGAAGATCCCGATTTTTCCGGCTGCGTGGACGGTCTCGTCATGCTGGACCTGGCTCGGCTCAAGCCGGCCAAGCGTGCGCGTTATCTGGGCAAAGCTGCTTAAGAGCCTGTTCTCGATCTCGCCGTGCCTCGCGCCGGGAGCGGTTTGATCGCATCCCGGCGTCATCACGCTCCGTCGTAGATCGACGTCCGCTCCCTCGTTCTTCCTTGGTCTGAGCGCAAAAAACGCTCCCGGCGCGAGGCACGGCGAGATGCTCTAAGCCGACGCTGCGAATCTGTCGTAGCCATCTGCGGTTACCACCACCCGCGTGCGATTCGAAGACAGCGTAATCGTGCCGGAGCGATTTTTCGCATCGTATTTTTATGCGGCACGTGCGGGCTTTCCAGCGCTTTCGCGCCCTTTCGAATCGGAAAGCCAGCCTTTCTAAGGGTTTGGCGCCTGTTGGAGGAGTCGTGCATCACCAAGTGTGATCGCAATATATTGCGTTCACACTTGGAATGAAACTTTTGTAAAGACTCTGTAAAATTCGCGTGGAATCATGCGTTTTTGGCATCGACGACTCCGGGGGATGTGGTCGCAGGTTTTTTGTTCGGGCAACGCTTCATCGCTGGCGACGCCCCACAACGTCGGCTTGCCAGCCAAAGCAAATCCAGATTGGCAGACTCAAACGCGCTTTCGCGAACCAGCCTGTGCCTGCATGGCTTCATGCGTAGCTCAGGCCCGCAGCAACTCATTACATGACTCAACAGGGAACTATCCAAATGAAGCGAAGCCACCTATCCGCCGCGATTGCGCTTGCCTGTGTTATGGGATCGGGCATGGTCATGGCGCAGACGGCCACCGACCAGGCCGCCAGCACGCAGGCCGCTCCGCGCGCTGGCGTATCCAGCACGTCCAACACCACTACGTCGAACGACACCAAGCGCGTGCAACAGCTGTCGGCCGTGCAGGTACAGGGACAGTCGCTTTCGCTCGGTGGTGGCTTGATGTCGGTGCAGACGGCACCGAAGGCTGTTTCCACGATTACCCGCGACGCCATCGTCAAGGCCGCGCCGGGTGCCACGTTCGTGCAGATGATCGACAGCATTCCCGGTGTCAATGCCTCGACCGACGATTACACCGGTCTGGCCAACGGCAACTACAGCATCCGCGGTTTCACCAGTGATGAGATCGGCACCACCGTCAACGGTGTGCCGGCCAACGACAGCGGCAACTACAAGGTCTATTCGACCGAATACGGCGACAGCGAAAACTATGGCGACATCACTGTGCTGCAAGGCTATCCCGATGTGGATACGCCGGTCAGCGGTGCGGCCGGCGGATCGGTCGCTTGGGCGACGATCGACCCATCGCATAAACCCGGCGTGGACGTGAGTCAGACTTTCGGCAGCAATAGCTATGAGCGTACTTTCGTTCGCTTCAACACGGGCGACATCGGTTCGGTGCGCTCGTGGCTGTCCTACTCCAATAACAAGGCCGATCTGTGGCGCGGGGCGGGTACGCAAAACGTGAACAAGGTGGATGGCAAATCGATCTGGACGATCGACGACAACAACTCGATCGCCGCATCGTTTCAGTACAACCGTGAATCCAACACCACCTATGAAAGCCTGACCAAAGGTCAGATTGCCTCCGGCGGCTACAACCAGGGTTACGCCAGCGTCTTCAATGCGGCAAATCTCGGTTCGACCAGCACGACGTTTTGTTCAGGCAATTCTCCGCAGAACAACGCGGCCTGCTATTACAAGCTGCATACCAACCCGTTCACCAGCGCCATGGTCAGCCTCGATGGCGAGTTCAAGCTGACTGACGACCTTCGCCTATCCGTGGTGCCTTACTTCTGGTACGGCAACGGCGGCGGCGGCGGCGCGGGCATTTTCACCGAATCGACCCAGCCGCTTAATTGGTACCAATACAGCAATCAGGATCTGAACGGCAATGGCGTTGTCGGCGGCAAGAACGCCAAGGCCTTGGCGTATTCCATCAGCAACACCTACACCATGCGCCCTGGCGTCACGGTCAAGTTCAATCAGGACTTTGGTCAGAACAACAGCCTCGAATACGGTTTCTGGTACGAGCGTCCGCGCCAGGAGCAGAGTCAGGCCTATACGCCGGTGAACCCGGTGACCGGCGTGCCCTCGGACATCCAGGGTCTGTCGGACTTGATCCGTTATCCCAACGGTGCAGTGCAAAAGGCATACAACGAGTACACGGTCACGGAAACCCGCAAGGCGTTTGCCACGGATACCTGGACGCCCAACGATTTCTGGACGTTCACCGCGGGCGCGTCGTTTCTGTCCGAAAAGCGTAGCGGTTTCGATTACCAGTATCCTGGCTCGGTACGCAGCGGTTATGCAGGGTATGGCGTCGATCAGAGCAGCCAGACCTATAACGAATGGAGCCCGACAGCGGGCACCAAATTTCAGTTGAACGAGCAGAACCAGTTCTACTTCGGCATCGGCCGAACATTCCGTGCACCGATCAACGGGGCTGTTCTGCAGAACGGAGCAACCATTGCGTACCTCAACGCCAATTGTCCCAAGTGCGTTCCAGCGGAAAACGTCGTCAACAACAAGCCGGAAACCGCGACCACGGCCGATCTGGGCTGGCGCTATTACGACGACACGTTCTCGGCGAGCGTCGATGCCTATGCGTCCAATCTCAACAACAAGCAGGTCAGCGGCTTCGACGAGAACACGTTCCAGTCGGTCTACATATCGATACCGAAAGTGCACATGCGCGGCCTGAACACGGAAGCCAGCTACAAAATCACGCCCGAATGGACTCTTTACGGCTCTTACGGTTACACCAAATCGACTTTGGAAACGAACCTCAATACCGACACCATCAACCCAGGTCCAGGTATCGCGCCAAGCAAACTGGGTGACGGCATCTACAACACGGACGGCAAGACCTTCTTGAATACGCCGCGAAATATCGGCTATGTACGCCTGGGCTACGACAATGGACCGTTCTGGGCGAGTCTCGATGCCAAATACCGCAGCTCCATCTATGGCGACTGGTCCAACACGGAAAAAGTCGGCGGCTACACCACGCTCAATCTGAGTGCAGGCTGGCGCTTCAGCAGTTTTTCCTCGTGGTTCAACAAGCCGTATATCAAGCTGAATCTTTACAACTTGGCGGATCGTCAGGCGCTGACCAACGCCAACAACATTACGGCCTTTCTCGCGTCCAATCCCAACAACATCAAGGACGTGAACGGGACGACGCTGTATCCCACGGCGCCTTACTACTCGCTGCTGGAAGGCCGTACTGTGATGGTGACCTTCGGCGCCTCGTTCTTCTGATCGAAAGCGTAATTACGCTTGATCGAGTGGCATGAAACAAGGCCGGCGTCTTCGGGCGCCGGTTTTTTTGTGCACGCTTGACCTAGTTGCACAAGCGGACGAAGCTGTGCGGTCAATTTTGTTTTGAAAGTGGCGCACGCTACTGCCGCTGCAAGGAGAATGATTTACATGAACGATGCAAATAGGCTGTCGCAGGGGAAATCCGCCACCGTCAGCGCGCGCATTTCGCCCGTGGGTGGCCTGGATATTCTTTCCCGTAACGAAGTGGCGCGCCTGCGCGGTGCCAGCGACTCAGGCCTGCATGCGCTGCTGCGTCGGTGTGCGCTGGCGGTGCTCACCTCCGGCAGCATCAGCGACGATCCGCGAGCGATTCTGGAGCAGTATCCGGATTTCGATATCCAGGTGTTGCAGCAGGACCGCGGCATCAAGATCGAGCTGACCAACGCGCCGGCGCAGTCATTCGTGGATGGCCAGATCATTCGCGGCATTAACGAACTGCTGGTCGCGGTAGTGCGCGACATCGTCTACGTCTCGACCCAGCTGGAGCAGACCGGCGTCGATCTGAATAGCGCCGCCGGGTTGACTCAGGGCGTGTTCGAGATCCTGCGCAACGCGCGGATTCTCAAGCCGCACATCGATCCCAGCCTGGTGGTGTGCTGGGGCGGCCACTCGATTTCACGCGAGGAGTACGACTACACCAAGTCGGTAGGCTATCAACTGGGTCTGCGCAGCCTGGATATCTGCACCGGCTGCGGTCCCGGTGCGATGAAGGGGCCGATGAAGGGCGCCACGATCGGGCATGCCAAACAGCGCCGCCGGCAGAATCGCTATATCGGCATCACCGAGCCCGGCATCATCGCGGCCGAATCGCCGAACCCGATCGTCAATCATCTGGTGATCATGCCGGATATCGAGAAGCGCCTCGAAGCCTTTGTGCGCATGGGCCACGGCATCATCGTGTTTCCCGGTGGCGTCGGCACGGCAGAGGAGATTCTTTATCTGCTCGGCATCCTGCTGCATCCGGACAACGCCGGTGTGCCGTTCCCGCTGATCTTCACCGGCCCGAGCCAGTCGGCCGCCTATTTCGAGCAGATCGATCGTTTTCTGCGACTGGCGCTGGGCGACGAGGTGGCGCAGCACTACCAGATCATCGTGAACGATCCGCCCGCCGTGGCGCGCGCGATGGTCAAGGGCATCGACAAGGTGCGCAAGCATCGGCTGGATACCAAGGACGCGTTCTTCTTCAACTGGGCGCTGCAGATTCCGTTCGCGTTCCAGACGCCGTTCCGACCCACTCACGAGGCCATGCGGGCGCTGCAGATCCACCGCGATCGCCCGCGGCACGAGCTGGCGGCGGACCTGCGCCGCGCGTTTTCCGGCATTGTTGCGGGCAACGTCAAGGAAGAAGGCGTCAAGGCCATCGAGCGCTTTGGCCCCTTCGATATCGACGGCGACGCCGACATCATGCGCGCGCTGGACAAATTGCTGCAGGCATTCGTCGAGCAGCACCGCATGAAGCTGCCCGGCGGCGCGGCTTACGTGCCCTGCTATCGGGTACGAACGGCCTGAAAATCTGGGCCGAATCCGTCGCCACGGCTTGACAGCTCGCCGCACGATCTACAAACTACGCAGCTCACGCCCGAATAGCTCAGCTGGTTAGAGCACTTGACTGTTAATCAGGGGGTCGCTGGTTCGAGTCCAGCTTCGGGCGCCAAGAAAACCAAGGCTCTGCAGCAATGCAGGGCCTTTTTCTTTGGTTGCGTAGCACGCAATGTCCGTGCAAGTTCAGTCGGATCGACGTGCCTATGCAAGATTGGCCGGCTCGGCAACATGTCGGCGGTGGACGTCGGCCGTAGTTTTCGATCCGAGCATTCCGTCTAACCGGATAAGTCCATGTCGACGGCTTTTTCCAGTCCTGCTGGTCACGGTTCAACGATGTAGGATTTGAATAAAACTCAGCACGCAGTTTGCTTAATCACTGGCTGGATCGTGCGGCATGCGGCATGCACCAATCGTGGCTGTTTTTTATTCGTCCGAGTGCCGTTGTCAGTGTCCGCGAATAAACAGTTTGCAACCTACCGTGCGTCTGCGATATTGGCGGCTTCGCATTGTCGCGCTTCACGAGTTTTTGTAGACGTTCGTAACTCAAAACGACGCTATCGCGCGAGCGTATCTGTCGTCGAAGTGTCTCGCATCAGAGCTTGTTCAATAAAGCGCTGTTTATAGAAAAGCCCACTGTCAAAGCTTCCCGTCGATCATTTTCGGCGGCATGCGTGTAGCGCCGATTTTGTTTATTGCGAGCGTTTCTCATGCGCGGTTTTTCGCACGATTATCGCTAGTATGCTGAGTATGGTTTTGGCGCCGGTGAATCCACGTTGGTTGTCTTTGGATAACGCCGAATAGCCCGATCTTTTGCTTATCGGCACGATTCGTCGTCGCGCGTTATTTCTCCGCTTTATCGTCAACCGGGAGACATCGATGCTTTCCTTGCAAGTGAATGGTGAATCGCATTCCGTCGATGTTCCGCCCGACATGCCGCTGCTGTGGGTGCTGCGCGACGTCATCGGCCTCATGGGCACCAAGTTCGGCTGCGGTATTGCGCAGTGCGGCGCGTGCACCGTGCATCTGGACGGTCAGGCCGTACGGTCGTGCGTGTTGCCGGTCGGGTCGATCGGCAACAAGGCGGTGACGACGATCGAGACGGTGGGACAAACGCCGAGCGGTCAGAAGATTCAGCAGGCTTGGCTGGACGTAGATGTCGTGCAGTGCGGCTATTGCCAGTCCGGCCAGATCATGTCGGCAACGGCGCTACTGGCCCGCACGCCCAATCCCACCGATGCCGATATCGATGCGGCCATGTCGGGAAATATCTGCCGCTGCGGAACCTATGTGCGTATTCGCGCGGCGATCAAGCAGGCGGCGACGGGCAAGCTGGAGATTCTGCAGACGACAGTCACCTCGCCTGCCGCACCGGCGGCGGAGGCTACGCCATGAAGATCAAGAACAGCCCCTCCGAGGCAAGCGAAGCGATCGATTTAGGCCGGCGCCGCGCGATCCAGTCCGGTGGCCTCGCGGTCGCCTTTTTGTGGCTGGGTAGCACGGGTGCCGCCTCGGCCATGGTCAGCGCCCGCCGCCAGCCTGGGGATGCTGCGGCCGCACTCGCTGACGGCAACCCGCCGTTTGCGCCGAACGCCTTCGTGCGTATCGATACCGACGGCTCGATTCGTCTGGTCATGCCCAGCGTGGAAATGGGGCAGGGCATTTATACCGGTTTCAGCATGCTGCTGGCCGAAGAGCTTGGCGTCGGCCTGGATCAGATCAAGGTCGAGCACTCGCCGGCCAGCGAGGAGCTTTACGGCATGCCGGCGCTGGGCGGGCAGATCACCGGCGGCTCCACCAGCACGCGCAGCGGATGGCAGGTGCTGCGCGAAGCAGGCGCGGTGGCGCGGGTACAGCTGGTGACGGCGGCGGCGGCGCAGTGGAAGGTCGATCCGTCGACGTGCACGGTCGAACGCGCCGTTGTGCATCACGTGCCAAGCGGTCGCAGCCTCGGCTTCGGCGCACTGGCGACGCCGGCGGGCAAGCTACCGATGCCGGACAAGATTCCGCCGCTGAAAGATCCCAAAGATTTCGTGCTGATCGGCAAGCCGCTACGACGCGTCGACTCGCCCGACAAGATCACCGGCGCTACTCAGTTCGGCCTGGACGTGAAAGTGCCGGGCATGAAGATCGCCGCGGTGAAGACCAGCCCCACGTTTGCCGGCAGGCTCGTTTCCGTCGACGACAAGGCCGCGCGCGCGATGCCGGGCGTGGTGGACGTCATTCGCATCGGCGACGCGGTGGCGGTGGTCGGCGATCATTATTGGGCCGCGAAGCAGGGGCTGGAGGCGCTGGATATCGAGTGGGATCGCGGTGTCAACGCCAACCTCACTACCCAGCAGTTGCGCGATGCGCTGGCCGAGAGCGCGCTCAACGGTGCATCGATCGTGGCCAAGGAAGTCGGCAAACGTCCGGCCAGCGGCACTGCGGTCGATGCGGTATACCAACTGCCGATGCTGGCCCACGCCACCATGGAGCCGCTCAACGCGACGGTCTCGGTGACGGCCGACCAATGCGAGATCTGGACCGGCACGCAGGTGCCGACGCGTTGCGTAACGGCGGCGGCGAAGATCACCGGGCTGTCCGAAGACAAGGTGTTGCTGCACAACCAGTACCTCGGCGGCGGCTTTGGTCGACGTCTGGAAACCGACCAGGTCGAGCAGGCCGTGGCCTTCGCCAAGCAGGTCGGCTATCCGCTGAAGGTGGTGTGGTCGCGCGAGGAGGATATTCGCCACGATCGCGTGCGGCCGATGTATCACGACCGCTTTTCCGCGGTCGTCGATGCGGATGGCCTGCCGGTCTGGTTCGGCGCGCGAACCAGCGGCGGCACCGTGCTGGGGCGCTGGGCACCGATGGCGATGGGCAAGAACGGGCTGGACAGCGACGCGGTCGAGTCGCTGGCCGAAATGCCTTACGAAATCCCCGGCATGAAGGTCGAGTGGATCCGCCACGACATGCCGCCGGGTCTGATTGTCGGCTGGTGGCGCGGCGTGGGACCCACGCACAATCTGTTTACCGTCGAAAGCTTCATGGACGAACTGGCGCATCGTGCGGACAAAGACCCGGTCGCCTTTCGTCGCGCCATGCTGCAAAAGAATCCGCGCACGCTGGCCTTGCTCGACCTGGCGGCGGAAAAAAGCGGCTGGGGCACGCCGCTGCCGGCACGCGTGGGGCGAGGCATTGCGCTGGGCGAGCCGTTCGGCAGCCGGGTCTGTGCCGTAGTCGAAGCCGAAGTCACGCCGCAGGGCGAGGTTCGGCTGCGCCGCGCGGTGGTCGCGCTCGACTGCGGCATCGGCGTCAACGTCAGCTCGATCGAGGCGCAGGTGCAGGGTGGTCTGCTGTTCGGCCTCAGCGCTGCGATGTGGAGCAGCATCACGATCAAGAACGGCGCTGTCGAACAGGGCAACTTCAACGACTATCGCAATATGCGCATCAACGAGGCGCCGTCGGTCGAGGTGCACCGCATCGAAAATTTCGAGTCGCCTGGCGGCTTGGGCGAGGTCGGTACGGCAATTGCCGCACCGGCGCTGGCCAACGCGATCTTTGCCGCCACCGGCGTGCGTCTCTACCAGTTGCCGGTGGATCGCTCGCTGCTGGTGCAGGATGCCGATGCGCTGAAGTCGGTGGTTTCTGCCGACAACGCCAACGGGGAGGGCGTCGCATGAAGCGCTTTCTCTCCATCATAGTGTTGCTGCTGGTTATCGGCGCCGTTGCTTATGTGGCGCTCAACCGCACCGATAGTTCGGACGGGCAGGCGCCCGCCATCGTCGGCGCGCCGGCCAGCGCTGCCGTTCTCGCCCGCGGTGAGTATCTGACCAAGGCGGCCGACTGCATTGCCTGCCACACCGTGCCTGAAACCGGCCGACCGTTTGCCGGCGGCGTGGCATTCAAGCTGCCGTTCGGCACGATTTACTCGACCAATATCACGGCCGACGAGGCGACCGGTATCGGCAGCTGGAGCGATGACGAGTTTGTCCGGGCGGTACGTGAAGGCGTGCGCAAGGATGGGCAAAAGCTGTACCCGGCATTCCCGTACACCTCGTACACGCAGCTGAGCCGCAGCGACGTGTTGGCTATCAAGGCCTATCTCTTCAGCCTGCCGAAAGTGGCGCAGGCGGCGACGCCGAACGATCTGGGCTTTCCGTTCAACCAGCGTTGGGCGATGGGCTTCTGGAACGCGGCGTTCTTCAAGAGCCATCGTTTCGTCGCCGATGCATCGAAGTCGCCGCAGTGGAATAGCGGCGCGTATCTCGCCACGGCGCTCGGCCACTGCGCCGAGTGCCACACGCCGCGCAACCTCGGTTTTGGCCTGGAACATAGCAATGAATTGGCCGGCTATTCGCTACAAGGCTGGCGTGCCTACAACATCACCTCGGACACAGCGCATGGCATCGGGGCGTGGAGCGACAGCGATATCGCCAGCTATCTGTCGACCGGACATGCCGACGGCCGCGGCTCCGCTGCCGGTCCGATGGGCGAAGCAGTGGCGCACAGCCTGCAGTATCTGAAACCGGAAGATACTGCCGCGCTGGTTACCTATCTGCGCAGTGTGCCGGCCCGTGACGGTACTGATCCGATCGACATCGATCACAACGCGGCCCCCGCAGCGAAGTCGTCAGACGCAGCGCCGCTTGCCGATACGGATGGTGCCAACCAGCAAGGCCTCAAGCTGTTCGAAAGCGCCTGCGCCAGCTGCCATCAGTGGAACGGCAGGGGGCAGCAAACGCCGTATGCATCGTTGCTCGGTACGCGCGGCGTGAATGACGTCAGCGGTGCCAACGTGACCCAGGTGATTCTGCAGGGCGTCAAGATGCGCATCGGGCAGAACGATGTGTATATGCCCGCCTTTGGCAGCGCATATTCCGATACCGAAGTGGCCGCGCTCGCCAATTACGTGGTGGCGCATTTCGGTGACAAGAAAGGAACGGTCACGCCGAAGGATGTCGCCGATCGGCGCAAGCTTTGACGCGTTGACTGCGCGAGAGGTGCAGCGAACCTCTCTATCCAACAAAAAGCCGGCGAGATTGCCGGCTTTTTGTTGGCGCTTTGGCAACAGCGAGTCAGCGCGCCTGGGCGCAGCCTGCAGCCTGATCGGAGGTCGCCGAGGCACCACGCACGCGGCCGGAATTGGCGATCACCACGGCCAAGACATTGTCGTTATTCGACGGGCTGCAAAACAGCAGGGTGAGATTGCTTCCACTGGCGCTACCGTCGGGATGAAAGCGCACGAAGCGCCGTCCGTTGCTGCTCACTATCGCCAATTTACCGGCGTAGCCGGAGCCTGTATATATCGGCGCACTATCGGGCTGGTTGTCCTGGTCGGCATCGCTCGCCAGCAGCCAGCCGGTATCCCAGCGCACCGCCTCACTGCAGTGCGTGCGATCAATAGTCGGGCAGAACAGCGTCTGCTTGCCGCTGGTAACGGCGGTTTCACGCGCGGTCTGAAGCGCCGACATAAAGTCGGACTGGGCGGTCTGAATCTGGCTATGCGTCAACATCTTGCGCAGCGGCGGCGTGGCCATGCCGGCCAGTGACGCGATAATGACAAGCACCATGATCTGCTCGATCAGGCTGGCACCGTACTGCCGCCGATGCTGCGCCGGGCCAATCCGTTGCTTTCGAGCCTCGAAATGATGGCGGCTTTTCATGGCACAGCTCCTGCGTTGCCGGAGTCAGCCATGCTATCGGCGAGCCAAATGGCGCCAAGCGGCCATTGGATGCTGTCGCCGTGAGTGTCTGCTGACAGCCGGTGTCAGCACAGCCAATTTAAAATGCCGCTTTGAACCCCTATGTGTAATCCATGACTGACCGCTTCCAGCTCGTTTCTCCTTACCAACCCGCCGGCGATCAGCCGCAGGCCATCCAGCTGCTCAGTGAAGGCTTCGAGGCAGGCCTCGCGGCGCAGACGCTGCTGGGCGTCACCGGCTCGGGCAAGACCTACACCATCGCCAACGTCATCGAGCGTGTGCAGAAGCCGACCATCGTCATGGCGCCGAACAAGACGCTGGCGGCGCAGCTCTACGGGGAGTTCAAGGAGTTCTTTCCGAACAACGCGGTGGAGTACTTCGTCAGCTATTACGACTACTACCAGCCGGAAGCCTACGTGGTGGCGTCGGATACCTTCATCGAGAAGGACGCCTCGATCAACGAGCATATCGAGCAGATGCGGCTGTCGGCCACCAAGGCGCTGCTGTCGCGCCGGGATTCGATCATCGTGGCGACCGTGTCGGCCATCTACGGGCTCGGCAATCCGGCCGACTATCTGTCGCTTCGATTGATTCTGGCCAAGGGCGAGCGCATCGATCAGCGCAAGCTGATTCATCAGCTGACCGAACTGCAGTACACGCGCAACGAAATGGAGCTGCGCCGTGGCACGTATCGCGTGCGTGGTGAAAGCATCGACGTGTTTCCGGCCGAATCGGAAACCGAGGCGCTGCGCATCGAGCTGTTCGACGGCGAAGTGGAAAACATGGCGCTGTTCGATCCGCTGACCGGCGAAGTCATTCGCAAGGTGCAGCGCTATACGGTCTATCCGCGCACGCACTACGCCAGCACGCGCGAAAGCGTGCTCAACGCGATCGAGACGATCAAGCTCGAGTTGAAGGATCGGCTGGAACAGCTCTACAGGGACAACAAGCTGGTCGAAGCGCAGCGGCTGGATCAGCGCACGCGTTTCGACATCGAGATGATGACCGAGGTCGGCTACTGCCAGGGCATCGAAAACTACTCGCGCCATCTGACCCGGCGCGCGCCGGGCGAGCCGCCGCCGACGCTGTTCGATTACCTGCCTGCCGATGGTCTGCTGGTGGTGGACGAGTCGCACGTCTCCGTGCCGCAGATCGGCGCCATGTTCAAGGGCGACCGTTCGCGCAAGGAAACCCTTGTCGAGTTCGGTTTCCGTATGCCGTCGGCGATGGACAATCGCCCACTACGCTTCGAGGAGTGGGAGCAGCGCGTGCCGCGCGCGATCTACGTCTCTGCCACGCCGCGTTCGTACGAGCTCGAAAAGTCGGGCGATGCGGTGGTCGAGTTGCTGGTGCGTCCGACCGGGCTGGTCGATCCCGAAGTGGAAGTGCGGCCGGTGCGGACCCAGGTCGACGATCTGCTGGGCGAAGTGCACAAGCGCGTCGCGCTCGGCGATCGTGTGCTGGTCACCACGCTGACCAAGCGCATGGCGGAAAACCTCACGGAATACCTCAGCGAACACGAGGTACGCGTGCGCTATCTGCATTCGGACATCGAGACGGTCGAGCGCAGCGAGATCATCCGCGATCTGCGCCTGGGCGAGTTCGACGTGCTGGTCGGCATCAACCTGCTGCGCGAGGGTCTGGATATGCCGGAGGTATCGCTGGTCGCGATCCTCGATGCGGACAAGGAAGGCTTTTTGCGCTCGACCGGTTCGCTGATCCAGACTATCGGCCGCGCGGCGCGCAACGTGCGTGGCAAGGCGATCCTGTACGGCGACACGATCACCCGTTCGATGCAGGCGGCGATCGACGAAACCGCGCGCCGCCGCGAAAAGCAGATGGCGTGGAACGAGCAGCAGGGCATCACGCCCACCACCATCGTGCGGCGCATCGCCGACATCATGGAAGGCGCGCGCAGCGAGCCGGCCGGGCGTCGCGGCAGCAAGTCGGCCACTCGTGCCAAGGCCGTCGCGGAACCGGCGGCCGATTATTCCGCGATCAGCGCGTCGCAGGCCTCGGCGCTGCTCAAGAAGCTGGAGGCGCAGATGTACAAGCATGCGCAGAACCTGGAATTTGAATCCGCCGCCCAGCTGCGTGACCAGATTCATCAGCTGCGGGAGAAGACCTTGCGCTGAGCTTGAGGCGCCATACCGGTTGCCGGTACGCGGCGAGCATATTGTGGGGCGTGCTCTACTACCGTACAATACGCAGCTCACCCGCACGTGCCGCGGTGATGACGGGCGGTTAGCTCAGCGGTAGAGCACTTCCTTGACATGGAAGGGGTCACAAGTTCGATCCTTGTACCGCCCACCAATTCGCAAAGAAAAACGGCGCCGGCTCGGCAGAGTCGACGCCTTTTTTGTTTGACGGCTTCCGGCCTGGGCCGTATTAAGTGCCCCAATGACGGGGCGATTACCCTGCTTGCTCACTCCCGGTATATCGCTCTTCAGGCCAGCGCCGCGCAGGGTCTTTTGCGAGGAGTGCAGCTTCGTAGCGTCAGCGCCATGACGGTCGGCTCGATCCAGGGAGCGAGCGGAGGCTTGCCGAGGCCTCCGGTGGTGCGTGTACTCTTGAGGGACTGCCGATGACGACCGCGTTCTTCGTCGGCACTCCTCCTGTCGCGGGTGAATTGAGTCCATGCAATCGATAGAAATACTGATCAACGACGCGTTCGAGCGTCGCAACGAACTTGGCTCGACCGAAATCGAAACCCATCTGCGCCCGGCTGTCGGCCAGGTGATCGACTTGCTCGAATCCGGCGAGCGTCGGGTGGCCGAGCCGGACGGCAAGGGCGGCTGGATCGTCAACCAGTGGATCAAGAAAGCCGTGCTGCTGTATTTTCGTTTGAACGACAACGTCGTGGTCGACGGCGGTGCGGCGATGGCTTTCGACAAGGTGCCGTTGCGTTTCATGCAGGGCAATGACAGCGAGCTGCAAAATCTCGGCGCGCGCGTGGTGCCCGGGGCGCTGGTGCGTCGTGGCGCACATATCGCCAAAGACGCGGTGCTGATGCCCAGCTACGTCAATATCGGCGCCTACGTCGGTGCCGGAAGCATGGTCGATACCTGGGCCACGGTCGGCTCCTGCGCACAGATCGGCGCGCACGTGCACCTGTCCGGCGGCGTCGGTATCGGCGGCGTGCTCGAGCCGCTGCAGGCCAATCCGACCATCATCGAGGACAACTGCTTTATCGGCGCGCGCTCCGAAGTGGTCGAAGGCGTGGTGGTGGAGAAGGGTAGCGTGATCGGCATGGGCGTGTTTCTCGGCCAGTCCACCCGCATCTACCATCGCGCCACCGGCGAAGTAAGCTACGGCCGCGTGCCCGCCGGCAGCGTCGTGGTGGCCGGCAGCCTGCCCGCCAAAGACGGCAGCCACAGCCTGTATGCCGCGATCATCGTCAAGCAGGTCGATGAAAAGACCCGCAGCAAGACCGGTATCAACGAACTCTTGAGGAGCGTCGAATGAGCGTCGAACTCTATGGCCTGGAAAAGTGCAGCACCTGCGACAAGGCCCGCGCGTGGCTGGATCAGCACAAGGTCAAATACAGCTTTACCGACTACCGCGAGCATCCCATCGCGCCGGCTTCGTTGAAGCAGTGGGCGAAGGAGCTGACTTGGGAAAAGCTGGTCAACCGGGCCAGCTACACCTGGCGCGATCTCACCGACACGCAGAAATCGGCCAGTACCGACGCCGACTGGCTGAAGCTGATCAAAGATTATCCTGCCCTGGTCAAGCGCCCGGTGGTGGTGAAGGGCGACAGCGTCAGCGCCGGCTTCAGCGAGAAAAAGTTCAAGGAGCTGTTCGGTGGCTGAAGCGACCGCCGATGCCGTGGTCGCCGTTTATGGGCTCGACGGCACCGACATCTGCGGCAAGGCGCGCCATTGGCTCGATCGCTTCGGGCCGGATTATCGCTTCGTCGATTTGCGGCGCACGCGGCCCGAGCCGGACGTGCTCAAAGCGTGGGCGGCGTCGCTCGGCGGCTGGGATGCGTTGGTCGATCGCAGCGGAATCGGCTGGAAAGGCCTGCTGCCGCAGCGGCGCAACCCGGGCAGCGATCCGGAGTGGACGCTGCTGATTCGCGAGCACCCCGAAATTCTGCGTCAGCCGATCACGGTAGCCCCCGACGGGCGCGTCGCGGTCGGTTTTACCGGCGGCACCTACGAGCGCCTGCTCGGCAAGGGCAAAGCGAAACACTGACCTGTGCAAGATGAGCCATCAACCATGAGCGACGTGCTCGACCTCACCTGCGAACTGATCCGCCGCCGCTCGGTCACGCCGGACGATGCCGGCTGTCAGGCGCTGATCGCCGAACGGCTGGCGCGCGTCGGGTTCACGATGGAAAACCTGCGCTACGGCGACGTGGACAATCTCTGGGCCACCCATCGCGGCTCGGGTGCGTCAGGCCCGACGCTGATGTTTCTCGGGCATACCGACGTCGTGCCCAGCGGCCCGGAAACGTCCTGGCAAAGTCCACCGTTCGAACCCACGATAACGAATGGCCGTCTATACGGCCGCGGCGCGGCCGATATGAAGGGCTCGGTGGCGGCCATGGTGGTGGCGCTGGAGCAGTTCGTCGGTGCTTACCCGGATCACCCAGGCCGCGTCGGCTTGCTGATCACCAGCGACGAAGAAGGCGTGGCCATCGACGGCGTGCGCAAGGTGATCGAGCACTTTCGCGCCGCCGACGAGCGCATCGAATTTTGCGTGGTGGGCGAACCGTCGGCCAAGGAAAGGCTGGGCGATCTGATTCGCGTAGGACGTCGTGGTTCGCTGTCGGCGACGTTGACCGTACGCGGTATTCAGGGTCATGTCGCCTATCCGGAAAAGGCGCTCAATCCGATTCATGCGTTTGGTCCCGCGCTCGCCGCGCTCGCGGCCGAGCGCTGGGACGAAGGCAATGCTGACTTTCCGCCGACCTCCATGCAGGTATCCAACCTCCACGCGGGCACCGGTGCCAACAACGTGATTCCCGGCACGCTCACGGCGCTGTTCAACTTTCGCTACAGCACGGCCAGTCGGGCCGAAGACCTGCAGGCGCGCAGCGAGGCGATCCTGCGCCGGCACGGTCTGGATTTTCATATCGACTGGCAGCTGTCGGGTCAGCCGTTTCTCACGCCACCCGGCGGCAGGCTGCGCGAAACCGTCGTCGCCGTATGCCGCGATCTGTGCCAGCTCGATCCCGAGCAAAGCACGGGCGGCGGCACCTCCGACGGTCGCTTTATTGCCTTGCTGGGTACCGAAGTGGTGGAGATCGGCCCGGTCAATGCGACGATCCACAAGGTCGACGAATGCGTGGCGGTGCATGAGCTGGAGCAGCTGCCGGCGATCTACCAGGCGGTGTGCGAACGATTGTTGGTGTGACGCCAATGATGCGCGTACGCATTCGCGCGTCTGACCCTATTCAGCGTTGAAACGGCGGGCACTGATCGCTTTGCGGAAACCGGCCGGTGCCGTGGAATAGTCCGTCCCGACCAAGTTTGACCTCGGCGGTTGTTTGACTTGGGAAACTCCCGCCGATCCGAGGGCCATCCTGGATGCAAAGTACCTTGATGCCGCCGTTGTCCTCGACGATCCGGATACCAAAAAGCCACTGCTTTTCATGATCGATCGATCGTACGCCGCCATCGATCTTTTCGAAATCGGCGAAACCGTAATCCTTCAATGTATTCGCGCCGGGTTTCCTGCGTGCATAGATCGAACTGGGGATGGACAGCACGTCGAGATGTTCGGCCACGAACAGCGCCGCATTCTCGCTATGCGGCGCCGACTGCGCAGTCGAAACGGGCGGCCATATGGTCAAAGCGGCCATGGCAAGCATCGTGGCAGTACCGAGTTTCATCGCAGATGTCTTCCTCCCGACGTTCGTGCCGATGAAGATTAGCGCAATGAACGCAACAAGTTTCGACAGTGCCTCTCGGCTTCAGGCTCGGCGCAAGGCTTTCCATCACGCACGGCAAGAGCTTGCGCTGCACGTCTTGCGCTTTTCGAATGCCGTGGTTACCGGATGCTGGAATTTCAAAGCGTCATCGTGCTTCCATATCATCGGCGCTCGATAAAACTAACGACGAATGGAGTAAAGCGATGTTGCGCAGATATGGAAGTAAAGCGGTCGGGCTAGTCTGCACGACTCTGGTCACCGGGCTGCTGCTGACGTTCGGTCTGGTAAGCGCGACCCGCGCACAGGCTGTCGACCAGCCGCCGCCGACCGACAAACAGTTGGCCGACACGCGCTGCATCATCGGCCTGGAAAAATTTCTGCCCGCCGATTACTACTACTGCCTCGCTTCGCAAAGCTACGGCGAGAAGAACTACGGCGAGGCGCAGAGGTTTTTCCACACGGCGGCATCCTGGGCCAGCAAGCCCGCGCAGTATGTGCTGGGTGTGATGGCGCTTAACGGTGACCACCAGCCGGTGAATCGCCCACTTGCTCTGGCGTGGCTGGCGCTGGCAGCCGAGCGGCACACCGAGCGCTTCAATCAGGCTTATGTCGAGCTGCGCGCGCACCTGTCTCCGCGTGAGCGCGCCGAGTCCGAAAAACTCCTGCATGATTTACAGCCGACCTACGCCGATGCGACCGCCGCCACGCGTGCGGAGGCCCGCTACCACGACGGCATGCAGATGCTGCGCAGTAAGGGCATCGGATCGAGTTACTGCATGCAGGGTATGTTCGATGCGGCGCAGCTGGCGGGCAGCACGATAGGGCCCGACCAGGCGATGGCTTGTCCGCAGACGACGACGCTCGCCGTACAGATCGACAAAAAAGCAGCCGATGTTTTCGAGGACTGGCACGGCCACGTTACGGTCGAACCGCTGCAGCCAGTGGAAACCAAGGACGGCAAGCCACTGCCGCCGAAAAACGGCAGCGGTTCGTAAGCACCATCCGGCCGCACCGGGCCGCTCGCGTCTGCTGGCTAGCGAGCTCGGATCGGTATGGTCGGCGAGCGCTAAGGCTCAGCGATCGTTGAATTCCGGCGCCGTGCCGATGATCTCGAACACCCGCTGGCGGAACCATTCGTGGGCGCGGTCGTCGTTCTTCGACGGGTGCCAGTAGGCAAGAATCGGAATCGGCTTCAGCTTGATCGGCAGCGGCTGCACCACGATCGGCAGCAGCTGTGAAAAGCAGTCGGCGTACGAGCGGGGCATGGTCAGCAGCAGATCGCTGGACGCGGCGACCTGGCAGGCGGAAAAATAGTGCTGGCAGACCAGCTGGATATCGCGCGAGCGGCCGTCCTGCGCCAGCAGCACGTCCAGCGGCACGGCCTCGCCGAGCTGGGAAACCGCCACATGGCGTGCGCTCAGGTAGTCGCTGCGGCGCAGCGCACTGCCGGCCAGCGGATGCTTCGCGCGCATGCCGACCACCAGCGACTCGTCGAGCAGGTGCTGGCTGCACCGTCGGGGCCCGGCCTGCAGCCGCCGGTCCACCAACAGATCGGTCGTGCCGGCGCTCAGTTCGCGATCGACATCCGCGGCGGCAATGCGCCGGCTGACGATATGCGTATGCGGCGCGAGTGCGGCCATCTTCGCCAGCAGCGGCGGAAACACGATGGACTCCAGCACGTCGCGAAAACCGACGGTGAAGGTCATGTCCAGTTCGTCGGCGCGAAAGCTCGCGTGCATCTGCGTGGTGGCCTGCAGGCCGCGCAGGTGCAGCTGCACGTCGGCCATCACGCTGCGCGCCTTGTGCGTCGGCACCACGCGGTTGCCCTGGCGCACGAACAGCGGGTCGCCGAATAGCTCGCGCAGGCGATTGAGCGAATGGGTGATCGCCGGCTGGGTGAGGTGCAGCGCACGCGCCGCCGCGCTGATGCCGCCGTGCGTGTGGATGGCGTCCAGCACGCGAAAAAGATTCAGATCCATTCGCAGGTCGGGGCGATTCATGGTGGGCCTCGGATGTATTCGACATGCTGCGCTGCACGATTAAACATATTAACTGAGCTGATGGGTGGATATAAAAGATATTCATGTCACTGATTGATGCCGACGGGCGTACGCTTGGGGAATAAAGAAGGCATACCCGCAGGAGAAGCTCGATGGATTTCGCTCATTCCGAACGCTCGCGCGCGCTGGCAGAAACGCTCAATCGCTTCATGCGCGACGAAGTCGACCCGGCTGAAAAAATCGTTGCCGACGAGCTTACCGGCAACGGTGATTGGCGCACCTGGCACCAGCCGGCGGTGATGGAAACGCTGAAGGCCAAGGCGAAGGCGGCCGGGCTGTGGAATCTGTTTTTGTCCGAGCCCGAGTACGGCGCCGGCCTCAGCAACGTCGACTATGCGCCGCTGGCCGAGATCATGGGCCACTCGTTTATCGCGCCGGAAATCTTCAACTGCAACGCGCCGGACACCGGCAATATGGAAGTGCTGCTGCGCTACGGTTCGGACATGCACAAGTCGCGCTGGCTGAAGCCCTTGCTCGACGGCGAGATTCGCTCCGCCTTCTGCATGACCGAGCCGGATGTGGCTTCGTCCGACGCCACCAATATGCAGGCGACCGCCACGATCGAGGGCGACCACATCGTGCTGAACGGGCGCAAGTGGTGGTCCACCGGTATCGGTCATCCGCACTGCCGCGTGGTGATTTTCATGGGCCTGAGCCATCCCGATGCACCGCCGCACCAGCGTCACACGATGGTGGTGTGCCCGCTCGATGCGCCGGGCGTCAGGGTCGAGCGGATGCTGCCGGTGTTTCATGCCTACGACGAGCCGTCCGGCCATGGCGAGGTCAGCTTTACCGATGTGCGGCTGCCGCTGGATCACGTGATACTGGGCACCGGCCGTGGTTTCGAGATCGCACAGGGCCGCCTTGGGCCTGGCCGCATTCATCACTGCATGCGTGCGATCGGCACCTCCGAGCGGGCGCTGTCGTTGCTGTGCGAGCGCGCCAGCGCGCGCGTGGCCTTCGGCAAGCCGCTGATCGAGCTGGGCGGCAACAAGGACATCGTGGCCGACCTGCGCATGGCGATCGAACAGGCGCGCCTGCTCACGCTGAAGGCAGCGTGGCTGATCGACACCCAGGGCGTGAAGGCGGCGATGAGCGAGATATCGCAGATCAAGGTCATCGTGCCGAACCTGGCGCAGAAGGCCGCCGATGCGGCCATCCAGATTCACGGCGCAGCCGGTTTGTCGAACGATTTTCCGATCACCGCGCTGTTTGCCAACGCGCGCATCCTGCGCCTGGCCGACGGCCCGGATGAAGTGCATCGCGGCCTGATCGCCAAGCTGGAAATGCGCGCCCAGGGAGCTGCCATCGCCGCGAGGAAAGCACGATGACGGCGGCCGTCGATCAGGCGCGCAGCGTGCGCGAGGAAGACCGGCTGGATATCGGCAAGGTCGATGCGTTTCTCAAGCAGCATATCGACGGCCTGAACGGCGAGCCGACAATCTCGCAGTTTCCCGGCGGCGCATCCAACCTCACCTACCTGATCAGCTACGGCGAACGCGAACTGGTGCTGCGCCGCCCGCCGGCGGGCGTGAAGGCCAAATCCGCGCACGACATGCTGCGCGAGGCGCGCGTCATGGCCGCGCTGAAGCCCCATTATCCGCGCGTGCCGACCATCCTGGCGATCGGCGATGATCCGGCCACGCTGGGCTACGACTTCTACGTGATGGAGCGCCTGCGCGGCATCATCCTCCGTCGCGACCTGCCGCCGGAGCTCGGGCTGGATGCCGACGGCGTGCGCCGGCTGTGCAAGGGCTTTATCGATCGCCTGGTCGAACTGCATCAGGTCGATGCGTCGCTGCCGGAGCTGGTCAGCCTGGGCAAGGGCGAGGGCTATATCGCACGGCAGGTCGGCGGCTGGAGCGATCGCTGGCGCAAGGCCCTGAACGACGACACCGACGCCTGCGACGACGTGCTCGCCTGGCTCGCCGAAAAACAGCCCGCGCGCGAAACCGCCATTTGCGTCATCCACAACGATTACCGCTTCGATAACGTCGTGCTCGATCCCGAGCACCCGCTGGACATCGTCGGCGTGCTCGACTGGGAGCTGAGCACGCTGGGCGATCCGCTGATGGATTTGGGCGGCTCGCTGGGCTACTGGATACAGGCCGATGACGACCCGGTGTTCCAGTCGTTCCGACGTCAGCCGACCAACGCGCCGGGCATGCTGACGCGGCGCGAGCTGGTGGAGTACTACGGCGAGCGCACCGGCTGGAACGTGGACAACTTCGAGTATTACGAGGTGTTCGGGCTGTTCCGCGTCACCGTGATCATCCAGCAGATCTACCGGCGCTTCGTGCTGGGGCAAACCACCAACCCGCAGTTCGCCGGCTTCGGCCAGGCGGTGGCGTACATGAGCCAGCGCTGCCGCAAGCTCATCGCCGCATCGAGCCTCTGAGCATGGCGAGCGTGCTGCTTATTCGTCATGGGCAGGCCAGCTTCGGCACGGCCGACTACGATCGGCTTTCGGACGTCGGCCAGGAGCAGTCGCGCCGACTCGGTCGCTGGTTCAAGCACACCGGCCACGTTCCCGATCTTATTGTGGTCGGTCCGCTGCGTCGGCACGCGCATACGGCCGATCTGTGCGTGGAAGCGGCCGGCGTATCGGCGCCGCGTATCACGATCGACGGGCTCGACGAATTCGATCACGAAGAAGTGCTGGCTCGCCATCGCCCCGAGCTCGCCTCGCACGAGGCGCTGGTGGCTGAGCTGGCGAAGCTAGAACACCCGCATCGTGCCTTCCAGCAGATGTTTTCCGAAGCCGTGGCACGCTGGACCGGCGGCGAGTTCGATCACGAATACACGCGCAGCTGGCCGGCGTTTCGCGCCGCAGTGATAGGCGGCATGCAGGCGCTGGCGGCGCAGCAGGCGCGCACGATCTGGGCATTTACTTCCGGCGGCCCAATTGCGGTGATCGCCAATGCGCTGGTCGGTGCGCCGATCGCCGAGGTGTTTACGCTGAGCTGGCCGCTGGTGAATACCTCGATCAGTCGCGTCTCGATCGGCCCGCAGCGTCGCAGCCTGATCAGCTACAACGGCTGGCCGCATCTGGAAGGTGCCGATACGAAGGCAATGGTCACCTATCGCTAGTTGTCGTACTTCCAAATAGACGGCCAAACTTCAAACGATTCATCCGACATCAAGGACTATCACTCATGAGCGCTACCGAACTGTTCGACCTCTCCGGCAAGATCGCCCTCGTTACCGGCGCCAGCCGCGGCATCGGCGAAGAAATCGTCAAGCTGCTGGCGGCGCAAGGTGCGCACACCATCGTTTCCAGCCGTCGTCAGGCCGACTGCCAGACGGTGGTGGATCAGATCGTGGCGGCTGGTGGCTCGGCCGAAGCCATAGCCTGTCACATCGGCGAGATGGATCAGATCGCTGCGCTGTTCGCGGCCATCGAGGAAAAGCACGGCCGGCTGGATATTCTGGTCAACAACGCCGCGACCAATCCGTACTTCGGCAGCATCCTGGATACCGAGCTGTCGATCTTCGAGAAGACCGTCGACGTCAATATCCGCGGCTATTTCTATATGTGCACCCACGGCGCCAAGCTGATGATCAAAAACGGCGGCGGCTCCATCGTCAACGTCGCCTCGATCAACGGCGTCGTGCCCGGCCATCTGCAGGGCATCTACTCGATCACCAAGGCGGCGGTGATTTCGATGACCAAGGCGTTTGCGGTGGAGTGCGCCGAAGGCGGCGTGCGCTGCAACGCATTGCTGCCCGGACTGACCGACACCAAGTTCGCTTCGGTGTTGGTGAACACGCCGGCGATCCTCAAGCAGGCGATGGCGCACGTACCGATGAAACGGGTGGCGCAGCCGTCGGAAATGGCTGGCACGGTGCTGTATCTCTCGTCGGCCGCCGCGTCCTACACCACGGGCGCCATCTTGAATGTCGACGGCGGTTATCTGTCGGTCTGATCGGTTCGGTCGTCCCGTTATTTACTCTGGAGTTTCCGCATGACCCATGTTTCCGCACACCGCGTCGCAGGCAAGAAAGCGTTTATCACCGGCGCCGGCGGCGGCCTCGGCACCGCGATGGCCAAGCTGCTGGCGCGTCACGGCGCCAAAGTGTTTCTCACGGATATTGACGAGGCCGCCGTGTACGAGGTGGCCACCGCCATCAACGCGGAGCACGACCACACCGTGGCCTGGTCGGCGGCACAGAACGTGCGCGACGAGGACCGTTGGCAGAGCGCTCTGGCCGAGGCCAACGGGGTGCTCGGCGGCATCTCGGTGCTGGTGAACAATGCGGGCATCGGTGCGATTGGCGGTGTCGAAAGCCTGCAACCAAAGGAATGGCAGCGGGTGATGGGCGTGAATCTCGACGCGGTCTATCTGGGTTGCAAATACGCGCTGCCGCTGCTGCGTCAACATCAGCCGGGTTCGATCATCAATATCTCGTCGATGGCCGCGTTCAAGGTCGATCCCGACTACACCGTCTACAATGCCTCGAAGGCGGCGGTGGCATCGCTGAGCAAATCCGTCGCGCTGGACTGCGCGCGGCAGAAGATGGACGTGCGCTGCAACTCGATCCACCCTTCGTTTATCCGCACCGGCATCGTCGAGCCGTTCTTTGAGCAGCTCGGCGAAGAAGAGGCGTTGAAGAAACTCACTCGCGGTGTGCCGCTGCGCCGGCTGGGCGACGTCGACGACGTGGCTTACGCTGTGCTCTATCTCGCCTCCGACGAGAGCCGTTACATCACCGCGGCCGAGTTCCGCATCGACGGCGGCGCTTCGGCCGTTTGATGCGCCGGGCCGACACCGATTCCATTCGTTCCTACAGGAAATCATCATGTCCATGATCAACCGCCAGCTGCGCCTGAAAACCCGTCCCGAAGGGCTCGTGCAGCGCGCCAATTTCGATCTCGTCGAGCAGCCGCTCGATGAGCTGCAAGACGGCGAAGTGCTGGTGCGCACGCTGTACATTTCGATGGACCCGACCAATCGCGTGTGGATGCGCGATATCCCGCAATACATGCCGCCGGTAGCCATTGGCGAGGTGATGCGCGGCTTCGGCCTGGGCCGTGTGGTGAAGTCGCGCTCCTCGCGTTATAGCGAAGGCGACCTCGTCCAGGGCCTGATCGGCTGGCAGGACTATCTGGTTATCAACGACAGCGCCAAGGGTTACGTGCGTCTGCCGGCCGACCCTGGCATTCCGCTGCCAACCCTGCTGGGCGCCTGCGGCATGAGCGGCGTCACCGCGTATTACGGCATGACCGATATCGCACCGGTCAAAGCCGGCGAAACGCTGGTGGTATCCGCGGCGGCCGGTTCGGTCGGCTCGATTGCGGGGCAGATCGGCAAGATCATGGGCGCGCGCGTGGTCGGCATTGCCGGCGGCGCGGACAAATGCCGGTATCTTGTCGACGAACTGGGCTTCGATGCCGCCGTCGACTACAAGGCCGAGAACTGGAAGCAGGCCTTGAAGGAAGCCACCCCTGACGGTATCCACGTCAACTTCGAAAACGTCGGTGGCGAAATCATGGCGGCGGTCATGTCGCGCATGGTCATCGGCGGTCGCGTCGCGCTCTGCGGGCTGATCTCCGGCTACAACAGCGATGGTCGCGCCAGCGACAACTACAGCGTGATCATCATCAAGCGCCTTATCGTCAGCGGCTTCCTGGTACTCGATTACACCAAGACCAAGGAAGCCGTGCAGGCATTGGCCGGCTGGATCCGCGAGGGCAAGCTCAAGGCCGAGGAAACCGTGGCCGACGGTCTGGAAAACGCGCCCGAGGTCATCAATCGCCTGTTCGACGGCAGCCACCGCGGCAAGCTGCTGTTGAAGGTCGCTTCGGACATGTGATGACCTGCCGCCGATTTGCCACGCGTCTGAAATCTTCCGGAAATCGGACGCGAGGCCGAGCCCGCTTTCATTACCCCACAGGGCGGCCGCTTACGGGCAGGCAATACATCCATCTGGATTGACACGGCAGCAAGGCTTGCACCAGCATCGGACTCCCCACGGAACGGAGATAAGCGATGAGTACGGGCAAGCTGGTTTTTGCATTGGCGTTGCTGTTGGCGGCCTTGGTGGGCGGCCTCTACTTCGCGGACTGGCTGGTGCTGTGGATGCTTGGGCTGAAAAACGTGCCCGTGGCCTGGAACACCTGGTGGCAGTACTTTCAGGCGCTGGATCTGCCGCAGGTCGCGCCGTACGTCGGCAAGATAAAAGCGGCCGGCGCCGTCGGCTTCGGCTTGCCACTGCTGGTATGGGCGATACTGCTGATCCCGATCTTCAAGGGCAAGGCCGAATCCCTGCACGGCGATGCGAGCTTCGCGAAACTGTCCGACCTGAAAAAGGCCGGGCTGCTGACGCGCACGCCGCAAAGCATCCTGGTCGGCAAGTATCAGGGCCATTATCTGTGGCTGGGCGGCGCGCAGCACGTCATCACTATCAGTCCCACCCGCTCGGGTAAGACCACCAGCATCGCGATTCCGGTGCTGCTGTCGTATCTGCAGTCGATGGTGGTGCTGGACTTGAAAGGCGAGCTGTTCAAAGCCACCAGCGGATGGCGCGAGTCGCAGGGGCAGGCCATACGCGTGTGGGCGCCGTACGACGAAGCGGGCAATACCCACCGCTTCAATCCCATGAGCACCCTGGCCGGCATGGACCCGGGCAAGCGCATCGGCGAAATCCAGACCATCGCGGCCATTCTTTATCCGGACGAGCAGGGCAAGGATCCGTTCTGGACCTCGCAGGGTCGCGCGGCGTTCACCGCCTTTGCTTCTTACCTGTTCGAGGCGTGGGACGAGGAGTTCCGTCAGTTGATGACCGGCCGAGCGCCACCGCTGGTGATGCCGGATATCAATACCTCGCCGAAATTTCCCAGCCTCGAGCGCATCCTGCGTTTCTCCAGCGGTACGGACGGCCAGAGCACCAAGGAGATGCTGCAAAACATTCTGAAAGATCCCAGCTATGCGTTCGTCAGCCCGCAAACGCGCACGGTATTCGGCAACCTCGCCGGCCTGGCCGAACAGACCTTCTCCTCCGTCATCGCCACCATGCAGGCACCGCTGCAGCAGTTCCTCAGCCCGGTGCTGGCGGCGGCCACCAATGCCACGGACATCGACATCGGCAGCCTGCGCAAGCGGCCGACGACGCTGTACGTGATCATCCCGACCAACAAGCTGGACGAGAGCAGCAAACTGCTCAACATCTTCTTCAGCACCGTGATCGGCAACAATCTCACCAAGCAGCTGGGCGAAGAGCCGGACCTGAAATACCAGATGCTGATGCTGATGGACGAGTTCACGGCCATGGGTCGCGTGGACGTATGGGCCAAGCGCATCTCGATTTCGGCCAGTTACGGCGTGCGCGACCTGTGCATCGTGCAGAGCCGCGCGCAGCTGCGCTCGGCCTACGGCGACAACGACGCGCAGAACTTCATCACCAACCACGGCGCGCAGATCGTGTTCGCGCCGCGTGAGCAGAGTGACGCCACCGAATACAGCGAAATGCTTGGCTACAAGACCATCCGCAAGCGCCACCAGAGTCGCAGCAGTGGCGGCGGGCAGCGCTCCACTGTCTCGGTCAACTACACCGAGGAAAAGCGTGCGCTGTTCCTGCCGCAGGAAATCAAGGAACTCCCCGCCGACGACGAGCTGATCTTCTACGAAGGCTGCAAACCCATCCGCGCCAAGAAGAACTGGTTCTTCAAGGACAGCAACTTCAAAAAGCGGGCAAGTATCGAGCCGGTGAAGATCAAAGTTAAATCGCCTGAAAGTCAATCGACACCTAGAATTTTTGCATTTGATGGACTAACCAATCAGGAGCAAGCTAAATGAAAATATATAAACCAAGATTTATCGGGGCTATTATTTCCATCTTGTTAGCGAATCCTATTTTAGTCTGTGTCGCACATTCGGAGGATAAAAATCCCGGTGTTGATTTAAAGGACATAGGGTTGAGATCGTCTTATACAAAGTGTTTGGATGATTCTGGCGGCGTCACATTTAGTCTACTTAATTGCAATGCGGCTGAATTTAAGTACCAAGATTATCGGCTAAACAGAGTCTATAAATCTCTTTCCCAAACGCTTGGCGCCAAAGATATGTCCTTGTTGCGTGAAGATGAGCGTAAATGGATTGCGTATCGAGACTCATATTGTTCTGCCGATCCACAAAGTGGAACGGCATCAGACGTGGATTCGATTGGGTGCAAAGTAGAACAGACTGCTAGGCGCGCCAATTTGTTAGAGGCTCGTTTGCATAAATAGCTCGACGCTTTGCAAAATGGCTGATAATTGATAAGGAAATTAAAATATGGCTAATCCAAACAACTGGCATCTTGGTCAGACGTCCGAGTCCTACGAAAGCGGTGGCAGTGGACCTGGAACTATTTCATCAGGAAGCGGCGATTACGGTGGTGTATCGTACGGAACCTATCAGCTTTCGACCAATTCAGGGACTTTAAAGGAATATTTGAATCAATCGGCGTATGCTAAAAATTTCAAAAATTTGCAGCCTGGAACTAAAGATTTTAATGCAGAATGGACAAGGCTCGCACATAGTGATGCGGGATTCGGACAGGATCAATCTGATTTCATCAAAAGAACTCATTACGATGTTCAGGCAAAGTCGTTAAAGGACGACGGTCTGGACCTTAGTGGTAGAGGTCCGGCAGTCCAGGATGCCTTGTGGAGTACCTCGGTTCAATTCAGAGGTCTCACGCCGACAATTTTTGAAAAAGGTTTGGAGGAGAAATTTGGTAAAGATTATAAGTTGTCTAGCTTGACCGACAAGGATATCGTCGACTCTGTCCAAGATTACAAAATAAATCATAACGAATCTCTTTTTAAACATTCGCCGGCACAATGGACCTCTCTTTCGGATCGGGCCGTCAATGAGAAAATGGATCTGGAGGCCTTGGCTGAAGGTAGGTCACCAGATCCGAGCAGGCATATACACACGGGAAGTACCCATCATCACGGCGATCAACGCCAATCATCGCGCGAACAAAGTCCCGTTTTAAGCCAAGGCTCTCAAGGTGACAGTACAAAGCGTGTTCAAGGCGAACTGCGTGATCTTGGTTATTTAACAGCTGAGCCGGATGGGCGCTTCGGCCCCACCACGAAAGCAGCTGTAGAGCGTTTTCAGCGCGATCAGGATTTAAATCCCGACGGAAAGCTGGGTCCGGTAACCCAAAAGCATCTGGATGAAGCTGTTAGGGATAGACAAATTTTGAGCATGGCCTCTCCGCCAAGTTTGCAATTGCGGGATTTTAGTGATCCAGGCCATCCGCAAAATGCGCTTTACAGCACTCTCAAGGAAGGATTCCCAACTGGGGCGTCTCATGAGCTGCTTACGCAGGCGACTGCCGCCTGTTACATGTCGGGGATAAAAAAGCCTGATGATCTGGGTAACGTCTACGGAAATGCCGAAAAAATAATGTTCTCGTCCAACTCACCGCTTGGCTCAATGGCCGTGGTTGACGTTACGAAGCCTCCGCCTAGCGTGCAACAGACGATGCAGCACGTCCAACAGCACGATCAACAACAGGCGCAGATGATGGGTCAGATACAGGCGCAGAACGCGCAGATCAATCAGCAGGCAGCGCAAGGATCGACGCCGGGCATGCCCGGTCGGTGATGACGGAGGTCTCGGTCCGGGCTCTCGATGGCACATTTTCAAACTGCGACGAGCCCGGCCCTTGTTTCTCATTCAAGGGAGATTGCGGTCAGCGGCGCCTTCGTCTTTGGCCCGCCACTGTCGGCGTGGGCTTTACTGCTGATTCCTATCCTCAAGAGCAAGGCCAAGCGCATCTCGATTTCGGCCAGTTACGGCGTGCGCGACCTGTGCATCGTGCAGAGCCGCGCGCAGCTGCGCTCGGCCTACGGCGACAACGACGCGCAGAACTTCATCACCAACCACGGCGCGCAGATCGTGTTCGCGCCGCGTGAGCAGAGTGACGCCACCGAATACAGCGAAATGCTTGGCTACAAGACCATCCGCAAGCGCCACCAGAGTCGCAGCAGTGGCGGCGGGCAGCGCTCCACTGTCTCGGTCAACTACACCGAAGAAAAGCGCGCGCTGTTCCTGCCGCAGGAAATCAAGGAACTCCCCGCCGACGACGAACTGATCTTCTACGAAGGCTGCAAACCCATCCGCGCCAAGAAGAACTGGTTCTTCAAGGACAGCAACTTCAAAAAGCGGGCGAGTATCGAGCCGGTGAAGATTAAGGCCGTAGCCACCGCTGGTAAGCCTCAGAGGATATTTGCATTTTCGGAAGGCGGTAACGGCTAAAGGCGGTTAACAAATAGTTAGCAAATTTAACGCGTTTGAAATCTTTCACGTGAGGAATTCATGAAATTTTTTCGATATTTGTTTGCTTTCACAGCAGGCGTCGGTGTGCAGGCAATTCAAGTTGTCTCGGGTGCTTCGCTTTCTGAAACGGTAACTTTGCCAGAAAACATTAAGGCATTAGCTCCGAATGGAATGAGTCCTATTTTTTATGTATCGGATGGTCAGAGCGTCGTCATGATTTTAGAGAATAAAGTCGTGCTGCCAAACGGTCCTCAATCAGAATCTCAAAAGAGACTGCTTGTTCTTTTCCGCAAAGAGCAGGGTAGCTATAAAGAAATCGATCGAAGCGACAAAATAATTGCCTGCTCAACATGCGGAAATGGCGGCACAGACCCATTTATTCGCGAGGGAATTAGACTCGATAAGAATAATCTCACAGTAGAACAGGATTACAGTCTGGAGCCTTCGACCGCAATATATAATTTTATTTACGATACTAAAATCAGTCGTTGGGTAGTTGTGAGTGCAATCAACACGGATGTTAAACAAAGCCCAGTGACATCGGAATTTATAAAAGCGCCACACGTATTAAATTTTCCTCGGGAGACATTACTAGCCAATTTTAATCCTAATTGGGTTCCAAAAGAGCCCGGGGTGGCGATAACTGTAGATAGCAATTTAGAGGTTTTTTCCTTTTTGCATGCTGATGACAAAAGTGAGCTTGATGAAAAAGTAAAGTCCAATTGTTCGGGTCGACCTTCATGCCATGAGTTAGGAAGGCAGATGAAAGGATGTATTGCTTTAGCCAAAAACAACAAAAAACAATTTTTTATTGGTGTTTCAAATAAGTTAAAAGAAGCTGGTAAAAGTGAGTCGAAAAGCAAGGCCATGGATTCATGTGAGTTGAATGGAAATAACGCTTGCGAGGAAGTTCGGGGCGATTGCGTAAATTAATTTGTGAAATATACCTAGATACAAGGAGTTATTAATGGCTAACGATGACGATGTGCAGCCCAACAAGGATATTGCTAAGCTTCTATACACAAAAGATACGAAAAGGGTTTAAGAGTTATCGAATGGAGAATTTGAGGAGCGCTCTGGTGGAAGCGCTTCATGGCGGCATAATAATCCAGGAAACTTAAAGGTGGAATATGCAAACAGTGCTGATTCCACAGTCCACACCAATCGTACTAAAGAGCATGCGCTTGAAAGTGCAAAGTCTCACTACGACGGTGTTGTTGATTTAGATCAGCGAGGAAATGTAATTTTTGATTCCTATGATCATGGGCGCGCAGCACAAATTAGTTTTATTCAAAGCCATGGTAACGATAAGACTGTTTCCCAGATGCTCGGTGACTATTCAAAGCCTGATTATTCTGGGCCTACTCATTATAAGCAACAGGAGGATATGATTTATAAAACGGGAGATGCGGCTGGTGTGGATTTGCGCACCAAAAAAATATCGGATATGACGGACAAAGAAATTTCTTCCTTGGCTGATGGCATAAGTAAATTTGAAGGCTGGCATGAAGGTAAAGCACATTCGCTGACGGCTAAGCAGGTGAGTGACCTACAGGCTGGTGTGAAAGAAGGTGTTTCGAGTAGTGATACTGGACATGCCCGGGTTATTAGCGAGAAGGTGCTTCATCAAGGCGACCAGGGCGATGAAGTCAAACGCGTGCAGGGCGAGCTCAAGGATCTCGGCTATCTTCAGGGCGATATCGATGGTCGATTTGGTCCTGCGACCAAGGGCGCCGTTGAGAGATTTCAGCGTGAGCAAGGCCTAACCCCTGATGGGAAGATCGGCGCCATCAGCCAGCATAATTTAGATTCGGCTCTTCGAGACAAGCAAATTTCAGGCATGTCGTTTAAGGAGGGCGCGCAACAATTGCGTGACTTTAGCGATCCTGGTCACCCGCAAAATGCGCTTTACAGCACTCTCAGGGAGGGATTTCCACCGGGTGCATCTCCTGAGCTGCTTACACAGGCCACCGGCGCTTGTTACATGTCTGGTATCAAGAGACCGGACGATCTTGGAAATGTCTATGGGGATGGGCAAAAAATAATGTTTTTGTCTAACTCGCCGCTTGCATCCACGGCCATAGTCAACACAACAATTCCTCCGCCCAGCGTGCAACAAACAATGCAGCACGTTCAGCAACACGATCAACAACAGGCGCAGATGATGGGTCAGATTCAGGCGCAGAATGCGCAGATCAATCAACAGACACAGCAAAGTCCGATGCCGAATGGGCCAGGCCGCTGATCGCTGTCGGATGGCACGTTTCCCGGCTGCGCCATGCTATTGGTATCGCTGCGGCCGAGATCAAGTTGGCCGGCGGTATGGCTAGTCGAGACAGGTGTATGGAACAGAACCGACCGCAGCACAAACTAGGTGTCGGTCAACTATACCGAAGAAAAGCGCGCGCTGTTCCTGCCCCAGGAAATCAATGAAATCCCCGCCGACGAAGAGCTGATCTTCTACGAAGGTTGCAAGCCCATCCGCGCTAAGAAAAATTGATTCTTCAAGGACGGCAACTTCAAGAAGCGGGCGAGCATCGAGCCGGTGAAGATTGCGCGGATGGGGCAAGCATCGGTGCTTGAGGCGCCGAGTAACGTCGTGGAGCCGAAGTGCGATCGAGACGCTGCGGCCCTGCGGCAGTGAGCTTGATGCCTGGTGCTAATAAGCCCGGCTGACAAAGGAGATAAGTCTATGACACGACTTCATTTGAAATTTTTTTGGATCAGCGATGAGGATGCACTCCATGCGCACGATGAAGCTAATTTTTGCGCTAGGTCTGATAGGTCTGATAGGTCTGCCGCCTCATGCTTTTGCCGCCAGCTTCGATTGCAGTAAAGCGGCAGCACCCACGGAAAAGCTGATCTGTAGTGATGCTGAGACGTCTGCCCTGGATAGCAAACTGCAGCAAGCCTACAAGACGGCACTGGCTGCAGCGTCAGAAGCTGTCGATAAAAAGGCTTTGGCTAAAGAACAGCGTAACTGGATTCAATACACCCGCGCCATTTGCCAGGAAGTGGCTTGTCTACGACAAGTCTATGCCGCGCGCATCGCTGTGCTAGCGCGCAATGAGAAAGACATCATTAACGGCAAGTCATACTGTGTGATGCCAAGTGGTGGCGGGGGCGAGCACGAATGTGGTGTCTATGTGGTGCCTTACCGTGATCCGAACGATCGGATTGATTCGTTCAATGAGTCATTGGCACATCAGAAGCACAGCGGCAAGATCATGGGATGCAGCAAGCTCATCGATCTGCCGGTAGGTAGGGCATACGCCAACCATAGTTTTGGTGGCGTCTGCATATTGCAGGATGGGACACAGCGCAAAGACGTTGAAATATGCAACGACGATATGCTTGGGGGATTCAAGCTGCAAATGGCTAATCCACAAGATGTTTCCGACAAAAGTCTGATCGATTTCGTCTACGACAACTGCACGGATTGATCTCCAGACAAGAGCCAGCAAGGAGCTGGCATGTCGAATAGCGTTACTATCCCCCCCCTCTGATTAACTGCACGTCGTTGTTATTAACACAAAGCTAAGCGGCGATCGTTTCAATGATCAGGGGTTCGAGCGTGACGACTAGACGTGCAGGATTGCTGGGCATTTCAGCGGGGACATTCAGATTCGCCGTAGAGACGATGATCTTCGCGCTTGTCGCGCATGCCATGGGTTATCTCATCCATGAATACGCCCACAGCGTTTTCGCCTGGGCTCTGGGCTGGATGAAAGAGCCCTTTGGTATCGACTACGGGCATGCTTCGGTCAACAATTTCATCTTTCTCGACGATGTCGACGATAACGTCGATTACGCTCCCATCATCGCTAGCGGTCATGGCGTGAGTGCGGCCGTCATTGCGTTGGCGGGTGTATTTGTTGGCAATGCTGCAGTGTACTTTTTGTTGTACGCGCTGCTCCGCACGAATGCAGTAAAGTCTCGCCGAAGACTGACGTCGTTCGTTTACTGGTTTTCGCTGATGAGCGCGGCAAACGTCTGGGGCTATGTGCCTATCCGGGCGCTCACTACTCATGCCGATATGGCCATCGCTGCTAAGGGCTTGGGCATTTCCAGCTGGGCGCTCTTTCCGTTCCTGATCGTGCCGGCGCTCTACATCGTCTATCACTTTTTCTGCAGAAACTTTGCTGGCGTGTATGCAACCATCTCATCGGGCGAACGCAGCCGCCTGGCCATGATTATTGCGCTTACCGCGTTCTGGTACTTCTCGTTCTTTGCCGGAAACAGCGCCGTCTCAGGTAGCTACGGACTCATCGCACAGATCTTCGCCATCCTGTCGCGCTACCTGATGTTTCCGCTGGCGGTGATCTGGTTGACGTCGCGGTATGCGAACGGTCACGGCGTTCAAAACGTCGAGTAGGATCGAGCGGCTCGATGGCCGATGAGCTTTATGGCCTCTGCCGCGTTTTCCCTGTTGGGTTTCATGCGTGTCTGCGGGCATGATGGGCGAACTGTTTCCCGCGACGGCTGCGCCCATGTCATCACGCTCCACCGTTGCGCCGATCGCGCTGGCAATCGGCGCTCTATTGATCAGCATGGTCTCGTATCAATGCGGCGCGTCGCTGGCGAAGCATCTGTTTCCGCAAGTGGGTGCACAGGGCGCTACCGCTTATCGCCTCGGGCTCAGCGCCTTGATGCTTCTGTTGTGGAAACGTCCGTGGCGGCGGTCGACAGGGCAGCGTAACTGGCGTGCGCTATGGGGTTACGGTCTTGCTATGGGCGCCATGAATTTGGTGTTCTACCTGTCGCTGCGCACGATCCCGCTGGGCATCGCCGTGGCGCTGGAATTTACCGGGCCGCTGGCGCTGGCGGTGTTCGGCTCGCGTCGCTTGATCGACTTCGTGTGGATTCTGCTGGTGGTGGCTGGGCTGGCGCTGCTGTTGCCCCTGCGCTCGCCGATGCAGCCCCTTGACCCCGTGGGAGTGATGTACGCCTTGGCCGCCGGCGTGGGCTGGGCGCTTTACATCGTGTTGGGGAAAAAAGCCGGCGCCGCCTACGGCGCGGATGCGGTGACGTGGGGTACGTCGATCGGTGCGCTGCTCGCTATACCGTTCGGCTTCGCGCATGCGGGCAGCGCGCTACTGTCGCCGTCGTTGCTGCCGTATGCGCTCGGTGTGGCTGTGCTCAGTTCGGCACTGCCGTATTCACTGGAGATGATCGCCTTGACTGTCCTGCCGGCGCGAACCTTCAGCACCTTGCTGAGCCTGGAGCCGGCCGTCGCGGCGGTGGCCGGCGTGTCCTTGCTCGATGAGCGACTCAGCGTGCTGCAGTGGCTCGCGATCGCCGCCATCATCGTGGCGGCGGCCGGTACCGCGTTGAGCGTGCCGCGTCCGGAATTGACCGAACCGCCGCTGGCGAATTGAGGAGATAGGATGAGGCGGCGCGTCATTAAATGCCGCACCTTTCAAACCGTTTCTGCCCTAAACGCAAGGACCTCAAGCTTTCGTCGTATAAAATCTTCGACTGCTTTGTCGTTAGTCCAATGCGATCCTTAACGTGCTAAGGCAGCGCACCTGGATTCTAGGTGTTCTCAAACACTCCGATAGAAATCGCCATCGCTTCTTTCTGCTTCAGTCCAAGAATCTGCAAGCACATGGCAGATGTTCGCTGATCGATCGGCCCAAGATGTTCGCCTGCAGCAAACAAGGCCTTTGCCTGAGCATCGGTATGACCAAGAAGTGCCAGCTGCGCCGCGATCGCGGTGAGGACCATTCCGCCTACCGCAAGAAAGCACATGGTTATGTCTGCGGCGCCAAAACGCCCGCTTGCAACACCGTTCTGGATATCGCGTAGAAGTCGGCGCCCCAATCCGCGATCAAGCGCGTGCTCCGACAGTCCCTCGCGGAGTAAGAAACGGCCCCAGACAGGATCGTCGGAAGCTCGACGCATGGTGTGTCTGATCGAGACCGCAATGATTTCCGCTGGGTCTTCGAGGTTTGCAGTGGACTCTTCCAGCGTATCGGCAAATTCTTCAAAAAACGTGTCGATCAGGACGGCATAGATGGCTTCCTTCGACTCGAAGTGGTTGTAGAAAGAGCCGAAACCTACGTCCGCCTTGTCGGTGATTTCGTTGATCGCCACGCCTTCCATGCCCCTGCTGGACATCAGCGATAGCGCGGCATCGAGCAGGCGCTGGCGCGTCTGAAGTTTGCGCCGCGCACCTCTGGCCGGTGCTGCGGTTGAGGCGATGTTCTGTGCCGAAGTCGTTTTTCCGTTTGGCGCGGAAGGCTTTTTTTTCGCCGTCGCCGAGGGCTTTTTGTGGGTAGTGGCAGGCGATTTAGTCATGTTGGCAGCATAGAACAATAATCATAATTGACATATTTATCAGTTATGACAATAATATATAAAATTACAGGAGAAAACGTTGCAGCCAGACGCTCGACAGGCCACCGGCAGTGCGATGGACAAAGCCGGCTTCCAGGTTTTGCCGATCTCCCGCCATCCTGAAGCGGCGATCGACGTGCTGATCGTCGGCTGCGGACCGGTGGGAGCCACACTGGGCGTTTTGCTGGGCGACTTGGGCGTCTCGGTGCGAGTGATCGATTCGGCGCAGACGATCCACGAAGCGCCGAGGGCTATTGCACTCGACAACGAAGCGCTTCGCATCTTGCAACAGGCAGGTATCGGCGAAACCGATTTCGAGTGCATCGCCATTCCCCAAGTGCGCATGCGTTCACCGATGTTCGGCGTATTTGCGCGTATCGACACGACCGGCACGCTCGATGGTCACCCCAAGTTGGTGACGTTCTATCAGCCCGACCTGGAGCGTGCCTTGCGCCGACGGTTGGTGCTGCAAAAAACCGTCCAGATGACGCTGGGTCTTTCGCTGACGGATCTGCAGCAGGATTCCGACGGCGTCAACGTTTCGTTGCTCGATGCCAACGGCCTTCCGAGCTGGCTGCGAGCGCGCTATGTGATCGGTGCCGATGGCGCCGGTTCGATGGTACGCAAACTCATCGGTCAGGATTTTCACGGCCGCAGTTTTGGCGAAGACTGGTTGATCATCGATGCGCTAGATGTACCCCATCCAATAGATCACGTCGAGTTTGTCTGCGATCCGAAGCGTCCCACTCCCCATATGGTGGCTCCCGGCGGTCGTGAGCGCTGGGAGTTCATGCTCAGGCCCGGCGAGTCAGCCGATATGATGACCGACGATGCGCGCATCCACGCGCTGCTTGCGGAATGGGGTTGCCCACCTGAGGTAAAAATCGAGCGCAAGGCGGTCTACCGGTTTCACGCGAGAGTCGTGGAACGTTTCCGGATGGGCCGCGTTTTTCTGGTTGGCGATGCGGCGCATATTACGCCGCCTTTTGCGGGGCAAGGGCTGGTTGCGGGGTTGCGTGACTGCGCCAATCTCGCATGGAAATTGGCCTGGGTGCTTCGAGACCATGCCGACGAAGCGGTGCTGGACAGCTACAACACCGAACGTCGCCCACACGCCCGCGCGATGATTGCGCTGGCACGCCTGATGGGTAGGTTGGTGATGCCGATGAACGCCATGACGGCGTTTTTCTCTCACGGCAGCATACGCATCGCACGTCTATTTCCGGTCCTCCGACGGCAGCTGGAAGACCAGAGCGCAAAGCCGAAAAATGTCTTTGCCAAAGGCCTGTTTGTTCGTGGCGCGAAGCGCAGTGGCTTGCTGCGTGGCGGATTGCTGCCGCAGGGTTGGATACGCGCCGTCGATGGTCGCATCGAGCTGAGTGATGAAGCGCTCGGCAACGCGCTGACCCTGATCGGGTTTGGCACCGACATCGTGCTTGAAGCGGAAGTCTCCGCCGTATTTGCGGCAGCTGGCGGCCAAGTGGTTCAGATATGTCATCGCGGTCAGGCGCTGCACCTCTCGGCACACGACGCGGTGTGGGAAGACATCGACGGCAGCTTTCTGTCGAAGGTGGTGCCAGTCGGGTGGGCCGCTGTCGTAAGGCCCGATCGTATCGTTCTCAATGACGGGCCAGTCGACGAGGCCAGCCGGTTGGTGCGCGAATCGTTGCGAATACTCGGTAGCCCGGATCCATTGGCGGCACCATCGCGTGCGGCCTCCACTCCGAACTGCAGACCGAGCCGGAAATCAGCATGACCACACTTACCCTGACCACGCCGCATCCGGCATGTCATCCACAGCCGACGGTCAAGGCGACAGCACTCGCCTACCTGATGTTCGAGCGAAACGATCTGAATGTGGTCGATCGTTTTCTCGACGACTTCGGCCTGCATGTCGTCGCTCGTGATCAGACAAAGCTTTTCGCACGCGGTACAGCGCAGACACCGTTCTGTTATGTCGCGTTGAAGTCCAGGCGCAATAGGTTTCTCGGTCTGGGTTTGCAGGTGGGCAGTCGCGACGACCTGTCGAAGCTCGCTGCGCTGCCGGGCGCAGCGCCGATCGAAGCCGTTGATTGGCCTGGGGGCGGTGAGCGCGTCCGACTGGTCGACCCATCAGGATTTCGGGTGGATGCCGTGTTCGGTTGCGGGAAAGTCGACGGCTTTGAGCACAGAGAGCCGTTGCCGCTTAATTACGCCGAAGCGCGCCCCCGCATTAACAAGACGCAGCGGCCTCCGGTGGCGCCACCGGAGGTAATCAGACTCGGTCACGCGGTGCTCGAAGTCGGGGAGTTTCAGGCGACGTGCGCTTGGTATACGCAGCATTTCGGATTTATCCCGAGCGATGTCCAGGTACTACCGGATGGCTCGCCGGCGGTTACCTTCATGCGGCTGGATTTGGGCGATACGCCGGCCGATCATCACACCCTGGCATTCGCACAAGGGGTGCTCCCACTTTACAGTCACAGCGCCTATGAAGTGGTTGACGCGGATGCTGTCGCCATGGGACAGCGTGTATTGCGCGAGCGGGGCTGGAGGCACGCCTGGGGTATGGGGCGACACATTCTTGGCAGCCAGATCTTCGACTACTGGCATGATCCGTTCGGTGACAAACACGAGCACTACACTGACAGCGATGTGATGACTTCCTCCGCGCCGATGGGCGTTCACTCGGCCTCTCGCGAGGCCATGTCGCAGTGGGGGCCACCGATGCCCGTGAGCTTTACACGGCCGAAGCTGACGCCCGCAGGACTGTTTCGGATGCTGGCCGCTATCCGTCGCACACCAGACCTGAGCTTTGCCAAGGTAGCTATGCTGGCCCGGTTGTTTGCCTAGATCGCTCGTGGCATGGACACCGATTCCCTACCGATCATCTGCAGAGAATTCCAATGGCCGTTCACGTCATCCATTTCAAGTACCAGGGTCGCGCACAGTGGGGTGTGTTGGCCAATCACTGCATCACGCCGATCCCGGGCGACTACCCGACCACTGGCGATTTCATTCGGGCTCACAGTACCGAGACGTTATCCGAACTGACCGGTGATTTGATTGCTGAAGACGCTGTGGAATTGTTGTCGCCGCTTACCCGTAACCAACAATTTCTTTGTCAGGGCGCCAACTACCGTCAACACATGATCGAGTCCGGTATGAATCCGGATTCGAAGACCTACAACATGATCTTCACCAAGGCGGTTAGCTGCATCGTCGCTGCCAACGCTGATATCGTGCGGCCAAGACAGGTCAAGTTTCTGGATTACGAAATCGAGTTGGGCTTGATTCTGCGGCGCGACATCACCGAACCGGTGCATGTCACAGACGCGAACCTGCATGAGTTTGTGGCCGGCGCGGTCATTGTCAACGACTACTCGGCGCGTGACATACAGATTCCGCAGACGCAGTTCTACAAAGGCAAGAGTTTTCGCAGCTTTGGTCCCGTAGGCCCGTATCTCTGCTTGTTGAGCGCAGGGGAAATTCCGCTGCTGAAAGCGCTGAATCTGAAGCTGACCGTCAATGGGGAAGTTCGCCAGCAGGACAATACCAGCAATCTCGTCTATGGCCCGGCCGAAACGCTTACCGAGTTGTCCGGCATGCAGGACTTATGCATCGGCGATCTGCTGTCCACAGGCACACCGGCCGGTTGCGCCCTCAGTGTCCCATCACCTGCAAAGCAGAAGCTTGGTGCCCTGCTGCCGGAAAAAAAGAAGTGGGAAATTTTTCTCAAGGTGCAGTCGGGTCGCAGGCAGTATCTGAAGCCCGGCGATGTGGTTGAGGCGCATATCGGCACGACCGATGGCTTGATCAATCTGGGTGTGCAGCGCAATCGTGTAGTGATGGCCGCATGATGCGCACGGCTCTGGTTACCGGCTGTTCCACCGGCATTGGTCGCGCAGTTGCGCGCGAACTGCATGCGCAAGGCTTGGTGGTTTACGCCACGGCACGAAAACTGGTCGGCATTGCCGAGCTGCACAGCGAAGGATTGCGAACCGCCGCTCTGGATGTGGATTGCAAAACAAGTATCCAGGCGTTGCTTCAACGGCTCGAACAGGATGGCGCTACGGTCGATTTGCTGGTCAACAACGCGGGCTTTGGCGTGATGGGCCCGTTGGCAGAACTGCCGGTGGTGGAATTGCAGCGACAGTTCCAGACCAATGTTTTTTCGCTGATGGCTATGACGCAGGCGCTGCTGCCGCCGATGTTCAGCAGCGGTCGCGGCTGTATCGTCAATATCGGCAGCGTATCGGGTGTGACCGCGACGCCGTTCTCTGGCGCTTACTGCGCTTCTAAAGCGGCGGTGCATTCTTTGTCTGAAACCTTGCGCATGGAGCTTGCGCCTTTTGGCATTCATGTGGTTACCGTGCAACCCGGCGGTATCGAGTCCGAATTCGGTGCCACAGCAACGGCGACGCTCAATGCGACGTCCGACGGCAGGCCCTCTCGCTACGCCGCCTTGGGCCATGCGATTGCCGAGCGTGCCAGAGCTTCGCAAGACGGTGCGATGCCGGCGGAAACATTCGCGCGGCAGCTGGTAAATGCGGTGTTGTCGGATAAGCCACCGTCGATTTTGCGTATCGGTAAGCATAGCCACACCTTGCCGGCACTGGCGCAGCTGCCATCGCGTGCGCGCGACGCTCTGCTGTCGCGACGCTTCGGGCTTGCGCGTCTGCGCCGCGTCCACAATAGATGACGCACCTGGCGCTGCAATCCGACGGATGCACTGTCGAAGTAGGCTTCTCCTTCTCACAAGGATCATCGCACCATGCAGCCAACTCCAAAACCAAGCGGCAAAGTTGCCGTCATTAGCGGCGGCTCCTCGGGTATCGGCCGAGCCTTTGTCGAAAAACTGCACGCGCGGGGATACATCGTTATCACCTGTGGTCGGGATCCAGCGAAGCTGGAAAAACTTGCACAGGATTTTCCTGGCGTAAAGACGGGTATTTGCGACGTAAGCGACACCGCCGCCATACGCGCCTTTGCCGATGACGTCGTAAGGCGTCACCCCGAGATCGACATGCTGATCAGTAACGCTGGTGGAATGCGCGAACTGGACTTTACTCGCGACGACATCACCGATCAGGACCCGACAGAAGAAATACGCAGCAACCTTGCCGGTGCTATTGAATGGATGGCGACGTTCTTGCCTGCGGTAAGGCGGGCATCACCGTCCGCCATCGTGGTGGTCACGTCCGGCTACGCGATGGCAGCGTCGACCCGCGGACCGGTCTATTCTGCTGCCAAGTTTGGTCTTCGTGGATTTGCCAAGGCTCTGCGCCGGCAGCTGGCAGGCCACGGCGTGACGGTGACCGAAGTGCTTCCGCCGCTGGTGGATACGCCAGCGGTTGCTCATCGGTCCGGAACAAAGGTGTCGGCAACCAGCGTTGCCGAGTTGGCGCTGACTGCTGTCGCGAATGGGAAATCCGAGGTGCATCCCGGCGCCGTCCGCTGGCTACCGTTCGGTTTGCGAATGGCGCCCTCGTTTATCGAAAACATGGTCGCAAAGAGTTGACGAGACTTTCGGTCTTGCAAGACAAGAGCACTAAAAGCTTTTTGCGCAGAAAAGCTTCCATCTGCTGGTCTGTTTGATCTGACGCCGGATTCTTTTTCGGGGACGGCTCGATTTCAACAACCGGAACGTTACTTTCGCTACACCGCATAACTTCGGGGCTTATGGCCGCGCCACCGTCAATCCATATTTGTTGGCACGTGCCTCGATTTCCGGATCGAGCGCGCGCGCGGCGGCGAGGTCGGCGTTGCCGGCCTCGGTTTGGCCGCTGCGGATTTTTGCCAGGCCGAGGCCGTAGCGCGACCACGCGTTTTTCGGCATTTGCAGTACGGCTTGCTCGTAGGCTTTGATGGCGTCCGGATAGTGTCCCAGCCGCAGCTGTATGAGGCCGAGGCTGTCGAGATAAGCCGGGTTTTCGCCATCGCGTTTGATCGCCTTGCGGCAATCGTCCAAGGCATCGTCGAGCATCTGGTTGCTCAGTCCGCGCGCCCAGCATCGCTCGTTGAGCGCGGAGCCGAGCATGGCATCGCGATTGTGCAGGCGTATCCAGTCGTCGAGCAGCGGCAGCGCCGATGTGGGTTGCCCCAGTGTGACGTAGAGGCGTGCGATGGTCCGCGATTGCGGGGACCCGGCCGGCGCAAGCGCGCTTGCTGCCGTGACGTCGGCCAGTGCGCCGGTGCGGTCCTTGTGCACGAGGCGGAGCTCGGCGCGCAGCAGAAGCGCGTCAGCATTTTTTGGGTCGAGGCTCAGCGTCTTGTCCAGATCGGCGAGCGCTGCATCGGGCTGCTTGTTGGCCATATGGGCGCGCGAACGTGCTAAATAGTAGGCGGGCTGATCGGGCGCCATGGTGATTGCGGCATCCAGATCGGCGACGGCAGCGCCGGATTCGCCGCGAGAAAGGTTCGCTTCGCCGCGCAGGGCAAAGTCGGACGCCGTTTTCGGCGTGGCGTCTTTGTCGCCGGCCGTTTGGCCGGCATCGGCTTTGTTGCCGTCGCTGGGTGCCTCGGCAAAGGAGAACACGCGCCCGCCGTTATAGGTGAAGTAGGCTTTTGACTGGCTGTTGGCGATAAACATGTGGTGGGCGAGAATAAAATCCACGCCAAGCAGCATATCGGTACCGTCCCCGAGCCGCCCGTCGATAACCTGCATCTGGCTGTGCTGAATGGTTTCGGTACCGACCGAGAATTTGTCGATGCGCACCGTCCATGTCTTGACCTGGTGCGCGCCAATGCCGTAGCTAGTACCACTCGCCTTGACGTCGGGCGCGCTGAGGTCGATGCCGATTCGCTCGGCGGCCGGGCGACTGAGCACGGTGGCGGCCGCGCCGGAGTCCAGCAGCGCCCGCACCTCGCGGCCGTTTATCGTCACCTTGAGAAACGTGCGTCGATCGCCCCGGCTGCCAACGGAATCGATGTCGGCGACCTCGTACTGACCATTCTTGACCCAGTACGCCAGCGGCTGCTTGGAGCAGTGTTCCGCGCTGAACAGGGTCATCTTGCCGTGCGCCAGGTCGAGTTCCAGATCGGCCGCATCGAGCAGGTTAGCACCCAGCAGTCCGTGGCCAATATCGGTGCCGCCGACGATGAAATCGATATTCTTGAGCGTGGCGTTGAGGATGCCAAAATCTTTGACATGCGTTACCTGCGCATCCGCCGATCCGCCAACGCCACCGATGCGTAGGCCAAAAGGCGCAGGGAACATCCTTAGCCCCAGCGACGATGCGTTGGCACTGGACATGATGTTGAAGAAGGCGCCGGTGTCGAGAATGAATCGCGTATCGGTTCCGTTGATCTTCACCATGGTGGTGGCTTTTTCGCCGGCCATTTCCACGGAGAGCGTGCCATAGTCCTTCAGCTGGCAGCCGTCGGCCCAGGCGTGGTTGGCGAGTAAAACACCGATGCCGAGACAGCAAATACGCAAAATCCTCATCACGCGTGTCCTCCCTGTATGCCGTCGACGTCAAATGCTGCCGCAGTCGAACGTAAATATATGCCAATGTGGCATGCACGATGCGCGTATGGCGCGGTGGGCGTTTGTATGAATCTGTTTCGTTTAAGCCTTTCGCACGCTGCCGCCGGCGCAACGGACGCGGCGGCAAACGCGTCTACCAAACATAGCGATGCGATAAGCATGGTTTTCTCCCCCGAGAAGTTTGCTGTTGCCGTCTGTCTATTTCATGTCGGCGATCGGCCAAAAGACGACGGATGCTGTCACTCCATCATCCGTTACCGGCCGGTTCGAGCACCAGGTTGTGCTGCGTCGGGCCAGGAAGCAGCGGCGTCGGTTTGCCGTTGACCCAGTCTTCGTGGCCGGCGCCGTAAAAAGGCGATAGCGGGTTGTCGCTCTGGCCGCCGGGCATGTCGAGAATGCCCTGGGCTTCGTGGCCCGGCGCCACGTCGAAACGTTCGGAGGCGCCGAAGCCGGGGGCGGCCACCCGCGGCATGTTGTTGTCGCCGGGCAGCGGCTGGTCGGGCATGTCGAGCCGCCGCGCCAGCCATTGGGGCAGCGCGACGGACAGCGGGTGCCGGATGTCGCTGCGATTCCGTTCGCCCCAGGTGCGGGCGGCGAGACCGCCGGGTTGTTGGCCGAGTTCATTGGCGACGTGCGCTGCCGCTGCGATAAGCAGCGCGTGCCAGTCGCGGTACTGCGGATCGAGCAGATTGTCCGGCTGCGTAGTGATCAGATTCCAGACCGCGCCCTCGGCCGCGTTTTCGGCTGGCCAGGCGAAGTCGGGATAGTGTGTCTTTATCCGCGCGACGAAGGGCGCCAGCACCGCTTCGGTGACCTGCGTACGGAAGGCGCGCACGAGGCGATAGTCGACGCTGTCGACGTCGGCACGGTCGCGCCAGCTGGCGGTGAGCTGGCGCAGCATTTGCAGCGAAGGGTCCTGCGTATCGACCAGGGTCTTCTGCAGCAACTGCTGCCAGCGCGTGAGCAGCACGGCGCGGTCGTCCAGCTGCACGTCGAGCAGGTTGTTCAGCGCGAATCGATTCTGCGCGCGCAGGTCGTCGCGGATCTGCTGCGCGCGTGCGCCCAGATCGTGGCCGCCGTTGCCGAGCATCGCCAGGGCATCGCTGCCGACGGTGCGATTGTTGGCCGTCCACAGCCGCGCGTCGGCAGGATCTTCGATGCGCGGATATTGCGACGGTGCGGCCCAGCCCTGCCAGCCGCTGCCGGGCCTGGACCAGTCCGACGGCAGCAGGGGATCGATATTGGCGCGTAGCGGAATGCTGTTGCCGGCCAGCGTCCAGCCGATATGCCCGGTGCTGTCGGCCACCACGAAATTCTGCGGCGGCATGCCGAACTGCGGCGCGAGATCCAACGCGGTGTGTGCGTTGTTGGTCTGTTCCAGCTGCATCAGCCTGACGTTGTAGCCGCGGGGTTGGTCGGCGATCCACGCCAGGGCCAGCGGCGTGCCGTCGACGTCGCTGGCCATGATCGGCCCCCAGCGGGTGTCCTCGACCTTCAGCACGGTGTCGGGCTGGCCTTTGACGTGAATGGGTTCGTCGTGCGCGTCGATGTTGGCCCAGCCTTCGGGCACCTTGTAGCGGGTCGGGTCGGCGTGATCGCGCTGCACGCGGACCCAGTCCAGCCAGTCGCCGTAGCTGTTGGTGAAACCCCAGGCGATCTGGCCGTTGGAGCCGACGATCATGGCCGGCGTGCCGGGCAGGGTGACGCCGTTGATATCGCGTTCGCCGTTGGGCGCGCCGGCATCCGGATAGCGCAGGCGTGCGCGAAACCAGATATTCGGCACGCGCAGGCCCAGATGCATGTCGTTGGCGACCATCGCGGCGCCGGTATCGGTGAGCGAGCCGGCCACGGCGAAGCTGTTGCTGCCCGGGCGCGGTGCGTCGAGCGCCGGCAGCACGGCGGCTGTGAGATGGGCAGGCGTCGCGACGGTGGCAAGATGATTGAGATCGAACACATCGGCGGCTGGAATGGCGGTGCGCGGCGACAGCTGATTGTCGAGCGGTGCTTCCCAGTCGGGATCGGGCGCGAGCAGAAAATCCACCAGTGGACCGGGCAGTACCGCGCGCATCTGCGCCAGCCGCAGTTCGCGCTCGTTGCGGCCGTCGCCGTTCAAATCCAGGTACATCGCGGCGATCACCAGCGCGCTGTCTTCCGAGCGCCACGGCTGCGGCTGGCTTTTCAGCAGCAGGTATTCCCACGGCCGCACGCGCAGGTCGGCGAGGCCGGCGTTGACGCCGTCGCGGTAGCGGTCGAGCTGATGCTTCTGTTCCAGCGGCAGCTGGGCATAGGCGGCCTCGACCACGGAGCGCAGGCGATGGCGGCGATGATTGAGGTCGGTGGGAAGTGCGGCTTGCCCGACCAGCTCGGCCAGCTCGCCGGCGGGCAGGCGGCGCATCAGATCCATCTCGAAGAAGCGCTCCTGCGCATGCACATAACCCAGCGCAAAGCTGACGTCGTCGCGGTCGGCGCCGTCGATGGTGACGGTGCCCAGTGCATCGCGGCCGATGCTTACCTTGGCGCCAAGGCCGGCAAAGGATCGGTTGCCATCCAGCCGCGCGCGGCTGCCGGCCAGCAGCCAGCCGCCGCCGACACCGGCGAGCAGCAGCAGGACGACGATCGCGACCAGCAGGCTGCGCACGATGTGTCTGGGCAGCGACCTCATTGCGCGACAAACACGGCGAAGATGCCTGCGTATGGCTTGACCATGATGTTCGGCGCGCCGGCGTAACCGTCGCCGTCGACGTAGATCTGCGAAATGCTGCCATCCAGGTATAGCGCGTCGCGGCAGCCCAATTCGTCGCGAAATAGACGTCCAAACGTGTGGAAGTTCACCGGCGTTTCGCTCACCGCGAAAACCACTTCGTTGGAGGTTTTGACGCAGACGCCGCTGCGCCACTTCATGCTGTCGGAGGCGTCGATGAACTGCTCGTTGAGCTTGCCGTCGATCAGCAGCATGGGCCCGGACTGGCTGGCCCACTGCACTGGCTGCGCATCGGCCTTGAAGTCGCTGCTGGTGCGCACGGCCGCATGGCCGTCGGGGTAGATCGCGAACACGCCATTGGGCAGCAGCGAAAAATTGCCCGACGCGGGGTTGCCGTGATTGAGATTCAGCGGTACCACCGTCTTGCCGTTTTCCACGTACAGCCCGAGGGGGGCCGACTGCCTGTCGTAAATGCCGGCGTTGGCGGCGAACAGCAGCCGCTGCCCGTGCGCCTCGCCCCACTGGCGCAGTGCTTCGATGCTGCCGAAGGGCTGCGCGGTTTGCGGGTCGCGCCAGTGCAGGCTCAGCTTTTCGCGTTTCAGGTCGATGTGCACGACGCGATAGGTCTGCCCGTCGAACGCCAGTTCGCCGCTGTCGACGGCCTGTGCCGGCGAGGTGCAGCCGAGCAGGTTTGCCAGCAGCAGGGATGACAGTGCCCAGCGCAGCACGGGACGGCAGGCTGGCATTTTGGCAAAAAAAGTCGAGAAAAGAGCGTGCATCCTCCGATGGTCGCCGGCCGGCCGGGTCTGTGCAAGTCTGCCAGCGCGGGTCATTCAGCGCAGGCTGCAGCGTGGCGCCCAGCGAGCCGCTAAACTCGGCGTTTTACCGATGACGCTGCCTATGCCTTACACCCCGATCGTGGCCACGCTGGGCTACGTGCTCTCGCCGGATCGCCGCGAGGTGCTGATGATCCACCGCAACGCGCGGCCGGACGATCAGCATCTGGGCAAATACAACGGCCTCGGCGGGAAAATGGAGGCGGGCGAGGACATCGCCGCCTGCATGCGTCGCGAGATTTTCGAGGAGGCCGGTATCACCTGCGAATCGATGCAGTTACGCGGCACGCTCAACTGGCCGGGCTTCGGCAAGAACGGCGAGGACTGGCTGGGTTTTATTTTTCTGATCGACGGCTATGCCGGTACCGCGTTCGAAAGCAATGCCGAAGGCACGCTGGAATGGGTGGCGCGCGATCGACTGATGTCGCTACCGATGTGGGAGGGCGACCGGCATTTTCTGCCGCTGGTATTCGACGAAGATCCACGGCCGTTCCACGGCGTGATGCCGTATCGCGACGGTCGCATGCAGTCGTGGTCGTTCACCCGGCTGTAAACGTGCCGTCTTGAGGATCCAGCCTGATCAGTAGCCGCGGTAGTTCCCGTAGCGCCCGCCGCTGAAGTGGCTCTGATCCACGCTGATCGAGAAGCTGACGCCGCCGGACGGGTGGTCGCAGTCGCCAAAGGCCTTGGTCACGTTGATTGTGCCGCCTTCGTAGGTACTGGTGCCCATATGGCTGCCGCTGGCAATACCGGTGCTTACAGAGCCGTGAACCTGCGCCTTGTCGTACTTGGAGTCGTCGCAACGCTGGCTGTCGGCCGTGTCGTTGTCGCCCAGACGACCGCTGGTGTCGCCGTAGTAGACGCCGGGTGTGGTGCTGATGGGCGGGTTGTTCGCGGCGGAAACGCTGTTTGCGCTGCCGTTGCGGCCGGCAGTGGCCGCAGCCGACACGTTGGACGGCGCGGGCCTGGATGCCGAGGAGGCGCTGGAGACGGGCGCTGCAGCGGTGCTGCTGGAGGCGGGCAGATTGGCGGGTAGCTTCAGGTTGAGCGGCTGGGTGGACGATTGTGCCCAGGCGGAGCTGGCCAGCAGGCCGATGGCCGAGGCTAGGAATAATGGCTTGACGTTCATACGAGCTCCGGGGGCATGACGGGTACAACGCGCCGGCTGGCTAAACGTGTACACATCTATGTTGGAAAGCGCGGCGCGGCAGGAAGTTCCTGCCGCTGTTCCGTCCGCTGTCGCTTAACCCGTGGTCTCGATCCGCTCGACCCGACGCAGCCCGCGCGGCAATAGGGCGCCACGCGTGGCGCGATTGCCGCCGTACTCGACCAGATCCGACCACTTGAGCGTGAGTTTACGCTGACCGGCGTAAAGGGTGATCTCACCCTTGCCCTCGCCGACCACGGCCACACCGGCCACACGCTCGTCGCCGGAGGTCAGCTTGGCCTTGGGGATTTCGATCAGCTTGTTGCCCTTGCCCTTGTCCAGCTCGGGCAGCTCGGCGACCGAGAACATCAGCAGATGCCCTTCGGTGGTCACCACGACGACGCGATCGCGCGCGGGGTCGGCGCTGATTTGCGGTGCTAGTACCTTGGCCTTGTCGGTCAGGCTGATGATCTGCTTGCCGGCCTTGTTGCGGCCGGTGAGCGATTCGAAGCGGGTGACGAAACCGTAGCCGAAATCGCTGGCGATGATCAGGCGGGTGTCGTTGTCGCCGGCAATCACCGCGTCGAAGCTGGCGCCGCCGGCCGGGCTGAAGCGCCCGGTCAGCGGTTCGCCGTTGCCGCGTGCCGACGGCAGCGTGTGCGCCGGCGTGGAATAGCTGCGGCCGGTGGAGTCGATAAACGCCACCTGCTGCGTGGTGCGTGCCTTGACGAAGGCCAGCAGGCCGTCACCGTCGCGATAGTTCAAGCCCTCGGCATCGATGTCGTGGCCCTTGGCGGCACGCGCCCAGCCTTTCTGGCTCAGCACCACCGTGACCGGTTCGCTGACCACCAGCGCGCTTTCGTCCAGCGCCTGGGCGGCGCCGCGCTGTACCAGCGGCGAGCGGCGGTCGTCGCCGAACTTGGCGGCGTCGGCGCGCAGCTCGTCCTTGATCAGGCTCTTGAGTTTGGCTGGGGACTTCAGCAGCACGTTGATTTTGGCGCGCTCCTCTTCGAGCTGGTCGCGCTCGGCGGTGATCTTCATCTCCTCGAGCCGGGCCAGCTGGCGCAGGCGGGTTTCGAGAATGTAGTCGGTCTGCTCCTCGCTGAGCTTGAAGCGCGCCATCAGCACGTCTTTGGGCTCGTCCTCGGTGCGCACGATGCGTATCACTTCATCGAGGTTGAGGTAGGCGATGCGCAGGCCTTCCAGCAGGTGCAGGCGGCGCTCGACCTTGGCCAGCCGATGCTCGAGCCGGCGCGTGACCGTACTGGTGCGGAACACCAGCCACTCGCTGAGGATGCGCTTGAGGTCCTTGACCTGCGGACGACCGTCCAGGCCGATCATGTTGAGATTGACGCGGAAGCTCTTTTCCAGATCGGTGGTGGCGAACAGGTGCTGCATCATCTCGTCGGCATCGACGCGATTGGAGCGTGGCACGATCACCAAGCGTGTCGGGTTTTCATGATCGGACTCGTCGCGCAGATCCTCGATCATCGGCAGCTTTTTGGCGCGCATCTGTGCGGCGATCTGCTCGAGGATCTTCGACGGGCTGACCTGGTGCGGCAGCGCGGTGATGACGACGTTGCCCTCCTCGCGCTGGTACACCGCGCGGGCGCGCACCGAGCCGCCGCCGGTCTGGTACATCGTCAGCAGGTCGGCGCGCGGGGTGATGATCTCCGCCTCGGTCGGGTAGTCCGGGCCGCGCACGTGCTCGAACAGGTCGGCCACGGTGGCGTCCGGGTCGTCCAGCAGGCGGATGCAGGCGCTGGCCAGCTCGCGCAGATTGTGCGGCGGGATGTCGGTGGCCATGCCCACGGCAATGCCCATCGAGCCGTTGAGCAGCACGTGCGGCACGCGCGAGGGGAGCCAGCTGGGTTCCTCCATGGTGCCGTCGAAGTTCGGGACCCAGTCGACCGTACCCTGGCCCAGTTCGCCCAGCAGCGCCTCGGCAATCGGGCTCAGGCGCGATTCGGTATAGCGCATCGCGGCGAAGCTTTTCGGATCGTCCGGCGAGCCGAAGTTGCCCTGGCCGTCGACCAGCGGATAGCGATACGAGAACGGCTGGGCCATCAACACCATCGCTTCGTAGCAGGAGCTGTCGCCGTGCGGATGGAATTTACCGATCACGTCGCCGATGGTGCGCGCGGATTTCTTCGGCTTGGCGGTGGCCGCCAGGCCGAGCTCGCTCATCGCGTAGATGATGCGCCGCTGTACCGGTTTCAGGCCGTCGCCGACGAAGGGCAGGGCGCGGTCCAGCACCACGTACATGGAATAGTCGAGGTAGGCCCGCTCGGCGTATTCCTTGAGGGGGATCTGTTCGTAATTGGCTTGCAGGTTCATGTGATGCCATCAATCAGTGGCGCGCGAATGGCGCGATCAGCCGGACGATGGTGCCAGAAAGTGGGGGTGGGCGGGTAACGGATCACTCGTCGATGCCGTTCCTTTCGAGAGGAAATTTCAGTTTCAGGCCTAGCTCATGGCGGAGGGCGACGTCGGCATCGCAATAGGTCTGCTTGCTCTGGAACTGATCCACCTGCGAGAAATACAGGGCCGGGAACCCCGGCGACTCGTCTCGATTGCTTACCAGTCGATAGACCGAAAAAGTGACGAGTCTCTTGTCGACGTACGTTTTGCCGAAATCCCGGTCCGCGACGATCACGGTGAGCGGTGCCCGCTTCTCCCCGCGCTTTCGTAGCACAACCCAGTCGCGGAGCCTGCAATCGGCTCCTTGCACGGTCTCCAGCGAGTCTTTCTCCTTGAGCTCTCCCGAGAAGAATGGAATGACGCTCCATACGGGCTTGTCGGAGTTTATCGAGGGGTTTTCGGCGCTGGTTTCCCGATGATAGAAGGTGACGTGTTCAAAACTGTGTGCGTTGTAATTTTCACGATGCGCCTGAAACACCAGCCCACTACTGTCGTCGCCCTCGATATCGATCGCGTTGAGGCCGTTGTTGATCTCTATCAACTGCATTTTTTCGACGTCGCGCGCAGGGTGGGGCGGCTCCGAAGCGGAAATCGATGCGGCGAGCAGGCTGCTGAAGGCCACGCAGCGGCATAGGAGCAGCCGGCCCGTCGACATTTCTCTACTCACGCTCGGTGGTAATGCCCAGCGACTTCAGCTGCACCTGCACGCTGTCCGGGCCGGCCAGATGGGCGGCGCCGACGGCAACGAATACGGTGCCGGGGTGCTGCAGCAGCGCCGCGATTTTCGTGGCCCAGGCTTTGTTGCGATCGACGATCAGCGTCTTGTAAAGATCGGGCGATTCCTTGCGCACGTCGTCGTCTTCGAAGTGGGCGATGGCATCGGTGTCGCCGTTTTTCCAAGCGGTTACCAGGCCGGTCAGTTCGCTGCTGTCCTTGTCGACGTCGTGCAGCGTGTCGCGCAGAAAATCCAGCTGCAGCGGCTGCGGCAGGTTGGCCAGAAAGCCGATCTGCTGCTCGGAAGTTTCCAGTCCGTTGACCGGCTTGCCGGCCTTGATCATCTCGGCCTGCAGCAGCTTGTCCACGCCGTGCGCCGGATCGAGGCCGGCCTTGATCAGCGGCGCGACGGTGAGCGTGAGCGCGGCCAGCCACGGCCGCATGATGTTCAGGGTCTGTTCCCCGCCGGGTATATCGGCGGTCTGCGCGGCTTTCGCCAGGGTGGCGTTTTCGGCTGCGGTCAGCTGATCCGACAGAGGGTGCGACGGGTCGATGCCGTACTGCATCACCAGCGCCTGCATATGCGCCTGATCGTCGTCGGTCAGCTCGATAGTGAGCGAGTCGCTGGCGGCCAGCGCCTTATCCAGCGCGGGGTAGTGCCAGTCGGTATCGGTCGGCAGCAGGTGCACGGTGCCGAAAAGATAGACTGTGGCCTGCGCGCTTTTCACTTCCCACAGCACCGGCCGCGCAAAAGCCGGAATGCTGAAAAGCGTCGTGACAAGGGCGGTGAGCAGGCGGGCTGAAAGGGTAATCTTCATGCCTGCAGTGTCGTTGCAAGCAGTGGGCGAACTCAATCCCCTGATGGCGAGAACTTCGGGATCTGTCGAGGCCAGCGCCACGCGTGCCAGACGACCAGCGTGGTGAGCATCACCTCGACGACGCCGAAGAAAATATAAAACGTCCAGGCGCCGGGCATCGTAGCGAGCATGATGAGCGTATAGAGCGTACCCATGGCGAGATTGGCCCAGCGACTCACGGCGGGCTTCAACGCCAGCGACAGGAACACCATCACGCCAGGTATGGCCAGCATGATGCTGGTTCCAAGCAGCACGCCCTGCGTCGTTGGACCGAGCGGCACCATCTTTCCCGCCAGCATGCCTTGCAGCTGTCCCGGTACGTAAAGGCCGAAATAGTCGCCGTATACGTAGCAGAACATCACGGCCGTCCACAGTGCGGAGAGCTTCACTTTTACCGGCACCTGAAAATCTTCCAGTGTGCCGCTGCCTGCGCGACGATTCATGCGCTTCTCCGTTGTTGGCTCGTGACCGGATAGATCTGCTGGCGTGCTCGCTGCTTGGTGCCGATGATGATCAGCCACAGGCAGATACCGATTTCTCCGACGCTCGCCGGGATCAGGATGAAATCGGCGAGCGTGGTTTTGCCGTAGCCGGGCAGCAGAAGGCTTGCGCAGAAGTCGATGAGGTAGCCGACGCCGCCCAGTATCAGCAATGCACCGAGAGTCCGTGGAAGAAAGGTCGAGCGGAAGACCAGATAACCGAATGGCAGCAGCCATAGCCCCGAGAAAATTTCAGAGACGAGCATGCCGTTGCGGTAGGCCAGGAGATGCATCATCACGGCCGCATTCAACTGCTCGCCGGAGAGTATCTGCGACATCGCACCGCCGCCGAGCAGCGACAGGACATCCAGCTTGTGCATCACATTGATGATCGAGATCGGCACGCTCACGGCAACCAGTACCACCATCATTACCGCGGCGTTTCTGTTCACCGAATGCAGCAGTCGGTAAAGGGCAAAGGGCAGCAGCAGGAACGCCAGCACCATGAGCAACTCGCTCAGCGCGCCCCAGCGAAACAGCGATGCCGAGGCAGTGATGTGGGCGGCCGTAGTCTGCGCATCGGTATGCGTGTCGATATGCGAGGGCACATAGACCAGGCTGAACATGCCGGCTATCACAACAATCAGGTACAGCAGGCCCGCGGCCCGCGCGATGCGCTTGTCTGATGCCACGTCCGCCTCCTCCCTGTCCCGATGACGACACGAGGTTAGGTGATTGAGTGCACGCCCGGATGTGCCTCAAGTCACGCGCACAGTCTTTCAGCGCGGTACCCGATAGCCACCGACCACCCCGTGCGGGCTCAGCGTGAGTTGCCACAGCTGATCGCGGCGGCTGCGGAATACCGCGGCGGATACGGCCAGGTAATAGCGCCACATGCGGCGGAAGCGTTCGTCGTAGCTGGTCGGCAGGGTGGGCCACGCGACTTCGATATTGTCGCGCCAGGCCGTCAGTGTGCGGTCGTAATCGGTGCCGAAGTTGTGCCAGTCCTCGACGACGAAAAGATCCTCCAGCGCGGCGCTGACTTCGCTGGCGGCCGGAATCATCGAATTGGGAAAAATGTATTTTTCGATCCACGGATCGGTTTGTGCCGGCGCGCCGTTGCTGCCGATGGTGTGCAGCAACGACAGGCCATCGTCTTTCAGGCAGCGGCGCACGGTCTCGAAGTAGGTGCGGTAGTTTCGGCGGCCGACGTGTTCGAACATGCCGATCGAGTACACCGCGTCGTAGCGTTCGTCGACCTGGCGGTAGTCCTGCAGGCGAATCTCCACCGGCAGGCCGGCACACAGCTGGCGCGCGTACTCGGCCTGTTCCTGCGAAATGGTGACGCCGACGCCAGCGACGCCGTAATGCTCCGCGGCGTACTTCAGTGCCTCACCCCAGCCGCAGCCGATGTCGAGTACGCATTGGCCTGGCTTGAGCTGCAGCTTGCGGCAGATCAGGTCGAGCTTGGCGGCCTGCGCGTCATCGAGATTGTCGCTGGCCGCCCAGTAGCCGCAGGAGTAGACCATCCGCTTGCCCAGCATGGCGTGGAACAGATCGTTGCCGAGGTCGTAGTGCACCTTGCCGACCTCGAACGCGCGCTCGCCGCGCTGCAGATTGAGGAAGCGTGCCTTCAGATGTGCCAGCAGGGTGTCGAGTGTCTTGAGTTCCTGATCCAGCCCGGCCGTCAGCAGGCGGGTGCAGAGCGCCGGCAGATCATCGGCATCCCACCAGCCGTCCATGTACGACTCGCCCAGTCCCAGCGATCCGTGCGCGAACACGCGGGCGTAGAGACGTTCGTCGTGGACGCGCAGATCGGTGGGGCGATTGCCGTTGAGCCGGATATCGGCCAGTTCGAGCAGGGCGCTGGCGCGTTCTTTGAGGGTGTCCTGACTCATGCGTTCCTCAATGGAGTCTGGGTGTGGTGGTGGAGGTTACGGCAAGACAATGGGCGTGCTGTCGAGCCGCTTATGTGTTGCCGAGCATGGCAAAGCTTGCAGGTGATCGCGCATAGACCGCGTCGACACCGGCCTCGCTGACCAACTGCACCAGGGCGTCGGCCTGTGCCTCGCCGAGCAGAAATTCGACTTTCACCGGCAGGTCGTCGGCCAGTTCGAAAAACTGCTCCTCGTGCAGTACGCCGTTGCGGCCGAAGCCGGCGATGGCGCGGAAGACCGAGCCGCCGCCCAGGTTGTTTTGCCTGGCCTGTTCCAGCAGCCATTCGGTCAGCAGCATGCCGCGGTGTCTGGTGTGCGCGTGGCAGTAGAAGTAAAGGTGTACGCCTTGCTGCAACGGCTTCGGGTTCATGGTGGCGATCTCCGGGGTCAATGACGCAGCAGGCTGCGGGTGAGCGTGAGGCCCAGCACGGTCATGCTCAGCGAACCGATCAGGTGTACTGCGATGTGGGTGCCGAACCAGAAATACTGCTGGCGCAGCAGCAGCGTCGTGGCTTCGGCCGAAAAGGTGGAAAAGGTGGTCAGGCCGCCCAGAAATCCGGTCATCACGAACAGCCGCACGGCGATTGGCAGCGCCTGGAATTGATCGAGTACGCCCAGCATGCAGCCCATGATCAGGGCGCCGATAAGATTCGCCGCCAGCGTGCCGGGCGGCAAGGTGGGGAATAGCTGATTGAGAAAGCTGCCCAGAACCCAGCGCAGCCAGCAGCCGAGGGCGCCGCCCACGCCGACTGCAACAAATCCGGTGAACCCCATGACGCGTCTCCTGACAAAAAAGCCAAAGTGTCCGGTTGCTGCGATCACAGGCACGCCTGCGCCGCCGGAAACCGGTGGTGCAGGCATCATCAACCTCGTCGCTGCCCTTGTTCGCCAAGGATCGGGCGTGAGGTGGTTCGTTCTGCCGCTGCCCGAGGCGGACCAGAACGGGAGGTATGCCATCTCCCGGGATCGATGCCTTGATCCGTTCCTTATCCTAGTCGATTTGGGCAGCGCCTCGTCAAGCGAGTTGGCCGCCAGGGCTCGATATACTGGGCGCTGCTTTCCCTGCGCGCGGCCCCTTTCGCCATGAACTCTACCCATCGCACCGTGCGACGTAGCCTGCCGTGGCTGCTTGCCGCGCTGTCGATGATCGGCCCATTCTCGATCGACGCGGTGTTTCCGGCCTTTCCGCTGATCGGCGCGCATTTCCGGGTGAATGATGCAGCGCTGCAGCAGCTGATCAGCGTGTATCTGGTCATGTACGCGTCGATGAGCCTGTTTCACGGCGCCATTTCCGACGCGATCGGCCGCAAGCCGGTGATCGCTACCGGCATGCTGGTGTATGCGTTCGCCTCGGCCGGCGCGGCGATGTCCACATCGTTTCCCATGCTGCTGGCCTGTCGCGGCCTGCAGGGCATGTGCGCCGGCGCGGGACTGGTGGTGGGACGCGCGCTCATCCGTGACAGCCTCGAAGGCGCCGACGCGCAGCGGCTGATGTCGCGGGTGATGATGATTTTCGGCGTGGCGCCGGTGATCGCGCCGATGATCGGCGCCCTGCTGCTGACTTTCGACGGCTGGCATGGCATCTTCTGGGTGCTGACCGTGTTTACGGCGCTGCTGTCGCTGGCGCTGTTGCTGCTGCTGGAAGAGACCCATCCGCCCTCGCGGCGCACGTCGTTTTCGCCCAAGACGTTGCTGGCCGGCTACGCCTCCTTCAGCCGCGATCGCGCGTTCTGGCCGCTGCTGATTTCCAGTTCGGTCAATTTCGCCGCGCTGTTTCTGTACATTTCGTCGGCGCCGCGCATCGTGCGCGAGCTGCTGCATCTTTCGGCGGCGGGATTCCCCTGGCTGTTCATGCCGGTGGTCTTCGGGCTGGTCGGTGGCGCCTGGCTGTCGGGGCGCATGGCCGAACGGCGCAGCGCGCGTTTTACGGTCAACCTGGGCTATGCCGCGATGCTGTCGGCGTGCGCATTGCATCTCACGTTTGCGCTGGTGTTCCCTGCGCCAAAACTGCCGTGGTCGATGCTGCCACTGACCCTGGAAGGCATCGGCGTGCAGCTGGCGTTTCCGACCCTGACCCTGCTGTTGCTGGACCGCTTTTCGAGCCAGCGCGGCGGCATTTCGTCGGTGCAGGCCTTTGCCAGCCTGATACTTTGCAGCGTTGTAGCCGGCGTGCTCTCGCCGATGCTCTCCGGCAGCATGCTGCCGCTGGCCTTGGGGGCATCGACGCTGAGCGTCGCCGGCATGCTGTCGTGGTGGTGGTATGGAAGCATCAGCAGACGTTTGGCCGGACCGCCGCTGGCGACCGCGGACGCCAGCGTCACCCTGCAGGCGGAAATCGCCGAGCCGATGTAAGCGACCGGCGCGCGGGGCGGAAGTCCGGCCCTACGTCCGGCACAATGGCGAACGTCAGAGCGTCGGCGACGTGTCGTGCAGCATCGCCTCGCGTACGATGGCGATCGGCGCGAAACCCTGCTGCATGAAGCGGTCGTGGAACTGCTGCAGGTTGAAGTTCTTGCCTTCTTTGGCGGCTACATCCTGGCGCAGCTTCAGGATCTGCAGCTTGCCCAGGGTGTAGTAGAGATACGTCGGATCGGAGGTACCGCGCTTGGTTTCCACTTCGCCGACGGCGCGCGACTGGTAGCCCTGCTTGACGAAGAAATCGACCGCCTGATCCATCGTCATCTGGCCGGTATGCAGCTTGATGCCGACGACGAAGCGGGCGTTGCGCAGCAGCGCATCCTGCAACTGGCCCAGGCGCAACAGCAGCTGCTGACGCTTGTCGTTCGGATAGACATACGCGGCCAGGCCTTCATCGAGCATCATCTGTTCGCAGTAATGTGCCCAGCCTTCCACGTTGGTGGTGGCGCCCAGCAGCTTGCGCGTGCGGTCGTCCAACTTGTGCATCCACAGAAACTGGATGTAGTGGCCCGGATAGGCCTCGTGCGTGGCGACGGCAGAGATCACCGGATAGCTGAACTGCGCCATGAACTCCTTCGTACGCTGCGCGCTCCAGTCGGGCTCGGGCAGGGTGACGTTGAAATAGGCTTCCTTGGCCACGGTTTCGTACGGTCCGGGCGTGTCCATCGAGGCGAAGGTCGTCGCGCGCATGAAGGGCGGGGTTTCCTCCACGATCGGGCGCACGTCGGAGGGAATGGTGATGATCTGCTTGAGCTCGATAAAGCCGATCAGCTTGTCGAACGTGCCGCGGAAAGTATCGAGGATCTTGTCCGCGGCCGGATAGTCCGAGCCCAGCTCGGCCAGCACCTGCTGCGGCGTCTTGCTGGGGTCGAGCTGCTTGGCGACGTCGGCGAACGCCTGCTGGTTCTGTTTCATATTGGCCATGTCGATGGCGAGTAGCTGATCCAACGGGATGTCGACCATCTCGTCGTACTTGAGCTTGTCGCGGAACGCCGCAGCGCCAATGCGGAAGTCGCCGTGCGAGCGTGGCAGCAAGTCGGTCTTCAGCCAGCTTTGATAATCCTGCAGCGACTGGATCACTGCGGCATTGCTGTCGGCGAACTGTTTTTTCAGCGCCGAGTCGCTGACGTCGGTGAAGGCCGATGGCACGTCTTTCTGGAAGAACTGCACCAGGCCGGGCAACTGCTGCAGCGCGATCTGGGTGTAGATCGGCGGCGGGTTGTCCAGATTTTTTCGCGCTTCGGCGAGTACCGCCGGCATCAGCTTTTCACGCGCCACCAGATCGCGCAGGCGCGTCTGCGGTGACGCGAACTTGCGCTCCATCAGGGTAAAGGCGCTATTGGTGATGCCGCTGGAATAGACGTCCGGATTTTTCTGCCACGGTTTTATCGTTCGCAGCGTCAGCAGGGTGCTGCGGATATTGTTCAACACCAGCTCGCGGTCGCCGCGCACGCGCTCGCCGAGTTTCGAGGCGTCCACCGCAGCCACTTTCGCCTGCCACTGCTGCAGCGTTTTGATATTGGCGTCGACGCCAGCGCGCGAATAATCCTCCAGCTTGGTGTCGAAGTCGTGCAGGCCGTCTGCGGTGGCCATGGTCGGGTTGGTGGGAAAGTAGTAACTATCGAAATAGCTGTCGGACAGACGAGTGAACGCCTGGTCGGCGGCCGCCGAGGACAATGCCGCGGCGGGCGTGGTCTGCGCTGCCGCGACGCTATTTCCAAAGGCCGCGACGGCAAGCGCGCCGACGAGCGCGTACGAAAGTCTGTTCATCATTTCTTTCCCCGGACAAATGCGCTAATCAGCGCAGTGACAAAATCAGCGTCCAACATTAGCAGCTCGCGGGTCGCCTTTTGTATTCCGACGGTTGCCGAGGCTGTTGCTCAGCAGGGTAGGCCGCGTTCGGCGAGAAAATCGCGCGCGTTGCCCGCATCGTGTTCGAACCACGCGCGCGTCGAGCCCAGCCGGAATGAGTAGCCCCATGCATCCATATCGGCCATCAGTCGTTCACGCCCGACGCCGGGCAGGCGGTCGGCCAGCACGATCTGCAGATAGCAGGTGGCGTCTTCTTCCTCGATCGAATCGGTGGCGTCGGTATGGACGTCTGGACGTCTTTCGGGAGGTAAGACGATCAGATGTCCCGCTTCGTGCAGCAGCGAGTGCACTGGCGTGTCGTCGCGGGCATAGACCGTGGTGCCGATGATGCCGGCTTCCTCGTCGCCCCAGAAGCTGCCGGGGATCGGCGTGCCGTCGGCCACGCGTTCAAGCGTCAGGCCAAAGCTGGCGAGCAGGGCCGCGGGCGCGTCGAAGCCAAGCTGACCCAGCCGCAGTACAGTATTGGCCGGATCGCCTTCGATCAGCTGGCCCGTCGACGGGCTGGCATGAATTTGAGGATGCATGAGGTTTTTCAGATCAGACCGCTGGCCGGATATCCGCGCTCCGGCAACGCGTGGGTTCAGCCGGCCGCCGTGTCGCTCTTCGCCGGCGCCTTGCCGTCCGGCAACGCCACGGAAAGCTCGAGAATTTCGTGGCCGCTGTCCTGCTCCAGCTTGATGCTGATCGCCTCGATATCGACGTGGACGTATTTCTTGATCACCTCGAGCAGCTCGCTACGCATCATCGGCAGATAGTCGGGCGCACCGCGGTTGGAGCGTTCCTGCGCCACGATGATGCGCAGACGTTCGCGGGCCACGTTGGCGGTGGGTTCGCCCTTGCGCTTCAGGAAATCCAGAATGCCCATCGTGATCAACCTCCGAATACGCGCTGGAGAAAGCCTTTCTTCGGCACGTCGATAAAGCGCAGCGGCCGCTCTTCGCCAAGGATGCGCGCTACCGTGTCGCTATAGGCCTGGCCGGCCAGCGAGTTGGAGTCCACGATCACCGGAATGCCGTTGTTCGACGCGGTCAGCACGTTTTCCGATTCCGGAATCACGCCGACCACGCTGATGCCGAGAATCTCCTCCACGTCCTTGACGCTGAGCATCTCGCCGATGGCGACGCGGGCCGGGTTGTAGCGGGTCAGCAGCAGGTGCTGGGTCACCGGCTTTTCGCCGCGCTCGGCACGACGCGTCTTGCTGGCGAGCAGGCCGAGGATACGGTCGGAGTCGCGCACCGAGGATACTTCCGGGTTGACCACCACCACCGCGTGATCGGCGAAATACATCGCCAGATGCGCGCCCTTTTCGATGCCTGCCGGGGAGTCGCACACGACGTAGTCGAAGCCGTCTTCGGACAGGCCTTCGAGCACCTTCTCGACGCCTTCCTGGGTCAGCGCGTCCTTGTCGCGGGTCTGGCTGGCGGCCAGCACGAACAGGTTTTCGTGGCGCTTGTCCTTGATCAGCGACTGCTTGAGCGTGGCTTCGCCGTGCACGACGTTGACGAAGTCGTACACCACGCGCCGCTCGCAGCCCATGATCAGGTCGAGGTTGCGCAGGCCGACGTCGAAGTCGATGACGGCGACTTTCTTGCCCGCCATGGCCAGGCCGGTGGCGAGGGAGGCGCTGGTGGTCGTCTTGCCGACGCCGCCTTTGCCGGAAGTGACGACGATAATCTCAGCAGTCAATGGCTCATCTCCGGAATATTTTTATAGTTTGTTGTTGGCGTTAGTTTGCGGTCGGGGCATCGCACCCGGTTTGTCACAGTTTGGCGATCAGCAGCTTTTCACCGTCGAGCCAGCATTGCACGGACTGGCCCTTGAGGTCGTCAGGAATTTGTTCAAAGACCCGATATTGCCCGGCAATCGCCACCAGCTCGGCACGAAAGTCCGAGATGTAGATGCGTGCTTTCTCGTCGCCCTGCGCGCCGGCCATGGCGCGGCCGCGCAGACTGCCGTAGATGTGGATATGGCCGTCGGCGATGACCTCGGCGCCGTTGGCGACCGCACCGGTGACGATCAGGTCGCGGTCGCGCGCGTAAATCTGCTGGCCGGAGCGTACCGCGCCCAGGTGATGCTGGGCGCCGATCGACGTGCCGGCGGCCGACGCCGACAGAATCGGCTCGCGCAGATCCGGTTCGGCCGGGGCGGACTCTCGCGATTTCGCCTTGCCGCTGGGTGCCGGCTCGTCAGCCGGCGCCGGGCTGCCTGCGGCCGGTTCGTAGGCTGCGCGAAATTTGGCGATCAGTGGCAGGCCCATGCGTTTGGCCAGCGCTTCGGTCTCGCTGGTGCCGTAAGCCAGGCCGACCGGCAGCATGCCGGCAGTGCGCACGGCTTCGAGCAGGGCGTCGACAGCGCCGTCGTCGGGCAGATTGAGCAGGTGGCTGAGGTCAAGGACCACGGCGGCGCGCGCGAACATCGCCGGCGCGGCCCGAACTCGGCGCTCCAGCTCCTCGCACAGGGCAGCCGCATCGACGCGGCGCACGCGCACGCAGGCTATGCCGACCTGACCGAAACGCAGGTCGCAGGCGTCGGACGTTTCCGCTTTGGCGTTCATCAGCGGGGCTCTCCGGACGATGATTTGGCAAGGTGTGAAAGATCGATGGGGGACATCAGGCGCGGGCTTTCGGCCAGCCACGGCACGTCGGGCAGGCCGCCGTGGTCGAGCCAGGTTTCGCGCACATAGGTGTAACTGGGCAGGTCCTTGGCCAGCAAGCTGACCTGCGGACCGTCCTCGCCCATGCGCTGCTGGCCGACTTCCTGAAAACCGTAGGTGCCGTGGAACAGCACGACCACGTCGTCGCGCGGCTCCAGAAACACTTCGCAGGTCATCAGCGGCACGCGCACTTCGGCGTAGCTGTTGACGTCGGAATAGAAGATGCGGCCCAGGCCGTGGCGACGGTAGGCGTTGGCGATGACGATGCGGTCGATATAGACGAACTGCGGGTAATGCGCGGCGAACCAGCGGTAGTTGGTGCTTTCGTAATCACCGCCTTCGCGCAGGGCGATAACGAAGCCAGCCAGGTTGCCGTCGATCTCCGCCACGCGGAAATATTCGGCGTGATCGTGGAAGTAGCGCAGGCGGCTGGCGTCCAGGGCGAGGATGGAGCGACCGGCGGTGTTGTTGAGTGCCAGTACGGCGTCCAGATCGTGCTCGTGCACGTCGCGGATGGCAAGAGCCATGCGTTGCTCCGCAATGATGGGGTCGATAACGAGGTCGGTTCCGCGCCTCGTGCAAGCCGCCATTATGGCATGCGGATGCGGGCCTTACATCCCGCGCCGCGGCAGCGATCCGGCAAGGGGGGCGCTTCTCGCGTCGTGATGCGGTGATATTTTACGTGCTCGGGCATGACTTTTTGCGCATTGCGCAAAACCGCATCACGTCCAATGATGCCGGCATGCGCTGGCCTCTTTTCAACCACACCCGACTGCTTCGCTACGCGGGTTTTTTTACCTATCTGTCGGTGGGTACGCCGCTGATCACGAACTGGGCGACCGAGCGGCTGAATCAGCTGCAGCGGCCGAATTTTGCGCTGCTGCTGTGGACACTGTGCTATCTCGTCTTCGGGCTGATGTACTGGCTGCTCACCAGCAACCTCGGCTCGCGTCGGCATCCCGTGCTGAAACTGCTCGGCCTGACCCTGATGACGGCGGTGGCGGTGGCGGTGGGCTGGTACAGCCACAGCGGCCTGTCGGCGATGCTGATGGTGGTGGCCTCGCTGGTGCTGCCCTGGCTGCTGCCGTTCTGGCTGGGCGTGTCCTGGCTGGTGCTGCAGCAGCTGAGCCTGGTGGCGATCTTCGTCACCTTTCCCGAATACGACCACAGCATCGCGCTGAGCCTGCTGCAGGCGAGCATCTATTTAGGTATTTCGGTCTTGGTGTTCGTCACTTCCACCGTGGCCAGCCAGCAGGCGGAGCAGCGCGACGTGCAGCGGCGGCTCAATTCCGAGCTGCGCGCCACCCGCGCGCTGCTGGCCGAATCCAGCCGCATCGCCGAGCGCATGCGCATCGCCCGCGACCTGCACGATCTTATCGGGCACCACCTCACCGCGCTGAGCCTGAATCTGGAAGTGGCCAGCCACCTCAGCAACGAGGCGGCCGGTGCGCATGTACGCAAGGCGCAGAGCACGGCCAAGCATCTGCTGGCCGACGTGCGCGAGGCGGTCAGCGAGCTGCGCCAGGACGATGCCATCGATCTGACCCAGGCGCTGCGCAGCCTCACCGACGGCGTGCCGGGCCTGAGTATCCACGTCGCCATGCCGCCGCGTTTCAGCATGGAAGACCCCCGGCGCGCGCAGGTGCTGCTGCGCTGTGCCCAGGAAATCATCACCAATGCCGCCAAGCACGCCGCCGCGCGCAACCTGTGGCTCAATTTTGCCTACGCCGATGCTAGCTTGCTCGGGCTGCATGCGCGCGACGACGGTCGTGGCGCCGAGCAGATCGAGCCGGGCAACGGCCTTTCGGGCATGCGCGAGAGGCTGGCCGAATTCGGCGGCAGTCTGACTCTGGAAACCGGCATGAGCCAGGGTTTCGCGCTGACCATACGGCTGCCGCTGGGCGAGCACAGCGCGCTGGCGCACGCGCCGACCCGCTTCGAGCAGCCGGCGTTGAGCGTGTCGTGACCGCCGGCCTCGGTGGTCGTGCAAGAATGGGTACTGTCGGCTGGGGCAGGGTCGCCGCACGCGTTGCGTCTATCGAGCATCGGTCCACTCGTTGTATGGCGGGCTGCGTTCGCCGAGCTCATGACTGTCTGAAACGTTTGTCCGAGGATTCGCGATGATTTCCGTTTGTCTCGTCGACGACCAGAATCTGGTGCGCCAAGGCGTGCGTTCGCTGCTCGATCTTTCCGAAGATATTCGGGTGATTGCCGAGTGCGCCGACGGCGCCCAGGCGGTAGTGGATATTCCGCGTATCAAGCCCGACGTGGTACTGCTGGATCTGCGTATGCCCAATATGAGCGGGCTCGAGGTGCTGCAGGCGCTGTCGGCGCGTAACGAGCTGCCGCCCACGATCATCCTGACCACCTTCGACGACGATCAGCTGGTGCTGCAGGGGCTCAAGGCCGGCGCGCGCGGTTATCTGCTGAAGGATGTGTCGCTGGAACAACTGGTCGAGGCGGTGCGCACGGTGGCCGGCGGCGGCTCGCTGGTGGCGCCGATGGTGACGCAGCGGCTGATGGCCGGCGTGTCGCGCATGCATAACCAGTTCACCAGCCTGGAGCAGCCCGATCCGCTGACCGAGCGCGAGACCGAGATTCTGCGCCTGCTGTCCGGTGGCTACAGCAACAAGGAAATCGCCAACTCGCTGAAAGTGGCCGAAGGCACGGTCAAGAACCACGTCTCCAACATCCTTTCAAAGCTGGGCGTGCGCGACCGCACCCGCGCGGTGCTGAAGGCGCTGGAACTGGGCATCGTCTAAGAGCCTGTTCAAAGTCTCCACGTAGCTCGCGCCGGGAGCTGTTTGCCCGCCATCCGGCGTCATGACTCGGTCGTGGACGGACGTCCACTCCCTCGTTCTTCCTTGGCCTGCGTGCAAACAGCTCCCGGCGCGGGCTACGCGGAGACGTTTGAACAGGCTCTAAGTTTTTGCGTCGGCGAACAGCTCCGCTTTTGACCGGGATTTTGTTGCGACGCGACGAAATTTGCGCTGGGTCGACGAGGTGGGCACGGGCGCTGCAGCTGGGTTTGCGCGTTTCGTCGAGCCCGGGAAAACGTCGTGGCGTTCAAGCGCGCGAGCAAGTAACATCCGTAAGCTCGGCATGTGCCGGACCTCGTCGTCACTGTGGCCCAACGGGTGCTACAGCCGGCAACCCCTCTTTAGTTAGGTATGGCGTAGAGACGCTCGGAGAACTCTGGAATGATGCGCGCCCTTGAATTTCTTGTAGCCCTGGTCATCGTCGCCGTACTCGGTGTGCTGGCTGCGGTGGTCATGCCAGGCAGTGGTCATATCGACCGCTCGCTGGTTATCGGCAAGGACATGCGTCAGGTCTACGACGTGCTCGACAACTTCCACCGCTTCCCGGATTACTCGGTGCTGCACACCTACGATCCGCAGATGGAGTTCAAGTTCTCCGGCAAGGCCTATGGCCCCGGTTCGGAAGTCAGCTGGGAGAGCGCCGATCCGAAAGTCGGCAACGGCGGCCTGACCATTGCCAGTGCCACCCCGAACTTCGACAAGATCGACAGCAACACCAAGGACGCGTCCATTGTCTGGAACGTCGACAACAGCTGGCGCGGTCTGGACAAGCACTTCACCCTCGATCTGCACCGCCAGGGCAACCGTGGCCAGCTGACCGACGTGAAGTGGTCGTACGACGTGAAGTACGGTTGGAACCTGATCAACCGCATGGCCAACCTCTACATCCACGGCGATCCCGACTCGTTCATCCAGTTCAGTCTGAACAACCTGCAGAACGTGCTGGCGGCGGTGCCGAACATCGACTACAGCAAGCTGATTCCGTTCATTGCGCAGACCCAACAGGCGCCTGTGCTGCTCGTTTCCACCCAGATTGCCCGCAAGGACGGTCTGGACGGCCTGGATGACGCCACCAAGAAGGCCATCGGCCAGATTCAGGCCGCGGCCAAGAAGCTCGGCGTCAACGTCACCGGCCCGCGCGTGCTGATCACCACCAACTACGGCGATGAGACATTTACCTTCGACATTGCGATGGCGATCGACTCCAGTACGCTGACCGTCGCCGGCCAGAGCCAGCAGCTCACCGCCGCCACGACACCTTCGCTGGACGCGCCGGCCGCATCGAGCACGGCCGCGGCGCCGGCTACGGACAACGCCGCTCCCGGCAGCCGCGACCGCTTCGGTCGCCTCGTGATCGACGGCAACGTGCGCGCCGAACTGGCGTTCGGCGGCTCCGCGCTGAAGGGCGTGTGGAACGGCACCTTCGCTGGCGTGCCGCAGGTGCGCGACATGCTGAAGGCGTACGCGCAGACCCACGGCTACAAGTTCGACGACGTCGTCAATCGTTCGTACGACATCCTGGTCACGCCTGAAGTGAAGGACGCCGGCGGTAACGTCACCACCTATGCCAAGTACGAGGTCTACCTGCCGGTGACCAACGCGCCGCAGCAGACGCCGGAGCAGGAAGCCGGCATGCAGCCGCCGTCGCCGGATAGCGACTCCCCGGCTGCCGCCGCTCCGGCTGCTGCCGGCACCGCCGCCGCTCCCGCGCAGGCAGCCAGCGTCGGCAAGTAAGGCCGCCGCGGTCGATCATCGAAAGGCTCTTCCGCTCAGGGAGAGCCTTTTGTTTTTATCGACGGGCCTATCGGGGATTGGCTGGCCGCCGGCAACGCGGTCCGATGCTGAGGCCTCTTACGCCACATGGCCGTGGCCATGATTGAATCCGGCGGCGTTGAAGCGGCTCATGGCGCGCCGCTGATCGTTATCACGGGCATGCGATGATTCGCTTAGCACCTCTTTTTTCGCGGATATGATCGAAACCGACCAGCTCACCCGATGCTATGGCCACTTGACCGCCGTCGATGCGCTGAGCATTCGCGTCGAGCCCGGCCAGGTGCTGGGCCTGCTCGGTCCCAATGGCGCCGGCAAGTCCACCGCCATGCGCATGATTGCCGGCTTCCTGATTCCCACCTCGGGCATCGCCCGCGTGTGCGGCTACGACGTGGCTCGCGAGCCGCTGAAGGCCAAGCGCGCGCTCGGCTATCTGCCCGAAGGTGCGCCAAGCTATGGCGAAATGACGGTGCGCGAGTTCCTGCAGTTCATCGTGCGCATGCGCGGACTGAAGGCGGATGCCGCGTACCGACGGTTTGACGAGGTAGTGCAGCGGCTGCAGTTGGAGGACGTACTCGGGCTGTGCATCGATACGTTGTCCAAAGGCCTGCGGCGGCGCGTGGGTCTGGCCCAGGCGATCCTGCACGATCCGCCGGTGCTGATGCTGGACGAGCCCACCGACGGCCTCGACCCGAATCAGAAGCATGCGGTGCGTCAGCTGATCGACACGATGGCGCGCGAGCGCACGATTCTGATTTCCACGCATCTGCTGGAAGAAGTGCATGCGCTGTGCAATCGCGTGGTGATCATCGCCCGCGGCAAGCTGCTGGCTGACGCCACGCCGGCTGAGCTGGAGCAGCGCTCGCGCTATCACGGCGCGGTGTCGTTCAGTGCACCGGGCAGCGGCATGTCGCAGGAAATGCTTGGCCGCCTGCCGCAGGTGGCCTCGATCGAGGTCGATCCGCTGGATGGGCGCATCACGGTGTTTCCCAAAGTCGGCGAACGCATTCTGGAGCCGGTGGAAAGGCTGCTGCGCGAGCAGGGTCTGGAGGTGTCGGAGATCCAGCTGGAGCGTGGCCGCCTGGATGAAGTGTTCCGTCAGATCACCACGCAGGAAACCGACGGCGCACGCGACGCGGTAGCCGGAGTGAACGCATGAGTCCGATCACCGCCGTGATGCGGCGCGAGCTGCGCAGCTATTTCGTCACGCCCGTAGCGTACGTGTTTCTGGTGATTTTTCTGGTGCTGGCGGGCACGCTCACCTTCTACGCCGGCGACTTCTACGAGCGCGAACAGGCCGATCTGCAGCCGTTCTTTGTGATGCATCCGTGGCTATACCTGATCCTGGTACCGGCGATCACCATGCGCATGTGGGCGGAGGAAGCCAAGGGCGGCACGCTGGAGCTGTTGCTGACCCTGCCGTTGACATTGTGGCAGGCCATGCTGGGCAAGTTTCTGGCGGCGTGGCTATTTATCGGGCTGGCGCTGGGGCTGACTTTTCCGATCTGGATCACCGTCGATTATCTGGGCGCCCCCGACAACGGCGTGATCGCCGCCGGCTATCTGGGCAGCTGGCTGATGGCTGGTACCTTCATTGCCATCGGCGCCTGCCTGTCGGCGCTGACGCGCAGCCAGGTGGTGGCGTTCATCCTCACCGCGCTGGTCTGCGTACTGTTGATACTGGCCGGGCAGCCGCAGGTGCTGGACTTTTTTCAGGGCGCGCTGCCGCGCAAGCTGGTGCACGCCATCGCGCATCTGAGCATGCTGCAGCATTTCGATGCGATCTCGCGCGGCGTGCTCGATGTGCGCGACCTGCTGTATTTCCTGATCAGCATGATCGGCTGGCTGATCGCCGGCGTGCTGCTGCTCGACCTGAAGCGGACGCGCTGAGCCATGGTCGAATCGCCCTCCATTCGCCAGCGTTTGCGCCATGCGTTTTCGACACTGCCGCGGCCGAGTCGGCGCACCGTGTTGTACGGCCTGCTGATCGTGCTGATGCTGATTTTTGCATCGCTGATCGTCACGACCAGCCGCTGGCTGCGCGCCTCGCGCATCGATCTCACCACCGACCAGCTGTACACCCTCACCCCTGGCACGCTGCACATCATCGATACGCTGCAGCGCCCGCTGAAAATCACCCTGTATTTTTCCGACCACGCGGCACGCGATCTGCCGCAGCTGCGCAGCTACGAGCAGCGCGTCAGCGAAATGCTGCAGGAAATGGTGGCGCGTTCGCACGGGCGTATACAGCTGCAGATCGTCGACCCGGTGCCTTACTCCGACGACGAGGCCAGCGCGGAAGGCAGTGGCCTCACCGCGGCCAGCGGCGGCACCAACGGCGAGCGGATGTTTTTCGGCCTCGCCGGCACCGCGGTGGCCGCCACCAACGACGGCGCGCCTGCAGATGCCGCGGCAGCGGATGGCGATGCAACCGAAGATCGGCCGGTGGAGCGGGCGTTGTCGATCCCGTTTTTCGATCCGGCCCGCGAGGCGTTTCTCGAATACGACGTGGCCAAGCTGCTGTATGAGCTGAACCAGACCAGCAAGCCGGAGATCGGCGTGATCAGCTTGCTGCCGATCGACGGTAACCCCGTACTGGGCGAGCAGCCGTGGGCGGTGCTGCAGCAGCTCGGGCAGCTGTTCGATGTCAAAAGACTGGATGCGGACAAGCTTAAGCAGGTCGATGAAAAGATCAAGGTATTGCTGCTGATCCAGCCGCGCCACCTGTCGGCCGACGCGCAGTATGCGATCGACCAGTACGTGCTCCGCGGCGGGCATCTGGCGGTTTTTGTGGATCCTGACGCCGAACTTGACACCGGCACCGATGCATCCAGCTTGGTTGGCGGCGGCCAGCCCGATCAGAGCTCGGATCTGCCGCGCCTGTTCGCTGCGTGGGGTGTGCTTTTCGATCCGACAAAGGTCGTGCTGGACCGCGCGCGCATGCTGTCGATCGAGCAGGGCGGCAATAGCTTCAATCATCCGGCCATGCTCGGGCTGGGCTCGCAGGAGCTCAACCGCAACGATGTCATTACCGCCAGCCTGCAGCGCATCAACGTATCCAATGCCGGTCATTTCGATCTGGCGCCGAATGCGCGCACGCGCCTGATTCCGCTGTTCCAGAGCAGCGCCGAAGCCGAACTGGTGTCGACCCAGCGGGTGATGGCGGCAAGCAACGATCCGACCCAGCTGCTGCAGGGCTACAAGCCGGACAATGCGCACTACGTACTGGCGGCGCGGCTGCGCGGCCCGTTCGATTCGGCGTTTCCCGAACGCGCCGGTAAGGCGGGGCATCTTTCGGTGTCCGTGCCAAATGCCGAGGTGGTGTTGGTGGCCGATACCGACATGCTGAGCGACCGGCTGTGGGTCGAGCCGCAGAATATTCTGGGTCAAACGATGCTGAGGGTGTTCGCCAACAACGGCGATTTCGTCACCAACCTGGTCGACAATCTCAGCGGATCGTCGGCGCTGCTTTCGATACGCGGGCGTTCGACCTCGCAGCGGCCGTTCACCCGCGTGCAGGCGCTGCGCAACGTGGCCGATCAGAAGTTTCTGCAGAAAGAGCACGAGCTGGAACAGCAGCTGGCCGAGACGCGTCGCCGCCTGGAAGAGCTGCAGCCGGCCAAGAGCAGCCAGCCCAGCACCGCCAGTACCGAGCAGCGGCGCGAGATCGAGCAGTTCCGGCAGCGTCAGCTGGCCATCAACAAGGAGCTGCGCGACGTGCAGCACCAGCTCAACGCGGAGATCGACCGGCTGGGCTTCCGCCTGAAGTTCATCAATATCGTGCTGGTGCCGATACTGGTGATTGCGTTTGGACTGCTATACGGCTGGCGTCGATCCCGGCGCAGTCGCGAGCGCCGCTGATGGCGCCGACCTTGGGCCAGGTGCTTGAGTGATCGCCACGCTGCTGAAATGGGTGGTGCCGTGGGAGTTTTCGTGGGTTTTTCTCGCGGTTTTTCTCGTCACCTGCGTGCTGTACGTGCGCGGCAGCCGTCGGCTGACGGTGAGCTTCAGCCGGCAGCTGGTGTTCTGGATCGGCATGGCGATCATCTACCTGTCGCTGCAGACGTATCTGGACTATTACGCCGAGCACGAGTTCTTCATGCACCGCATCCAGCAGGTGCTGCTGCATCATCTGGCGCCGCTGCTGATCGTCACGGCGTATCCGGCCAGCGTGCTGCGCGCCGGTCTGCCGCTGGCGTTTCGCGTACGTGTGCTGCGGCCGCTGCAGCGATCGTGGCCGTGGCGCTTGGTGATGGGCGTGCTGCTGAATCCAGCGGTGGCGACGGTGATGTTCATCGGCTTCATCCTGATCTGGCTGATCCCGTCGCTGCAGACCACGGCCATGCTGGACTGGCGCGTGTACCGTTTCATGAACTGGACGATGCTGATCAGCGGCTTCGCCTACTGGTCGCTGGTGCTCGACCACCGGCCGCATCCGCCCGGCCGCATGATCGCCGGGCTGCGCGTGCTGTCGCCGGCGATCACCATGACGCCGCAGATTCTGGCCGGCGCCATCGTCACGTTTTCGAAAACCGACCTTTATCCCATCTTCGAAATCTGCGGGCGCGCGTTTACCTTCAACGTGCTGACCGGTCAGCTGATCGGCGGCGTGATCACCTGGGTGCCGGCAGCGCTGATCGAATCCATCGGCGGGCTGATGGCCCTGCGACAGTGGCTGTGGCTGTCGCGCCACGGCCGCCTGCCGCGCCGCGTACCTCGGCAGGCGATCGTTCGCTCATCCAGCGGCACCGTATTGAACAAGTAATCCGGAAGGCTTTAGCTACCGGCATCCACCGCATTGGCGGGGCGGGCCACGAAATCGGTAACCAGCGTGCTGCCATCGGCGAATTTCAAGTTCATGCGAACCGTGTCGCCGGGCTTCACCGGATGCGTCGACTTCATCAGCATGAGGTGGTAGCCGGCCGGCGCCAGTGTGGCTGTGCCGTGCGCCGGTACGGTCACCGAGTCGACCATGGCCATGCGGCTCATGCCGCCCTCGCTGGAACTTTGGTGCAACATCACGTCGGCGTAAGCGTCGCTACTGGCGCCTTTCAGGGCGACCGGCTGATCGCCGCTATTTTCCAGCGTGACATACGCGCCGGCGGGCAGCTCGCCCGGCAGCACGCGCAGCCATGCGTGGCTGGCTCGAACGTGTTCGGCCTCAGTGGCCTGGGCAGCGCCGGTCAGCAGCAATCCGGTCACGAGAAACAGCAGTGCCTGTGGCTTCATGATGGGTTTCCGTTGTCGAGCAGCAGGTGCAAATCGTGCACCAGATCATCCTGGGAGTCGGCCGGTGTGGCCAGCACGCGCGCCGCGCCCTTGCTGTCGAAGACGTACATGGCCGAGCTGTGGCTGACTTCGTAATTGCCGTCCTTGCCGTCCGGCTCGCGCGTATACGCCGAGCGATAGCGCTTGCTCAGCGCTTCGATGTCGCGCGGATCACCGGTCAGGCCGACGGCGCGTGGGTCGAACGCATTCACGTAGGCATGCATCACGGGCGGCGTGTCGCGCGTCGGATCGACGCTGACGAACAAGATCCGTGCCTTGTCCGCCAGCGGCCCCAGCCGCTGCATCACCACGTGCAACTGCGCCATGGTCAGCGGGCAGACGTCGGGGCAGTGGGTGTAGCCGAAATACAGCACCACGACCTTGCCGCGATAATCCGTGCCGGTGACCGGCTTGCCGTGATCGTCGGTGAGCTTGAAATCGAGGTCGGGCATGTGGCCGCTGACGTCGGTCAGCCGGAACGGCAGCTTCTTGTCGCGATGACATCCCACCAGCGTCCCCAGCGCGAGCAGAAGGAAGAGCAGGGCGAGGTGCTTGGGATGAAGGAGCTTCATGCGAGAATCCAGACGGTTCATCCCATCAAGCATACGACACCGGCCCCGAGTCGGCGTTGATCCATTCGAAAGGCCGCTCATCATGCGTCAGCTCGTCAGTACCCGAACCGCCCTGCTGGCTGGAACGGCGGGCGCTAGCGCGGTATTGCTCGGTGCCTTCGGTGCGCATGCGCTGCAGAAGGTGCTCGACGCACACAGCCTCGAGCTGTGGCATACGGCGGTGAACTATCACGTCTGGCACGCGCTGGCGCTGGCTCTTGCGGTAGGCCTGGGCGCGGGCCGCAGTCGACGGGTGGCGATCATGGCCTTCGCTCTCGGCATCGTGTTGTTCAGCGGCAGCATCTACGCACTCGCCTTGGGCGCGCCGCGCTGGACCGGGATCATCACGCCGTTCGGCGGCCTGGCTTTCATCATCGGCTGGATGGCGCTCGGACTGTCGTTGCGCTGGCGTCGCGACTGACGCCGAAGCCGGTGTCAACCGGCTGCGTCATCCCCGTGTCATGCAGCGGCGTCAGCATGCCGCTATGGACATGCTCACCCGCTCGCGCATTTTAGCCTGGATTCTGGCTCCGGCCTCGCTGGCAGCGCTCGTCGTCGTGGTGATGAGCGGCTTCGGTCTGAATCACGCGGCGCCGCTGGCCGGCGTGACACCGGCCACGCCGACGACGCTGGTTCATTGGCACGATGCCAGCCGCGACTGGCTGCTTGTCGGCGACGGCGCGAGCGACCGGTTGAGCATCTACAACGCCATCGACGGTAGTCTGGTACGGCGCGTTGCCGTGCGGCACGGCCTCAACGACGCCAACGCACTCGCCCAGCGCGACGGTCGCCTGTTCGTTGTCGGCGATGATGGAAAGCTCGGTGAATTGAGCTTGCCGCAGCTGCAGATGGTCGCCGCCAACCGGCCCTGAATCGTCCCTACAGGCTGCCGGCCAGGGGCCACGCCACGTGCAGTACAAGGTCGGCACCGAAGTGCGCAAGCATCGCGTGTTCTAGTCCCCATTTCCAGAACAGCCCACCGGTGACGGCGCCTACCAGCGCGTTCAGCAGAATGATCCGCGAGATGGGCAAAAACGCGGGCTTCATGCCCGCGGCAAACGCCGCCGGCAGATGGCCTGCGCCGAACAGCAGCGCCGCCAGCGCGATCGCAGCGACGAACGTCCACGGTCGGGCTCTTCGGCGATTGAGTCGTGCCAGCAGCCATACGAATAGGCTGGCGAGGAATAGCCGGCATTCCACCTCTTCCACGAAGCCGCCATAAAACGATGCCAGCGCACCGCGCCATGCCCAGCCCATCGACGGTGCTGCCGCTGTGGCCGCAGGGTGAGGCAGCAGCCGGCTGATGGCGATGACGAGCCATCCCGCCAGCATGCCCAGCGCGAGGCCGATGAACCAGTGCGGTCGCGCTGCGGGATCACGCGGTTGGCGATAAACCCAGGCACGCAGCCATGGTGCATCCAGTCCGTACCGCGTTCCCAGAACCAGGCCGAGCCAGCCCAGCAGCAGGCACAGCACGCCGGACTGCGCCGATTGCAGCAGCATCACGATCCACCAGGGTTGCCGCAGCATGGCGAATTTCAGCGGCATCATCGCGAGCAGGTAGGGAAACAGCAGCAGGGTTGCGATAACGCCGGCGACGCCGAAACACAGGGCAAGTTTCAGGTGCGGCCCGCGTCCTGGCATTGGCTGCGATAGTTCAGACATGGTCGTAGCGATTACGGCTGCAGAAACACGTGGAAGCCGGAAATCTGGCCAGCGGGCGTACAGACCACCACGGCGTTGGCGACCTTGTCGCCGAAATGCAGCGGTGTCACCACGATGTCGTTGCCGTCTTTTTGCACGAGCCGGGCGTTATCGCGGGCGCCGAGGGCGCCCCACCGTTCCGGAAGTTTTTCCCAAAAACTTTGCAGCCTTTCCGGGGTAAGTACCTTCATTTTTGTGTCGAAGTCGGCGCCAGCGACGGCGTATTGGCCGTGATCGAGATCGTCCAGCAGCTTGCTGGACATGGCTTTGCAATCAGCCGCCTGGGCGGAGAGTGCGCTTGCGGCTGAAAGAAAAAAGAGTGTCGCGACAAGCCATGGGCGATGTTTCATCGAAAGCTCCTTTTGAATGCATCAGATTCAGGCGAATGCTCAGTTTTTTGGCGTCGCGGGTAGATCAGCCGGCCTCTTCGTCGGTATCGGACGGCTTGCCGCCCTTCATTCGCCCCGCCTTGCGCAGCGCTTCCCGCAGCACGTATTCGATCTGCGCATTGACGCTGCGCAACTCGTCGTCAGACCACTGCTGCATGGCCTTCAGCACATCGGCGCCGATGCGCAGCGGATAGGCTTTTTTCTCAGCGGCCATGCGTTCGCTTGGTTTCCCGCAGGTGCAGCAGCATGAAGAGCATTAGCAGCACTAGAGCGCAAAGTCCGCCGATAAAGATTACGTGGGCCAGATTGTTGCTGGCTTGGTCGTAGCCGCCCTGATAGCGGAACACGGCGAATCCGAACATCCATGTCGCCATCGCAAAAAAGACATTGCCTATATCCCGGCCGGCGCGCCGGCGTTTTGCCTCATCGACTTTGTTCCAGTCGACGACGCCATGCACCAGCCCCTGCGGGCCGCGAGTGCGAATCGTCCAGCCCAGTACCGCCACTACGGCGGCGGTGAACAGATGGATCAGCAGTTCGGAAAGTGGTGTGGACATGGCGGAACTCCTCAGCCGCTGTAGAGCGAGCCGGTATTCACCACTGGCTGGGTGCCGCGCTCACCGCACAGCACCACGAGAAGATTGCTGACCATCGACGCCTTGCGCTCCTCGTCGAGTTGCACCACGCCGCGTTTGGAGAGCTGATCGAGCGCCATCTCGACCATGCTCACAGCGCCCTCGACGATCTGCGTGCGTGCCGCGATGATGGCGCCGGCTTGCTGCCGCTGCAGCATGGCCTGGGCAATTTCCTGCGCGTAGGCGAGGTGGCTGATGCGCGCCTCGACCACTTGCACGCCGGCCTTGCCTAACCGGGTCTGGATTTCGTCGCGCAGGTGCGAGTTGATCACCTCACCGTGGCTGCGCAGCGAGGCCTTGCTGTCGTCATGCGCATCGTAGGGATAACTCTGCGCCATCTGCCGCAGCGCTGATTCGCTCTGAATATGCACATAGTTTTCGTAATCGTCGACGCAGAACACCGCTTCGGCGGTATCGACCACCTGCCAGACAACGATCGCGCCGATCTCGATCGGATTGCCGTCGCTGTCGTTGACCTTCAGCTTGCCGCTTTCGAAGTTGCGCACGCGCAGCGACACGCGCTGCTTGCTGTAGAACGGATTGGTCCAGCGCAAGCCCTCCAGGCGTACCGTGCCGGCGTACTTGCCGAATAGTTGCAGTACCTGCCCCTCGTTCGGCGCCACCTGGAAAAAGCCCTTCGCCAGAAACACGGCGGTGGCGACCATCGGCGCGGCAATGGCAGGAAGCCACAGCGGCAGGCCGTTATTGGCATGGGTGACGATGCCAAATCCCATAGCCAGAAGCGCCACGCAGACGACGATAAGTGGAATGCCGGCGATCGAAAAACCCTTGCGTTCGTTCATGAGTACAAGCCCTCCCTTGGTGAGAAAATTAGATATCAAAGTGATATCTATCTGCAAGTGCCTCTAGCGATGGTCATCGGGCAAGGCTCGACCGCAAGGGGCCGCTACGGCCACACCATCGGCCGATCGCCGTGGCCTCGCTTTACAATGCCGGTTTGCCCCCGGAGCACCCGATGAAACCGTTCGGCACCCCTCATTCCCCTCATGCGTTTCGCGTGCTTTTGCTGGGTTCCGGCGAGCTGGGCAAGGAAGTCGCCATCGAGTTGCAGCGTTTTGCGGTCGAGGTAATCGCGGTCGATCGCTACGCCAACGCCCCGGCGATGCAGATCGCCCACCGCAGCCACGTCATCGACATGCTCGACGGCGACGCGCTGCGCGCGCTGATCGAGCGGGAGCGGCCCGATCTGGTGGTGCCGGAGATCGAGGCGATCCATACGCCGACCCTGATCGCGATGGAAAAGGACGGCTTGCACGTGATTCCCACCGCGCGTGCTGCGTGGCTGACGATGGATCGCGAAGGTATCCGCCGGCTCGCTGCCGAAGAGCTGAAGCTGCCGACCTCGCCGTATCGTTTTTGCGACGACGAACGACAATACCGCGACGCCGTGGCGTCCATCGGTCTGCCGTTCGTGATCAAGCCGGTGATGAGTTCCTCGGGCAAGGGCCAGAGCGTGGTCAAGCGCGAGGACCAGCTGCAGGCGGCGTGGGATTACGCGCAGTCCGGTGGCCGCGCCGGCAAGGGGCGCGCCATCGTCGAGGGCTTTGTGGCCTTCGATTACGAGATCACCTTGCTCACCGTCCGCCACAAGGCGGGCGTGAGTTTCTGTGCACCGATCGGCCATCGCCAGCAAGACGGCGATTACCGCGAATCGTGGCAACCGCAGGCCATGAGCGATATTGCGCTGGCCGAGGCGCAGCGTCAGGCCGAAGCGATCACCGGCGCGCTGGGCGGCTGGGGCGTGTTCGGCGTGGAGTTTTTCGTCAAGGGCGATGCGGTGATTTTTTCTGAAGTCAGCCCGCGGCCGCACGATACGGGACTGGTGACGCTGATCTCGCAGGATCTGTCCGAATTTGCGCTGCACGCGCGCGCCATTCTCGGTTTGCCGATTCCGTTGATTCACCAGGCAGGGCCATCGGCGTCGTGCGCGGTGCTGGTGGAAGGCGATGGCGAAGCGCCGCGTTATCACGGGGTGGCCGAAGCGTTGGCCGAGCCAGACACGCAGCTGCGCATCTTCGGCAAGCCGACCGTCAAGGGTCGCCGCCGTATGGGCGTGACGCTGGCACGCGCCGAAACGGTGGAGTCGGCGATAGCGAAGGCCAAGCGCGCGGCCGGCTGCCTGCGCATCGAGCTGTAATCTAGACGTTGCATCGATCGGGTTCCACACGAAACGACAAATCTCCGCGTCGTTCGCACGACGCCAACTTGATAAGGGACGGCTATGCAATCGACGGGCTTCGCACACTGGCTGATCGTGGTGGTGGAGATCGGCGCGGCCATCGCGCTGATCGTCCTGGCGCTGGGCGTGCTGGTCATCGCGTCGATGTGGTTTATCGACAGGAGCCAGAAGGCCAACTCGGTGTTGCGCAATTTTCCGGTAGTCGGCCACTTCCGCTACTGGTTTCTGCATCTGGGCGAGTTCTTTCGCCAATACCTGTATTCCAGCGACCGCGAGGAAATGCCGTTCAATCGGGCTGAACGCACCTGGGTTTATCGCGCGGCCAAGAATGTGGAGAACACGGCGGCGTTCGGCTCCAGCCGCGACCTTCGCGCCGAAGGCGTGCCGTTTTTCGTCAACGCGCCGTTTCCCGATCTCGGCCAGGAGCATGTCGAACCGGTGCCGGTGACGATCGGTCCGTACGCGCGTGAGCCTTACAGCCATTCGGCGTTTTTCAATATCTCGGCGATGAGCTTCGGTGCGCTGTCGGCGCCGGCCGTGCGGGCGCTGTCGCGCGGCGCGGCCAAGGCCGGCATCTGGATGGATACCGGCGAGGGTGGCCTGGCGCCTTACCACCTCGAAGGCGGCTGCGATATCGTGTTCGAGATCGGCACCGCGAAATATGGCGTGCGCACGCCCGACGGCGAACTCGACGACGCCAAGCTGCTGGCGATCTGCGCGCACAAACAGGTGAAGATGGTCAGCATCAAGCTCGGGCAGGGCGCCAAGCCGGGCATGGGCGGCTTGCTGCCCGGGGCCAAGGTCACCCCGGAGATCGCCGAGATTCGCGGCATCCCGGTCGGCAAGGATTCGCAAAGCCCGAATCGCCATCTGGACATCGGCAACATCTATCAGCTGCTGGACAAGATCACGCACATCCGCGAGCTGACCGGCAAGCCGGTCGGGTTCAAGGCGGTGTTCGGTGGCGTGGAGTGGATCGCGGATCTTTGCGACGAAGTGAAAAAGCGCGGCATTCAGAGCGCGCCGGATTTCATCATCGTCGACGGCTCCGAAGGCGGCACCGGCGCGGCGCCGCAGACGCTGATGGAAGGCGTGGGCCTGCCGCTGCACGAAGCGCTGCCGGCCGTACTCGATGTGCTGATCAGCAAGGGCCTGCGTGAGCGCATCAAGGTGATCTGCTCGGGCAAATGCATTACCGCCTATGACGTGGCGTGGGCGCTATCGCTCGGCGCGGATTTCGTCAACTCGGCGCGCGGCTTCATGCTGGCGCTGGGCTGCATCCAGTCGCTGCAGTGCAACCGCAATAGCTGCCCTACCGGCATCACGACACAGAATCCGAAACTGCAGCGCGGTCTGGTGGTCGCCGACAAGAGCGAGCGCGTCTATCACTATGCCGACAACGTGATGCACGAGGTCGGCATCATTGCGCACAGCTGTGGCGTCAGCGAGCCGCGCCAGCTCAACCGCAGCCACTGCCGCGTGGTGGGTAATGACGGTTTGTCCGTGCCGCTGGAAAAGCTCTACCCCTATCCGAAAGTGGACAGACTGCCGGAAAACGCGTGATTTGTAGGTTGGGATGAGCGTATGCAAATCCCAACATGACGAGCGACGAAATTGGGATTCGCTGCGCTCATCCCAACCCACGAAAGCGCCTACGAAGGCGTCATTGCCACCCAGCTGCCACTCTTGCGAATCTCCAGCGGCGGAAAGCGACGCTTGTAGTCCATCTTCGGATGGCCGTCTATCCAGAAGCCCAGGTAGAGCCACGGTATGCCGCGGCGGCGAGCCAGTTCGATCTGCTGCAGGATGGCGAAGGTGCCGAGGCTGCGTGCCGATTCGGTGGGATCGAAAAACGTATAGACGGCCGACATCCCGTTGAGGCAGACGTCGGTCACGGCGATACCGAGCAGGCGTTCGGCCTGGCGAATTTCCAGAAACAGCGTGGGGCTCCACGGCGCGGTGAGGAAGCGGCGGAAGTCGCTGGCTTCGGCGTCGTCCATGCCGCCACCGGAGTGGCGGCTACGCAGGTAGGTTTCGTACAGCGCATGCCGCTCGCGGTTGTAGCCGGGTATGCATTCGATAATGCTGAGGTCGGCATTGCGCTTGAGGCAGCGTCGCTGCGAGCGATCGGGCTGGAAATCTTCCACGTTCACGCGGCACGGCGTGCACGCCTGGCACTGCGGGCACTGCGGGAAATACAGGTGGCCACCGGCGCGGCGAAAGCCTTGTTCCAGCGCCGGGCCGTAAAGCTTGTCCAGCTGCGGCGCGGCCGGATCGACCACTAGATTCTGCGCCGTGCGATCGGCGTAGTAGCCGCACGCGTGGGGCAACGTCTGGAACAGTCGGATGGTGGGCTCGGCGCGCATGTGTCGATTCTATGCCTGCGCGACCGCGCGAAACCATGTGGCATAACCACATGCGGCATAAAGCCAGGCTGCCGCTAGATGATATGCATATACCGCAGTACCACCATGGCGCAGGCCGCGACCACGGCAATCATCACGATGCGGCGCACGCGCACCACGGTACCGCGGCGCCGATAGGTAGGCGACGGGTTGCGAACGGCAGCCAGCTCGTCGGCATGGCGAATCACCGGTTCGATCCCGATGCTGCGCAGCAGCTCGCGTGCGCGGGTGTAGTCGTCGGCGCGGACGATCCACACCTGCGGCCAGGTTTCGCGGTCATCCGTGCGCTCGGAGTAGCTGAAACGCTGATAGCTCGGCCGGTTCCAGTTGGAACGGTTGGTGACCCTGGCTTCGATGGCGTGCTCGTTCATCAGAGCGACCACGCGGTCGATGTTCTCTTGTCGCTGGGAGGTATAGATCTGGCGCATGCTTGCAGTGTATCAACCGCCGCGCAGACGAATCAGGCCTTCCTGCGCGGTGGAAGCTACCAGCCGGCCGTCGCGGCTGAAGATCTGGCCGCGGGCAAAGCCGCGTGCGCCCTGCGCGGTGGGGCTGTCGAAGGAATACAGCAGCCACTCGTCCGCCCGAAACGGGCGATGAAACCACAGCGCATGGTCGAGGCTGGCCATCTGCACGTTGTGCGTGTAATACGAAATCCCGTGCGGCAGCGTGGCGGTACCGATCAGATTGAAGTCCGACGCGTACGCCAGCAGCGCCCGATGCAGCGCCGGCGTGTCGTCGACCGGTGCGGCGACGCGGAACCAGATGTGCTGGATCGGCGGCCGTTTTACCGGATTCAATCGGTCCTGTGGCCATACGTGCCGAAATTCGATCGGCGAGTCCACGCCCAGCCAACGCTGCAGCTTGACGGGCAGCTTGGCCAGCTGATCGGCGCTCAGCGGCTGCATCGGCTCGATATCCTCCGGCGCAGGCACGTCGGGCATGGAGGACTGGTGCTCGAAGCTTTTCTCCGGAATCTGAAACGAGATCGAGCCGTTGAGAATCGGCTGGCCGTGCTGGATCGCCACCACGCGACGCGACGAGAAGCTGCCGCCGTCGCGGGTGCGCTCCACGCTGTAGACGATCGGCGCGTCGATATCGCCAGCGCGCAGGAAATACGCGTGCAGCGAGTGCGCCTCGCGACTCGGATCGACCGTGTTCTGCGCGGCGGCCAGCGCCTGTCCCAATACCTGGCCGCCGAACACGAATTGCGTGCCGATGTCGCGACTCTGGCCGCGAAACAGGTTGTCTTCCAGCCGCTCGAGATGCAGCAGGTCGACCAGTTCGGCGACGTGATTTTCCAGCATGGGGGCAACTCGTGGCGGGTGAAGTGCGGCAATTATAGCGGCAGCAGCCGGTTCGCCTTCGACGAGCGCGCGAATCTGGCAGCTAAAGTGACCGGGTCAGCCCGCTTTCGCGTGCCACGTCGGGCCAGGGAAACAGCGGGCCGGGATCGAGCTTGCGCGACACCTCCTTGGAAGCGTCGTCGCTGGCGGGCAGGCGGGCGGTATCGAGATCCTCGTGCCCGGCGATGCTGCGCAGATTCGGATGCTCGAGACGCAGCTGCCGGAGCAGGGCGATCAGCGCGGCGATCTGCGCGTCGGTGTAAGGCTCGGTCATGATTTGGTGGCGCGAATCCCACCAATGCGGATAACGCCCCAGATTCACCAGTTCGATGCCGATCGAGTGCGGATTGTGCCCGCGCACATGGTTGGCCACGCGGGTGGTGGGCACGTAGCGGTAAATGCCGCCGTCGCGATCGATGTAGTAGTGGCCGCAGTTGCCGGTGCCATTGTCATGCAGCGGCCGTTCGCCATATTCGCGGGCGGTGGCCAGATCGGGCAGTTCGGTGCAGTGGATGACCACGGTGTCCACCGCGCCGGCATCGCGTTCGGGCAGGCGGTCGATGTACGGCAGCGGCTGATCGTGAATGGTCGGCGTCATGCGTCAAGTCTCGCTGGAAACGCCGCCTGTTACCATGCGCAACTCGCTTATCGCAGTTTCCATGGAGTCGCCATGCGCGGCCAGATCATTCTTTCGCACGGACTCAACGCCGATCCGAGCGCTACCAAGGTCAGCCTGCTGGCGGCGCAGGCCGAGGCTCAGGGCTGGCAGACGCAGCGGCCGGATTATCGCGACGACGACGCGCGCGGGGTTGTTGGCTGCGTGTCCCCACGTATCGCCCGCCTGCGCGCCACGATCGAAGCGCTGCCTACGCCACCGTTGCTGATCGGCTCCAGCATGGGCGCGTTCGTGTCCGGGCTGGCTTCGCTCGACGTGCCGGTGCTCGGGCTCCTGCTGTTGGCCACGCCTAGCGCGATTCCCGGCTATGCGCGGGCGTTCGACCTGCGCAGCGGTGTGCCGACGATGTTGATCCACGGCTGGCGCGACGATGTTTGCCAGCCGGCCGGTGTGCAATTATTTGCTGCGCAGCGCCGTCTGCCGCTGCTGATGCTGGACGACGATCACCGCCTGGGCGCCAGCATGGACGCCATCGGGCTGCAGTTTCAGCGCTTGCTCGATCAGCTGGCGACCGCCGCATGAGCCACTATTTCGCGACATGCCCGAAGGGGCTGGAATATCTGCTGCGCGACGAACTGATTGCGATGGGCGCGCTCGACGTGCGCGAGGCGCTGGCCGGCGCGCATTTTTCAGGCACGCTGGAAACCGCCTATCGTGCCTGCCTGTGGTCGCGACTGGCCAGCCGGATACTTTTGCCGCTGGCGGATTTTGATGCCGCCGATGACGATGCGCTTTATCGCGGCGTGCAGTCGATCGACTGGAGCACGCATCTGGCCGCGCACGGCACGCTGTCGGTCGATGCCGGCACCGCGCTGAGCAAGCTCACCCACAGCCAGTTCATCGCGCAGCGGGTCAAGGATGCCGTGGTCGATCAGTTCCGCCAGCGCGACGGCAATCGGCCGGGTGTGGATACCGACGAGCCGGATATCCGCATCAATCTTCGCCTGCGCCGCGACCGCGCCACCGTGTCGCTCGATCTCGCCGGCACACCGCTGCATCGCCGCGGCTGGCGCGAAGTGCAGGGCGAAGCGCCGCTGAAGGAAAACCTCGCCGCCGCGATGCTGATGCGTGCGCGCTGGCCGGAGGTCTACGCTGCTGGCGGCGCGCTGCTCGATCCGATGTGCGGCTCGGGCACGCTGCTGATTGAAGCCGCGCTGATGGCGGCCGACGTGGCCCCGGGTTTGCGTCGCGAATATTTCGGCTTTCTCGGCTGGCAGCAGCACGATATCGCGCTGTGGCGGGGACTGTTGACCGAAGCGAACGAACGCGCCGAAAAGGGCCTGCGCGAATTGCGCAGCGCGTTCTTCGGCAGCGATGCCGACCCGCGCATGGTGCAGACATCCAAACGCAACGCGCAGGAAGCCGGCGTGGCCGGGTTCTTTACCCTGGATCGGCAGGAGGTGTCGCACACCGCGCCGCCGCCGGGCGTCGACTACGGCCTGGTCATCACCAATCCGCCGTACGGCGAGCGCCTGGGCGAACGTGCCGAAATGCCGCTGCTGTACCGCGCGCTCGGCGACGCGCTGCGCGCGCGCTTCACCGGCTGGCGTGCTGCCGTGCTGGCGGGCGATGTGGAGCTGGGTCGAGCCATGCAGCTGCACGCCGACAAGCGCTACACGCTGTACAACGGCGCGCTGGAAACCGTCCTGCTGACCTTCGATCTCGGTAAACGCGATGAAGCGCCGCGCGAGCGCAAGCCACTGTCGGCTGGTGCGCAGATGCTGAAGAATCGGCTGGAAAAGAACGTCAAGCATCTGCGCAAGCGACTGACGCGCGAGGGCGTGCACTGCTGGCGCGCCTACGATCAGGATCTGCCTGAATACGCCGCGGCCATCGATGTCTACGGCGACACGCACGGCGACGACCATCTGCATATTCAGGAATACCGCGCGCCGGCCGACGTGCCGCCGGATGTCGCACGACTGCGCATGCGCGAGATCGCCCGCGTGGCCGGCGAGGTGCTCAGCGTGCCGCGCGAGCGCATCGCCCTGAAAACCCGCGAACGCGGCAAGGGCGGCTCGAAGTATGGCCAGCTCGATCAGCGCAACGAGTTCATCGAGGTGGAAGAAAATGGCCTGAAATTTCTGGTCAATCTCACCGATTACCTCGATACGGGCTTGTTTCTCGACCACCGGCTGGTGCGTGGCAAGGTGCGCGAGCTGGCCGAGGGTAAATGTTTCCTCAACCTGTTTGCGTATACCGCCACGGCAAGCGTGCATGCGGCGGCAGGCGGTGCGCTGGAAACCACCAGCGTGGACCTCTCGGCCACCTATCTGGAGTGGGCGTCGCGCAATCTCGCACTCAACGGATTCAGCGGTTCCAGCCACCGTTTGATGCAGTTCGATGCGCTGGAATTCCTGCAGCGCGATCGCGGGCATTACGGGCTGATCTTTGTCGATCCGCCGACGTTCTCCAACTCCAAACGGGCGGAAGACTTCGACGTACAGCGCGATCACGTCAAGTTGCTCGACGCCTGCAATGAGCGCCTCACGCGAGACGGCGTGATCGTGTTTTCCAACAACTTTCGCCGCTTCAAACTGGACCGGGAAGGGCTGGAGCAGCGCTTCGTGATCGAGGACTGGACGGTGCCCAGCATCCCGTTCGATTTCGCCCGCCGCGCCGATATTCACGGCTGCTGGCTGCTGCGTCGTCGCGCCGCTGACCCCGGGGTAAATCCATGGGATTCGGCCCGGATTAAAAAGTAAACGCTTCAGTTCACATTAAGCCCCGGAAGCCGAGCATAAGCATCGTACAGAGGGCCGAAAAAGGCCCGTACATACGGAGAACTGCCATGAGCATCAAACGTTTCAGTAGTGCGAGCAAGATGTTGGCCCTCGGCCTTGCTGTAACCGCGGCGGTCGCCATGCCGCTTAGCGCATCGGCACGCGGCTGGGGCGGATACGGTGGCGGTTACGGCGGATACCACGGCGGTTACGGTGGATACCACCGCGGCGGTTACTGGAGCGGCGGCCGCTGGATCGGTGGTGCCATCGTCGCTGGTGTCGTTGGCGGTCTCGTTTACAGTGCGACGCGTCCTGCCCCTGTTTACTACAACTACGGCCCGCCGGTCGTGTACACGCAGCCCACCGTTGTGTACCAGAGCGCTCCCGTCGTAACAAGTACGGTAACGACTTACAGCGCGCCTACTCAGTATGTCCGTGACGACGGCTACTACGGCAACTGATCCGATCAAAAGCCTTTAGACCAAGCGATACGGAAGCCCGGCTCAATGCCGGGCTTCTTGCTTTTGTGCAGCGTGCCAATGGTGCACGACCTATCGGCGACTTTTGAAGGCTAGTCCGCCGTAGGCAGATCACAAGATTTCAACGTCGCCCCCGGCATGCTTGCGTCCATGTTTTTCAGCCATCCTCCGCGCCGCGTCGTTGTCATAGCCACCGCGCCGAGGGTCAGAGCGAAGGATGGTTGCCATGGCTAGCGAAAGTTTTCTGTTTTCTGCGTCGACCGCGTCCCGCTTCGACCGGGTTCGTCGCACGACGGTCGAACTGGTCGCGGGCCTGACCGCCGAAGACCTGTTGGTGCAATCCATGCCGGATGCCAGTCCCGGCAAATGGCATTTTGCTCACACCACGTGGTTTTTCGAGCATTTCGTGCTCGGCAGCAATCCATCTTATAAGCCGCGCGACCCTGCCTGGCATTTCCTGTTCAATTCTTACTACCAGTCGATCGGGCCGATGCACGCGCGGCCGCACCGCGGGCTGATATCGCGCCCTTCGCTGCAGGAAGTGTTCGCCTTTCGCGAGCGGGTGGATGCGGACGTGATGGCGCTGCTGTCCAACGATCCGAATGCGGAACTTGTGGAGTTGGTCGAGCTGGGTCTGCATCATGAACAACAGCATCAGGAGCTGCTGCTCACCGATATCAAGCATGCGCTTTGGTGCAATCCTTTGATGCCTGCGTACCACGAGCGCAAGCGTGGTTCGGCGACCGCTGCATTCGTCCCACTGCGCTTTGTAGCAGGACGCGAGGGCATCGTCGAAACCGGCCACCGCGGTGAGGGCTTCGCCTTCGACAATGAAACGCCTCGTCACCGTACGCTGCTGCAGCCGCATGCGCTGGCCAACCGGCTGGTAACCAACGCCGAATACCTCGCCTTTGTCAGAGAGGGGGGTTACCGAGAGCCCGGTCTGTGGTTGTCCGATGGCTGGTCCACCTTGCAACGCGAGGGTTGGCAGCGACCGATGTACTGGCAGGACGACCTGGCCAGTGAATTCACGCTGGCGGGTGTGCAGGCCATTGAGCCGAACGACCCGGTGTCGCATCTGAGTTATTTCGAAGCCGAGGCGTTTGCGCGCTGGGCCGGTTCGCGACTGCCGACCGAGGCCGAATGGGAGTCTGCCGCACGCGGTCTGCCGGTTGCGGGCAACTTGCAGGACGAAAAGCTTTTTCATCCTGCCGCCGCCACGGCCGGCGACGGCCTGCTGCAGATGTACGGCGACGTTTGGGAATGGACGGCGTCGCCCTACATCAGCTACCCGGGTTTTCAGCCCTTGCCCGGCTCGCTGGGCGAATACAACGGCAAATTCATGAGCGGACAATGGATTCTGCGCGGTGGCTCCTGTGCCACGCCGCGTGACCATGTCCGCGCTACCTATCGCAACTTTTTTCCACCCCATGCCCGCTGGCAGTTTGCCGGGCTACGATTGGGACAAGACCAATGAACGCGCAAGTCTCGGGTATTCATGACGACGATCGTCGTCCACCGTCCAGCGAGTTGCTGGAAATCGCTCAGCGCGGATTGTCGCTGAAGCCGAAGCGTCTGCCGTCGTGGCTGTTTTACGATGAGCGCGGCTCGGCGCTTTTCGACGAAATCTGCGAGCAGCCGGAGTATTACCTCACGCGCAGCGAGATTGCGCTGATGGACGAACACGCCGGCAGCATCGCCGATACGCTGGGCAGCGACGTTCGCCTGGTGGAGTACGGCAGCGGCAATGCGCGCAAGACGCGCATGCTTTTGCAGCATCTACACGAACCGGTGGCCTATGTGCCGGTGGAAATTTCGGCCGAGCCGCTGCGCGAGAGCGTGGATCGACTTGCCGCCGAATTTCCCGCGCTGCCGGTGCAGCCGCTCGGCGCCGATTTCACCAAGCCGCTGCGTCTGCCGATTCCGCCGCGCGCGCCGCGTCGTACGGTGCTGTACTTTCCGGGTTCGACAATCGGCAATTTCGATAACCGCGCCGCTGCGGTTCTGCTGCGCAAGATGCGCAACGAGATGGGCGATGCCGGCGGTATCCTGATCGGTGTCGATCTGAAAAAAGACCCCATGGTCATCGAGGCAGCCTACAACGACGCCGCGGGCGTGACTGCGGCCTTTACGCTCAACATGCTCACGCGGCTGAATCGCGACGTCGGCAGCGACTTCGACCTATCGGCTTTTCGCCACCGCGCGCACTACAACCCCATGGCCGGCCGTATCGAAACGCATATCGTCAGCAGTAAGGCGCAGCAGGTGAAGCTGGGCAAGAGCAGTGTGGCCTTCCGCGAGGATGAGGCGATCCAGGTCGAGTACAGCTGCAAGTATTCGCTGGCGGATTTCGAGGCGCTGGCGGCGAAGGCCGGGCTGGCGGTGCTGCGTGTTTGGACCGACGCGCAGAAAATGTTCAGCGTGCAGTATCTCGTGCGTGCCAGTACGGTCGCGCGCTGAACTGCGTTTGCTTGCTGAAAGCGGCACAGGCTGCCGGCATTATCGATCCGCTTGAAGTCATCCAAAAAAATCCGCCCCAAGGGCGGATTTTTTTATGTCAGTTGCCGTTGTCGGCTGGCCGCTGTTGTCCGGGGGCGGGGCGGTTATTGCCCGGGCCGGAACCCGGACGTCGATTGCCACCGGGATTGCCCTGACCGGGTCGCGAGGGCCGGTTGCCGTTGTTCGGGTTGCCTTGACCGGGACGGCCCGCACCGCCGCCCGGTTGTGGACGTACGGGAGGGCGATTGCCTGCGGGTGGACGCGTTGGGCGCGAGGGCGGGCGGTGCTGCACCGGCGGCCGCGGCGGCGGGCGTTGAATCGGCCGAGGTGGTGGACGGTGCGGAACCGGTCGGGCGTACCAGCGGCTGCGGTCGCGGTAGAACGGCCGGTTCCGATAGTAGCTGTCCCAGTAGCTGCCGATCACGAAGCTGACGATCGGTATGCCGATCTGTGCGCCGTAGGCCGGCACCAGCACGCGCTGATTCTGATAGTTGTATTGCAGATAGTTGCCGGCGATCCAGCCGCGGTTGCCGAAGGCGACGACATCGCACCATTCCCAGCCATCCGTGCATCCTTGGATGGCCAGTTGAGTGCCCACGGGAATCGTGGCGATCAGCGGATAACTGGTATCCGGCCCTGCACGAAGATTGACGTTGGCGGTGGCGAACCCGTCGGCAGCGTGGGCGAACACTGGCGCGGCGAGAAGTAACGCGATCAGCCAAGCGAGAACCGGATGCTTCATGACATCAATCTCCGTCGGTGAGGTCGAGCGAATATGCCAGCAGGCGATCCAGCCAGTGGGTTTATCGCCGGTCGCAAGACAGTGTTCCTGTTCCAGCTGTAGCGCAAGAGTCGAGCAAACCTCTTGGTGTGATACTCCCCTGAGCGAGCGCGGAGTACACAGCTGCCCCCGCGCTTGGTGCGCTTATTTGCTGCCGTACAGCGCTTTCACGTCTTGGCTCAGCGACGACTGGCTGTCTTCGCGCGCGTAGAACATGTGGCCGCCGGCGTATTCCTTCACCTGCACGCGGGTCGGATCACCCATGGCCGGCATCTGATCGACCGCGAGTATCGACACCATGAACGGGCAGGAGAGATCGTCCCAGCCGTGGGCGATCAGCACGCGCAGGCCGGGATCGTTCGCCACCGCCTCGCGCAGCTGCGACACCGAGCCCTGATTTGCATCGTCGTCCTCGTGCCACAGCTTGTTCACGTCATAGCTCAGCGCGTTGTAGCGACCGTCGTACTTCCAGCCGACCGTCTGCGTGACGAAGTTGACCATCGCCGTGGTGGTGGGCGCTATGATGCCGTTGAGGATCGGATCGCCGGTTTCCTGATGCGGCGCATACGGGAACGGGTCCCACGCGGTGACGTTGGAGTCGTAGCGGCTGCCGAGTTTGCCCTGGGCGCGGTAGACCTCGCGCAGATAGGCCTGCGTTTCCAGCCGCCCGCCGGAACGCTTCACGAACAGCGGATCGAGTCCGGTCAGTTCGGTGACTTTCTGGATCATCCGCTCGGTGGCCTGCGGATCGGAGCGGCCTTTCATCAAGGTAGTGGCGTAATCGCCGCGGGTGTATTCGATGATCGGCGCCATGGTTTCGGGCGTCAGCCGGTGTTCGCGTTCGAGATAAGCGGCGGCGATCGATGGCAGCGTCTGCATCCAGGGCAGCGGCGACACGTTCTCGTCGTTGGACGCTGCGGCGTCGAGATACGGCGACAGCAGTACCAGACCGTTCATCGCCACGCCGAGCTGGGTCTGCAGATAGTCGGTGATGCGCGGGCCGCGGAAGCCGCCGTAACTTTCGCCCACCAAATATTTGCGCGAGGTCATGCGGCCGTTCTTGACCAGCCAGTCGTAGACGATGCGCGACAGGTATTTGATGTCGTTGTCGGTGCTGTAGAACTGCTTGGTGGCTTCCTTGTCATCCACCAGCGCGCGGCTGTAGCCGGTGCCGATCGGATCGATGAAGACCAGATCGGTAAAGCCCAGCCAGGTGCCGGGATTGTCGTGCAAGGTGGTGGGTGCCGAAGGGGTGTCGCCCTCCACGCCGAAGTTGACCTTCTTCGGTCCGATCGCGCCGAAATTGAGGTAGACCGACGATGCGCCTGGGCCACCGTTGACCGCGAACGTCACGGGCCGATCCTTGCCGCCCATGGTGTAGGCGGTGAACACCACCTCGCCGGTGATGGTTCCCTTTTCGTCGCGCACGGGCAGCGAGCCCACGGTCACCGTGTACTTGAGCGAGCGGCCATTCACGCTTGTGCTCTGCGAGACGTGTGCGTCGGCGGGCAGCGGCGGCAGGTGGAAACCATTGCCGGCACTGCCTTCATCGGTTGGCGATTTGTCCGACGTGTGACCATCGGCAGCGATAGCCGACCCGTTGAAGCCGGCCAGCACGAGTGCCGCGAGCACGGCAGATTGCAAAAGCTTGCGCACGAGTTCGTTTCCCATCGATCAAAGGCACAAGACTAGCTGCCCGATGCTCGGCGGGAGTGTGCATAAAGGCATGGTCGGGAAGTTTGCCCGACGTGCCATCGAGCTGCGCTCGACCGCTGACCGCACACGGCAGAACGGGACGATTCGCATCGTCCCGTTCCTGGTCATTGCTGATGTGAATCGGGGGGTGACGCTCGATCAATGACCGTTGTCGTCATGATGATCGTTGTCACGGTGCCCATCGCCGTGAGCGACTGCGTGCGCCTGTGATGGTGGCGGCTGCGGTCGGCCCTGACCGCCTTGCATGGGTTGGCCTGGCGCCGGTTGCCCGACCGGTGCCTGACCCTGACCTTGTCCTTGATACTGATGCCGATACTGGTCTGGACGTTGTTGCTGGCCCTGCTGCGGCTGGCCTGGACGTTGATCCTGACCCTGCTGCGGTGGGCGCTGCCCCGGATATCCGGGGCTTAGCGGCCTCAGATGGTCCGGTCGCTGATCGCCTGAATAGCCGGGCCTCGGCTGACCATCGTAGTTGCCATGGTTCGACCCATGCCATGGGCCGACACCGCCGGGGCCGCCCGGCCGGCCGGGATAGGGGCCGCGCGGCGGTGGCGGTGGCGGGCGCCGCACGTAAGGCCGGTTGTACCAGTTGCCACGGTCGCCGTAGAACGGACGGCTGCGGTAATAGCGATCCCAGTATGTGCCGATGCTGAAGGCCACGATGGGAATGCCGATTTGCGCGCCGTAATCCGATAGCAGAACCGGCTGATCGCGGTACTCGTACTGGATATAGTTGCCGGCGATCCAGCCGCGGCTGCCATCATTTTCGTTGATCACATCGCACCACTCCCAGCCGTCGGTGCAACCCTGCACATCGACTTCGGTGCCGCTCGGTAGCTGATCGACCAGCGGATAGCTCGGGTCGGGCCCTGCGCGCAGGTTCACGTTGTCGACCACATAGCCTTCGGCGGCAAAGGCGCAGACGGGGGCCGCCAGGCACAGCGCAGCGAGAGAAGACCAAAGCTTGCGTTTCATCACGTCGATCTCCGGCGAAAAAAGAGCGCGCTCTTTATCTATCGAGCGCGCTCACTTTATAAGCGCTTTTTCGCAGCATCGCGTGGATTTCACGCTGTGGCTTTGGCTCGCCGTTCAGGCAGCTTTTTTCGGAACAAACCGCAGCGCCACGGCATTCATGCAGTAGCGCAGGCCGGTCGGCTTCGGGCCGTCGTCGAAAACATGGCCCAGATGGCTGTCGCAGTTGGCGCAGCGAATTTCTACCCGGTCCATGCCGAACGTGCTGTCGTGTTTTTCGATCACGTTGATCTTGGCGATCGGTTGCCAGAAGCTCGGCCAGCCGGTGCCCGAGTCGAATTCGGTGGCGGCGTCGTACAGCGCCGTTGCGCAGCCGGCACAGCGAAAAAGACCGGGGCTGGCGGGCTTTTCGTGATCGCCACTGAAGGCACGCTCGGTGCCGTCGCGACGCAGCACATCGAAGCTCGCTGGCGACAATCGCTGCTTCCATTGCGCATCGCTGAGGATCAGTCGGGGCATCGGGTGTGCCCCCAGATCTTTACCGTCGTCGGAAAAAACCTCGAGCAATACCTTGCCCGGTTTGCCGATCGGCATATTTTCAGCCACGGAGTCCGCCGCGAACAATCGTGGAAGGAAAAGACCGCCGCCGATGGCCAGCACGGCACCGCCGGTGACGGCAGCACGAATGAAGTGACGACGATCCGCCGCAAGTGTTTCATTGATACGTGACATGGAAACCTCCGTTGAATCAGATGCAGCAGAAACGATGCCGGTGGCGTGTTGTCATTTCACGGCGAACGCCGCAAGACGAGCAGGTCCACTGGCGATCACTCAGGGTCAGCCGAACGTGAAGGCATAGGCTTGCACGCCAGGGTCAAGAAATTCGATGTCGAACAGGCGCTCGCCGCTGCCGCCGGCTTGGCGCACCAGCTGGTAAAGCCGCTGCGCGTCGATCACGCCGTTGCCGTCGGCGTCGGTATCCATGCCGTGATCCGCACCCGGCGCCTTGCCGTCGATGTGTACACGAAAGCGGATCGGTTTGCCGTCGGCCGCGGGGCCGAGCACCAGGTGCAGGTCGCGTCCGCGGAAGCGATAGACGACGTGCCCGCCAGCCTTGTCCAACTGCGCGTTTTCCGCGTGCACGGTCCAGCGCCCGTCGAGTGACCACTGGTTGCTGGTCAGCGTGTCGGGCGCGCGGTAATCCCAAGCGTCGTCGTGCGCGACCTTGCCGCCGGCGAAGTTCAGTGCCCGGGCGTAGCCGACGTAGGTTTCCGGCGATACCGTGGCGCTGCGCGATGCGGCCGCTTCGACACCTTGCTGCGTTCCGCTGACGTAGCCGCCAGGCAGGTTCTTCTGACCGGCTTCGGTCAGCAGACGGCGCAGCAGATCCTCGCTTTCCGCATAGCCGCCTTCGCCGAAGTGATGATGGCGAATCTGTCCTTCGGCATCGACGAAGTAATGCGCTGGCCAGTACTGGTTGTGGAAGCCTTGCCATATTGCATAGTTGTCATCCAGCGCGACCGGGTAGTCCACGCCCAGATCCTTTACTGCCTTGGCGACATTGGCTGGATCTTTCTCGAAGGCAAACTCGGGTGCGTGCACGCCGATCACCACCAAGCCGTGATCCTTGTACTTGTCGGCCCAGCCGCGCACATACGGCAGCGAGCGGATGCAGTTGATGCAGGAGTAAGTCCAGAAGTCGACCAGCACTACTTTGCCGCGCAGCGATTCGGTAGTCAGCGGTGGGCTGTTGATCCACTGCGTAGCACCGGCGAGCGACGGCATCTGGCCTTCCACCGGCAGCGCGGCGCCGGCCTGCGGCACGGACTCGGGCGCCTGCGGCGGACTCACCGCATTGATCAGCTTCTGCTCGATGCCGCCGGTACTGGTCAGCGAAACGCGGGTCAGCCACCCCGTATCGACGCCCAGCGCAATGGCGGCGACACCGGCCAGCACCAGCACGCCGAGCCCGCGGCGTACCCATTCGCCGGCGCCGAGCGAGCGCTTCATCAGCGCAAACACCTTGCCGCCGATCAGCAGCGCCACACCAAGCGATGTGGCGGCACCTAGGGCGTAGATCAGCAACAACAGGGTGGTCTGCACGCTGGCGCCGTTCAGTGCCGCCGCGGTCAGCAGCAGGCCCAGAATCGGCCCGGCACACGGCGCCCACAGCAGGCCTGTCGCTACGCCTAGGCCAGCCGCCGACCAGATCGAATCCTCGTTACCCGACGAGCCTTGGGACAGCTTATTGCCCAGCGCCACAAACGGGCGAGTGATCCACTCCGCCAGGTGCGTCGACAGCAGGGTCAGGCCGAGAAACGCCAGTACCACCAGCGCAACGATACGGCCGTACTGGTTCGCGTGTACTGCCCAGCCGCCGCCCAGAGCCGCCAGCGTGGCGACCGCCGCAAAGGTAATGGCCATGCCCAGCAGCATGGGCAGGCCGTTGCGCGCGAATGGTCGATCCGAGCGGGCAAACACAAATGGCAGCACCGGCAGGATGCAGGGGCTGAGGATGGTCAGCACGCCGCCAAGAAACGCGAGGATCAGAATAATCATGTACGCATCATTGGATTCAGGAGGTTCCACAGACTATTCGTCGACAGCGGCGTTGCGGTTACCAGGAAGCGGCAAAGCGTTTCACGGAATTCGTGAGTTATCTGCTGACGAGTTCTACTTACGGGGTAACCCCAGCCACAGATGCGGCGAAAGCACTCCAGAAGATGCATCTATTCGGAGTGATCGTGCCGCACAGCTTGACCGCCAACGCCTTCATGGGTCTAGATAGCGCTCTTTCCCCGTGGGCGAGCGTTACCCGAACCGTGCAGGCTGAAGCCGTATCCGCTAGCGCCAATGAAACGCCCGACCAGCGTCGGGCGCGGCTCATGTCGGCTGCCCAGTCGGGCGACCGGCGTGCGTACGAGCGGGTACTGGCCGACTCGATCCTGCTGATTCGCCTGGCGGCGCGGCGACAGGGCGTCGCTACGGATCGTCTGGATGACGTGGTGCAGGAGACGTTGATCACGGTCAATCGTGTGCGCCACACCTACGACCCCTCGCGGTCGTATGACGCCTGGCTGACCGCGATCGCCAATCGCCGCGCTATCGATGCGCTGCGCAGCCGCGGCCGGCGCGACAGTCGCGAGCTTCATGACGACATGGCTTTCGACAACCATGCCGATATCGACGATGCCAGTGCGGCGACTGAGCAGATGCAGCGCGCGCAGCGCCTGCGCGAGGCTATCGCCGAGCTGCCGCCGGGTCAGCGCGAAGCCGTTGAGCAGATGGGTCTGCACGAACGGTCACTGAGCGAAGCGGCCGAATTGACTGGCCGCAATACCGGCGCATTGAAGGTCAATCTGCATCGCGCGCTGAAGGCGTTGCGCGAACGTTTCAACGGAGAGCCGTGATCGCCATGTCCGACCCGCGACCTCAACCCGCATCGGCGTCCAGTGAGCGATCCTACGAATCGCTGATCGGAAGGCTCAGCACGGAACTGGTGCCGGTGCGCCGGCTGCCGCCGCCGTCGCTGCGCACCCTGGGTTGGCTGCTTGTGGTCGCGGCCATCGCCGCGGTGTTGCTGATGCATTACGGCGTTGCCGGCATGGCGCAGCGCTTTGCCGGTACACCGGATCTTGCCTGGGCCGGCGTCGGCGCCGTGCTCACCGCGATCAGCGCAGCCTGGGCTGCCTTTGCGTTGAGCGTGCCCGGCCGACGCGCGGCCTGGGCATGGTTGCCGCTGCCCGGCGCGCTGCTGTGGATCGGTGCCAGCGGGCTGGGTTGTCTGCGTCAGGTCATAGCCCCGGGTACGCAGATATCGACGATGCATCAATCGGCGGACTGCCTGGTTTTCATCGTCGGATTCTCGATACCGCTGTCCGCGCTGATGGTCGTGTTGCTGCGCCGTGCCTATCCGCTGCGCCCGGTGCTCACCGCCGTGCTGGTGGGGCTGGCCAGTGCCGCCGCGTCGGCGAGCCTGCTGGAAATCTGCCATGCCTACGACGCGGCAGCGACCGATCTGCTGACGCATGCCGCAGCGGTCGCGTTGGTCGTTGCAGTCAATATGGCGATGGGTGGGCGGCTGCTGTCGAAAGCCTGATTTTCGCGTCTCTCGCAGGGCACGCAAGGCGCGGGCTCGGAGAGCGCAGACTCAGTCGCGGAAGTTGTCGAACTGCAGCGGCAGATCGACATCCGCCTTGCGCAAGAGGGCCATCGCGGTCTGCAGATCGTCGCGCTTCTTGCCGCTGACGCGCAGCTTGTCGCCGTTGATCTGCGCCTCGACCTTGAGCTTGGCTTCCTTCATCGAGGCGATCAGCTTTTTCGCGATCGGCTGTTCGATGCCCTGTTTGACGGTGATTTTCTGTCGGGCGCCGGCCAGGTTGGTTTCGGCATCGGCCACATCCAATGCACGCACGTCGATCTTTCGCGCTGCCAGCCGGCCGCGCAGGATGTCCATCATCTGATTGAGCTGGAACTTGCTCGCGCCGATTTGCGTGATCACGAAATCGTCCAGCTCGAATCGGGCATCGGTACCCTTGAAGTCGAAGCGCGTGGTGAGTTCGCGGTTGGCCTGGTCGACGGCATTGGTGAGTTCGTGCTTGTCGACTTCGGAAATGACGTCAAAGGAGGGCATGGCAATAACTCTCGTGGATCGGTGAACCAGTGTAAGCGATGCCGGACTGGCCGGCTGATGGATAATGCCGCATGACTAAGCGATTGAAACCGGCCCAGGCATCGTCGAAACGGGTCTATGCCATCACAGCCCAGGGCCTTTGACGTGGCCGCCATCGAAACTGACGTGCTGATTGTCGGCGCGGGCGCCGCCGGGCTGATGTGCGCCATCGCGGCGGGCCAGCGCGGGCGTAGGGTGCTGGTTGTCGATCACGCCAACCGCGTCGGCAAGAAGATCCTGATGTCGGGCGGCGGGCGCTGCAACTTCACCAACCTCGGCGTAACGCCGACGCAGTACCTGTCGGCCAATCCGCATTTCGCCAAGTCGGCGCTGGCGCGCTATACGCCGTGGGACTTCATCGCACTCGTGCAGAAGCACGGCATCGCCTATCACGAGAAGGAGCTGGGCCAGCTGTTCTGCGACGACTCCTCCAAGCAGATCGTGCGCATGCTGCTGGACGAATGCGAAGCGGCCGGCGTGACGATCGAAACCAGCTGCGATGTAAAACGCGTGCGCAAGAACGACGGCGGTTTCAGCGTGACCACCGCGCGTGGCGAGGTGCAGGCCGAATCGCTGGTGGTGGCCTGCGGCGGCCTGTCGATTCCCAGCATGGGTGCCAGCGGTTTCGGTTACGAACTGGCGCGCCAGTTCGGTCACGAGGTGTTGGCCACGCGCGCAGGCCTGGTGCCGCTGACGCTGAGCGGAAAGCACCAGGAGCATTACCAGGATTTGGCCGGCGTTGCGTTGCCGGCCGTGGAAACAAAGGTCGGCAGGCAGTCGTTTCGTGCCGGGCTGCTGTTTACCCATCGCGGTATCAGCGGTCCGTCGATTCTGCAAATTTCCTCGTACTGGCAGCCGGGCGACGATCTACGCCTCGATCTGCTGCCGGATATCGAGGCCGGTGCTTGGCTGGTTGAGCAACGCGCGGTGCGGCCGTTGGCTGAACTGAAAACCGTGCTCGGCGACGTGATGCCCAAGCGGCTGGCGCAGCGACTATGCGAGCGGTGGTTCGAGAGTCGGCCGATGCGCCAGTACCGCGAGGCCGAGCTGAGCCAGATCGGCGATCAGCTCAAGGCCTGGCCGATCACGGCCAGCGGCACCGAAGGCTATCGCACTGCCGAGGTCACCCTGGGCGGCGTCGACACCCGCGGCCTTTCGTCCTGCACGATGCAGTCCAAGCATGTGCCTGGCCTGTATTTCATCGGCGAGGTGGTCGACGTTACCGGCTGGCTGGGCGGCTACAACTTCCAGTGGGCGTGGGCCTCGGGGCAGGCGGCGGGCGAGGTGGCCTGAGAGCCTGAGTATCGCCGCTTTCGCATGATCTGAACATCGCACCTGCTCCACTTTGCCGCTGCAATGACAATGAGGAAGCATGCATGAAGGTTGGATTCATAGGTCTCGGCGCCATGGGCGCGGCGATGGCCAGCAATCTGTTGGCCGCCGGTCATACGGTAACCGTGTGGAACCGCTCCGAATCGGCCGCCGCGCCGCTGGTGTCGCTGGGTGCCAAGCTGGCGCGCACGGCCGACCGCGCCGCGCAGGGCGAAGTGCTCTGCAGCATGCTGGCCAACGACAAGGCGGTGCGCGAAACGATTCTGGACAGCGGCCTGCTCGACGCGATGGACCCCGGCACCGTGCACGTGAACCACTCGACTATTTCCGTGGCGCTCGCCAAGGAGTTGGCCGAGGAACATGCCAAGCGCGGGCTTGAATATATCGCGGCTCCGGTATTCGGTCGCCCCGACGTCGCTGCCGCCGGCAAACTCAATATCCTGGTCGCCGGCAAAGCATCGGCGGTGGAGAAGGCACGGCCGCTACTCGAAGCCATGTCGGCCAAACTGTGGCCGATGGGCGATGCGCCCGAGCGCGCCAACGTGGTGAAGATTGCCGGCAACTTCATGCTGGCGACAGCGATCGAAAGCATGGCCGAGGCGTCCGCGCTCACTCGCGCCTATGACATCAGCGCCGCCGACTTCCTCGACGTGATGACCAACACGCTGTTTGCCTCGCCGGCCTATCAGGGCTACGGCAAGCTGATTGCCGAGGAGCGTTTCAAACCGGCGGGCATGAAGCTACCGCTGGGATTGAAGGATGTCGAGCTGGCCTTGACCGCTGGCGGCAGTGCGCACGTGCCGTTGCCGCTGGCCGGCGTGGTTCGCGACAGCCTGCTCGAAGCACTGGCTGCCGGCGACGAAGACGTCGACTGGTCGGCGCTGGCGCTGGTGTCGGCGCGCCGCGCCCATCTGGAAGATCGCAAGTAGAGCGCGATAACCGAAGCCTGCGATGGAGTCAGGCGCCAGTCGAGTTCTGCTTCAATCGCCCAGTGTCCAATTCACGGTTCCCTCGATGATGGTGGCCGTGCGGCCACCGATCCATACCGAATCGCCTTCGATCGAGGCGACCAGCCGGGCATCGTGGCCCATCTCGCGACCCTGGCTGATCACGTAGCCGCGCGCCAGCTTGCCGTTCGGTTCGACTTCCGCGAGATAGGCCGCGATGCAGCCATTGGCCGCGCCTGAGGCGGGATCTTCGACGATACCGGCACCGGCGGCGAGTGCGCGGACAACGAGTTGATACTCGCTGCTCGTGCTGCGCGCAAACGCGCACACGCCCATGCTGTTGGTGGCTCTGGCCAATTCGCCAATGGCCGCATGATCGGGCTTCCATGCGCGAATGCCGGCTTCGTCCGAAATTTCGACCAGCCACCAACGACGGCCCCCTTCCACCAAGGCGGGCGGCAGCCTGCCCGGCCGGATACCAGCGAGCGCGCGAGCCAACAACGGATGCGCGTCATGACTGCTTGGCACCACCAGCTGGGGTGGCGACAGCAGCGACAGCTCGCGCTCGGCGCCGTTGCCGTGCACGCGAATCGGCAGCGTGCCGGCGCCGCACTCCTGCCACAGCTGGCCATCGCGCGGTTCGACCAGGCCGCACTCCAGCGCTGCGTGTGCGCTACCGATGCTGGGGTGGCCGGCAAACGGGATTTCCTTGTGCGGTGTAAATATGCGCACACGGTAGCTGGCCTTTGGATCCTCCGGCGGCAGCAGGAACGTTGTTTCGACAAGATTGGTCCAGCGCGCAAAGCGCTGCATGTCCTGCGCACTCCAGTCCTTGGCGTCGAGCACGACGCCAAGGTGATTGCCGCCGCCGAGGCTGGCGGTAAATACGTCGAGATGCATGTAGCGGAACGAAGTCATGGTGATCCTTGCTGATCAATCGCGCGGCGATATTTTCGACTGTGGTTGTTTTCTATAGGAGACCGTGTCGAGTCAGCGGGCTTGCGCGCGAAAGCTGCCCGCCATGTCGACAAGATGCGGCGGTAGCGCGAAGATGTCACGCTTTGCCATCTCTTGCGGAATCGTCCATGCCGGTCACTTTTATTATTATCGCCATCACCGGCATCGTGTCGTTCATGGCTTTCAAGAACAGCCGGCTGATGAACGATCTGATCCTGTGGCCGCCGGCGATCACCAGGCAGCGCGAGTACCACCGGCTGGTGACCTACGGCCTGGTGCATGCGGACTTCGGCCATCTGTTCTTCAATATGCTGACGCTGTACTTCTTCGGTCAGGTGATGGAAGGGTTCTTTGCGGGACACCTGGGCGGCTTCGGTTTTGCGCTGTTCTATATCGGCGGTCTGGTGTTCTCGATTCTTCCGACCTACGTGAAGAATCGCAACAACGCCAGCTACCGCAGCCTCGGTGCGTCGGGCGCCGTCTCGGCCGTGCTGTTCTCTTTCATTCTTCTGGCGCCATGGCAGAAAATCATCGTCTTCGTCATACCGTTGCCGGCGATCATATACGCCGTGCTTTATACGGGCTACTCGATCTTCATGGATCGACGCGGGCAGGGCAACGTCAACCATAGTGCGCACCTGTGGGGTGCGGCCTACGGTGTGATCTTCACACTGCTTATGGACTCACGTGTGCTTCCTTACTTTCTCAATCAGTTGTCACACCCGTCGTTTTGATGACTGATGCGCCCGATTTGTCGCGAAGGTGCTGGACGATGTCGTAGGGTCAGCGGTTAATATCCGAGCGATTCAAGGCGCGCATACTCGCTCTGCATAGAGCACCGTTTCATTGATCACTGCAGGAGAATCACCGCATGGCTATGAAAGGCAAGTCGGCAACGAAAAAATCCGCGACAAAAAAGGCACCGGCAAAAAGGACGGCCGCCAAGAAAACCTCGGCGAAAAAAACGGTAGCCAAGGCTGCGTCGCCCGCCAAGAAAACGGTCGCCAAGAAGGCGCCGGCTAAAAAGGCAGTGGCAAAGAAAGTCGCCGTCAAAAAGACCGCGACGAAAAAGCCGGCAGCAAAGAAGGCCGCTTCCAAGAAAGTCGCCGCGAAGAAAAAAGTCGCTGCAAAAAAGATCGTCGCCAAGAAAGCGCCGGCCAAAAAGGTCGCCGTCAAAAAAACCGCCGCAAAGAAGGTTGCGGCGAAGAAATCGGTTGCCAAAAAAGTCGTCGCCCAGAAGTCGGCGGCTCCGAAAGTCAGCAAAGTCGTTGCAAAAAAAGCGTCATCCAAGAAGACCGTCGCCAAGCCGGCCGTAAAAAAGTCTGCTGGCAAGACGGCGGCGGTCGTGCCGAAAAAGCCGCTAGCGACCAAGCCGGCCGTCAAGAAGGCGGCATCCTCGCCGAAGAAAATCAAAGCGGTGCCGCACAAGCTGCCGACCTTGCCCGAGCCGGAGATTCACCACATCAGCCCGGCCGAAGCGGTGGAGCATATTCAGGCGCTGCTGGAAGCCAAACAGGAGCGCGTACGCCAGGGGCCAACTTGGCCTGGCGCGGTAACCACGCAGCCGTCGCCCGACACGCCCGATCCGCATGCGCCCACGCCGGCGGCGGGTGGCGGCTTGTCGAGCGAAGCGGCGTTCGGCCACGCCTTGGCGCATGAGCGCGGCGACCAGTCCAAGCGCAAAGGCTGAGGCGCCGATCGAGCGCTTCAAACGTGAGCTTCTAGCATCGCGGCCGCATGGCTGGTGGGTAAATGCCCATCAGCCGTGTGTTTTTACCTCACGAGGCGTTCAAGCCCACAGGACTAACATCTGTCCATAGCTCCATCTGGAGTCGGAGACAGACGATGAAACGTATCCTTGCCCGCCTTGTTCTGCTCGCTGGAATCGTGGCTCTTTCAGGCTGCTACTACGATCCCGGCTACGGCTACGTTCGCAGCTCTGGTTACAACGGCGACGTGTATTACGGTCAGGCCGCACCGGTTTATCAGGGCGGCTACTACCCATACGATTACGGGTATTACAACAACGGCTATTACGGCTGTTGCGGTGTCGGCATCATCGGTGGCTGGTACGGCGGTTATGGCGGTCCGCGTTATTACGGCGGCGGTCGCGGTTATTATCCGGGCCGCTACGGTTACGGCGGCGGCCGCTGGTCGGGCCGGGGCCGGCCGGGCTACGGCGGTCATCCCGGCTACGGCGGCAGTCACGGTGGGGGGCATTATTCTTCGCACGGCGGAGGCAGTGGCAACCACGGCGGTCACTGAGACAGAACGCCTGGCCTGCGGCACAATCGCTGCATGGCTTGGCAAAAAGTATTTCCACGGTCGACCGGTATTCCAAGGCTCATCGTTCTCGCGACGATGGGCCTTTTGCTTGCGGCCTGTGCAAGCGTTCGATACTACGCGCAGGCCGTGCGCGGCCAGAGCGAGCTGGTGTTTCATCGTCGCAATATCGGTGCGATCGTCGCCGATCCGGCGACCGACCCCCGCCTCGCTGCGCGGCTGGCTCTGGCCGAGCGGGCGCGTCGCTTCGCTTCGCAGCACCTCGCGCTGCCCGACAATCGCAGCTACACGCGCTATGTGGATCTGCATCGCACATTCGCAGTGTGGAACGTTTTCGCCGCGCCGCGCTATTCGGTCGACCCCGTGTTGCACTGTTTCCCCATAGCCGGCTGCGTCGGCTATCGCGGCTATTTTTCTGAAGCCGACGCCAAGGCTGACGCCGATCGGTTGCGCCGGCAGGGCAACGACGTGGAGGTCGGTGGCGTCTCGGCCTACTCCACGTTGGGGTGGTTTGCCGATCCCATTCTCAGCAGCATGCTGCGCTGGGACGACGATGAGCTCGATAGCACGATCTTTCACGAGTTGGCGCATCAGCTGATCTACGTGAAGGACGACACCGCGTTCAACGAATCCTTCGCTACATTCGTACAGGATCAGGGCCTGCGCGAGTGGCGCCAGTCGCGCGGGCTGCCTGCGAAAAATGGCCGCGACGAGGCCATGGAAAACGGTTTCACCACGCTGGTACTGGACTTGCGCGAACGCTTGAAAAGGCTTTACGCCAGCGACTTGGATCAACCGACGATGGAGGCGTGCAAGCAGCGCGAGATCGCTGCGTTCCGCGCACGTTACGCGCAATGGCGAGATCGCGACTGGCCAGGTAAGCATGGCTACGATGCCTGGGTGGCGGCGCCGATCAACAACGCACGGCTGGTGCCTTTCGGTTTGTACGATCAGTGGACACCGGCATTCGCGGCGCTGTTCAAACAGTCGCAGGGGCAGTGGCCGGCGTTTTATCGGCGCGTGCGTGAGCTGTCGCGGCAGCCAAAGCGGCAGCGCGACGACCTGTTGGCTGCGTTGAACGGGCGCGCCTGAGTCGTTCCTGTCCGGTCGACCGCTTGGCTTTTCGGTACGCAGACCCATCTCGCTCCTTGATAGAGAAAGGTTGCCGAATGCCCATGTCCGATACCGCCGTGCCCGAGTTTTTTCATCGCTTTCCCATGAAAAAGGTGAGCGACGCTTCGCTGGATGACGTATTGCGCGAAGAGGGGGCACCGGTCGGCATTCTGTTTCTATGGGGGCGCGACTGCCCCAACTGCGATATCGCCAAGCGCGCCATGCTGCTGGCGCTGGATCGGTTCCAGTGGCCGCAGGTCCGATGGATGCACGACAACGTTTACGAAGACCCGACCATGGCTACGCGCTTTGGATTGCACGGCATCCCGGCTTTTATTGTCTTCCGTGGAGCCCGCAAGATCGGCCGGATTACCGAGTGGCCCGGCGCGCAACTCTTTCTTTCGGCGATCGAAAATCAGATAGCCATGGTCGAAACCGTTTGAAAGCCTGTCGCTTGGCTGAACGACGGACGGATGTATACGTTGAACTCACGCGAGCGTGGACACACTAAGCCTGTGAATCGCCGTGACGGCGACCAGAAGTGAGACAAAACATCGCTCACTGAGGGGCTGCTTTTCCTCCCCTGGACGCAGCCCGACAAGCCCCACCGGTCCTCCCCTGGCCAGTGGGGTTTTTTTTGCCCTGAATGTGTAAGAGCCTGTTCAAAGTCTCCACGTAGCTCGCGCCGGGAGCTGTTTGCACGCAGGAATGGGGCAAACAGACCCGGCCCTGCGGGTTGCCTCGCTGTTGGTCGCCGGGCGGCAGCGGCGAGGCAACGCGAGCTACGTGGCGACTTTGAACAGGCTCTAAGGAGACATGGTCGAAAGGCCGGGCGCATTCGATGGACGACCGAAGCGCTGCGAGATGGATAATGAGCCACTGCTCCCATGCGCGCCTCCGGCCAAGTCACCGATGATCATCGAATCGCTGCTCGATACCGACCTCTACAAGTTTTCGATGATGCAGGTGGTGTTGCATCAATACCCGGCCGCACAGGTCGAGTATCGCTTCAAGTGCCGCAATCCGGGCATCGATCTGGTGCCGTATATCGACGACATCCGCACCGAGCTGACAGCGCTGTGCCAGCTGCGCTTCACGCCGGACGAGCTTTTGTATTTGCGCAGCTGGCGCTTTCTGAAAAGCGACTTCGTCGATTTTCTCGATCTGTTCCATCTGAACGAAAAGTACGTCGAGATCACGCCTTCGGCATCCGGCAACGGTGAAATCGAGATCCGCATTCGTGGACCGTGGCTGCACACGATTTTGTTCGAAGTGCCGCTGCTGGCCATCGTCAACGAAGTGTACTTTCGCCACGTCAGCGCTGGGCTGGAGCTGTCCGAAGGTCGTCGGCGGCTGCAGAAAAAGATCGCGCTGCTGCGCGATACGCCGGACTACGGCGGCTGCCGCATCGCCGATTACGGCACGCGGCGGCGTTACTCGCGCGCATGGCAGCGCGAGGTGGTGACCACGCTGCGCGACGGGCTGGGCACGCAGCTCACCGGCACGAGCAATGTGTTGCTGGCGCGCGACCTCGGGCTGACTCCGCTGGGCACGCTGGCCCATGAGTACCTGCAGGCGCATCAGGCGCTGGGACCGCGTCTGCGCGACTCGCAGGTCGCCGCGCTGGAAGCGTGGGCGAAGGAGTACCGCGGCGATCTGGGCATCGCGCTCTCGGACGTCTACGGCTTCAGCGCCTTTCTGCGCGATTTCGATATGTATTTCTGCAAGCTTTTCGACGGTACCCGACACGATTCCGGCGAACCCTTCGACTGGGGTGAGCGGATGCTGGCGCACTATCAGGCGAACCGGGTCGATCCGCGCAGCAAGGTGCTGGTATTCAGCGACGGACTGGATATTCCCAAGGTGATGCAGCTTTATGCCCACTTCCGTGGGCGCTGCCTGCTGGCATTCGGTGTCGGCACCAACCTCACCAACGACGTGGGGCCGACGGCGCTCAATATCGTCATCAAGATGACCCGCTGCAACGGTCAGCCGGTGGCCAAGCTCAGCGATTCGCCGGGCAAGGACATGTGCGACGACGAGGCTTACGTGACCTACCTGCGCCAGGTGTTCGAGATTCCGGCCAAGCCGGCGGTATAGGTCGGTCCTCCGGCGCGAGCGCGTTCAGAACGCTGGCAGCACCGCGCCGTGGTAGTGCTGCTCAATGAAGGTTTTGATCTCGGGGCTGGTCAATGCCTTGGCCAGCTTCTGCACCCGCGGATCGTCCTTGTTGTCTTCGCGGCCGACGAGATAGTTCACGTATGGTGAGTTTTTGTCTTCGATCAGCAGCGCGTCCTTGGTCGGATTCAGGCCGGCAGCGAGCGCGTAGTTGGTATTGATCAGGGCCAGATCCACCTCGTCCAGCGTGCGCGGCAGCATCGCGGCTTCGAGCTCGCGAAACTTCAGATGCTTCGGATTGGCGGTGATGTCTTTCTCGGTAGCCATCTCGTCGTTCGGGTCTTTCAGCGTGATCAACCCGTGCTTGGCAAGCAGCAGCAGTGCGCGGCTGTTGTTGCTCGGGTCGTTGGGTAGGGTCACGCTGGCGCCGTCGGGCAGTTGATCGATGCTCTTGTACTTGCGCGAGTAGGCGCCGAACGGTTCGATGTGCACGCCGGTGACGATCACCAAGTGCGTGCCACGCTCGTGGTTGAACGCATCCAGATAGGGCTTGGTCTGAAAATAGTTCAGGTCGATGTTTTTCTCGGCCACCTGGGAGTTGGGCTGCACGTAGTCGGCAAACACCTTGATCTGCAGATCGACACCTTCTTTCGCGAGTATCGGCTTGACCTGCTTGAGGATCTCCGCGTGCGGAATCGCCGTGGCGGCAACTGTCAGGGTGTTCGAATCACCCTCGACGCCACTGCCGCTATGGGCGGAGCAGCCTGCCAACGCAAGCAGTACGACGACAGCGGCGATGAGTTTTTTCATGACGGTTGGCTTTGTGCGGCGCACAAGAATAGCCGTCCATACCGCCAAATGCAAAACGGAGGAGTAGCGTTCAGCGCCGCCCGTAGTACGCCACGACGCGGTCGCCCAGCATTTGCAGCAGCTGTACCAGCACGATCAGCAGGGCCACGGTGACCAGCATGTAGTCGGACTTGTAGCTGAGATAGCCGTAGCGGTAGGCCAGATCGCCGAGTCCGCCCGAGCCGATCGCACCGCCCATCGCGGTGTAACCGACCAGCGCGATGGCCGTGACGGTCACGCCGGCCAGCAGGCCGCCGCGCGCTTCCGGCAGCAGCACATGTCGGACGATCTGCCACAGGCTGGCCCCCATCGCCTGACTGGCTTCGATCACGCCATGCTCGACCTCGCGCAGGGCCGTCTCGACCAGGCGTGCGAAGAACGGGGCGGCACCGATCACCAGCGGCGGAATGGCCCCACGAATGCCCAGCTTGGTGCCTACCAGAAAATAGGTCACCGGCATCAGCACGATCATCAGGATGATGAAGGGTACCGAGCGCAGGATATTCACCAGCAGCGACGCGATGGCATAGAGCTTTGGCATCGGGCGTAGCTGGCCGCGGCCGGTGAGATACAGCAGCACGCCCAGCGGCAGGCCGAGGATGATGGTGAGCAGCAGAGAACCGCCGAGCATCAGCAGCGTATCGATGCAGGCATGGCCGATTTCGCCCCAGTCGTCGATATTCGGGAACAGCGCCTGCAGAATCGGCGTGGCGTGGATCGCATGCGTTGTCATGGGCGCAACTCCTCTATCTCGATACCTGCTTTGCGCAGCGCGGACATCGCTGCGTCGATGCGCTCGCCCTGCATCGCCAGCGTGAGCTGGCCGTAAGGCATGTCTTTGATGCGGTCGATGCGCCCGGCGAGCAGGTTGAAATCGATACCGGTATCGCGCGCCACCTGGCCCAATACCGGCGTCCAAGTGGCGTCGCCTCGAAAGCTCAGCCGCAGGATGCGCCCCGGCACGCGCGCAAAGGCGGCTTCGTCGCCGATGGTTTCCTCCGGCAGCGCCTCGTTGACGAAGCGCTTGGTGGTGGCGTGCTGCGGATGCAGAAAGACGTCGATCACGCTGCCGCGCTCCACAATCTCGCCCGCGTCCAGCACGGCAACGCGATCGCAGACCCGACGCACCACGTCCATCTCGTGCGTGATCAGCACGATGGTGAGCTTGAGTTCGCGATTGATCTCGGCCAGCAGATCCAGCACCGACGCCGTGGTCTGCGGATCGAGCGCGCTGGTGGCTTCGTCGCACAACAAAATCGACGGTCTATTGGCCAGCGCACGAGCAATGCCGACACGCTGCTTCTGGCCGCCGGAGAGCTGCGAGGGATATTTGTCGGCGTGATCGGTCAGGCCGACCCGCGCCAGCAGCTCGTCCACGCGCTGGCGCAGAACGGCGGCGTCGCGTTCGCCGGCCAGGCGCATCGGAAAGGCCACATTGTCGGCCACGGTCTGTGAGGCGAGCAGATTGAAGTGCTGGAAAATCATGCCGATACGGCGGCGCTGTGCGCGCAGCGCCGGCTCGGCCAATGCGGTCATTTCGGTATCGCCGACGAAGATGGTGCCGCCACTGGGGCGTTCCAGCAGATTGATCAGCCGTATAAGCGTCGATTTGCCCGCGCCGGAGAGGCCGATGATGCCGAATACCTCGCCATCGGCCACTTCGAGGCTGAAAGGCTGCAGCGCCGGGATGTCGCGACCGTCGACGCGGTAGGACTTGTGCACATCAACGAAGCGGATCACGGCGTAACCTGGCTTTTGCGCTAAACCCGCATTCTATGCCACGGACGTCATCGGCGATGGCGTAGACTTCAGGCAGTTGACCCAACAGCAGGAGCGAGCCGTATGTCCAGCGTCTACGATTTCACCGTCCGCGATATCGATGGCCATGAGCGCTCGCTCGGCGAGTTTCGCGGGAAAACCCTGCTGATCGTCAACGTGGCTTCCAAGTGCGGGTTCACTCCGCAGTACAAGGGCTTGGAAAACCTCTGGCAGGATCAGCGCGACAAAGGGCTTGTGGTACTGGGCTTTCCCTGCGACCAGTTCGGTCATCAGGAGCCGGGCGACGCGGAAGAAATCAAGACGTTTTGCAGCACCCGCTACGACGTCACTTTCCCGATGTTCGCCAAGATCGAAGTCAATGGCGACCATGCCGATCCGCTTTATCAGTGGCTGAAAAGCGAAGGGAAGGGCATTCTCGGCAGCGAATCGGTCAAGTGGAACTTCACCAAGTTCCTCGTCGATGAAAACGGCCAGGTCGTGAAGCGCTATGCGCCGACCGATACGCCGGAAAAGATCGGTAAGGACACGCTGGCACGCCTGGGCGGTTAAAGGCGGTTCCCATATCGACGCGGCGCACGCCGAGGTCAGCTGCGCCCGTGGAAATTGGCCAGCAGCAGGGCGATAGCGTCGACATCGGCGCCGGCACTGGGCCCGTCGGCCGGCGGCTCGTAATTGTTGAGCATGATCGCGAAAGCCAGCCGCTCGCCGGCGGCGCTGGTCACGTACCCGACCAGGCAATGCACGTAGGTCATGCTGCCGGTCTTGGCATGGACGTTGTTTTCCGCCGCGGTGTGGCGCAGCTGGCCGGCGAGTGTGCCGTCGATGCCGGCAATCGGTAGCGCATCGCGCAGTTGCGCCGCATACGGTTGCGCCGCCAGGTAGGTCAGCAGCCGCACCATCGCCATGGGCGTGACCAAGTCACGCCGCGAGAGTCCGGTGCCTTCGTCGATCAGGCTGGTTGCCGGCGGCATGCCGATAGTGGCCAACAGCTGCTGCATCGCCTTCACCGACCATTGCTCGGTGCTGGCGAAGGGCACGATGCCGGTGGTCGCTTCCGTAGCCTGCTGATGGGCACCGACGCTGAGAAATAGATTTTGCAGGTAGAGGTTCTGCGAGCGCTTCAGCCCTCGCTGTAGTATGTCCATCAGCGGCGGCGAGCGAATTTCGGCCAGAACTTCCGCCCGTGAGACCAGAGCGGCATCGTCCTGTGGCCAGTGCAGCGCGCGCACCTGGCCGGCGACGGGAATGCCGCGGTCGGCCAGCGCCTTTCGCAGCTGTGCGCCGGCCACTAGCGCCGGGTCGGGCAGGGACAGCTTGAAGTGCTGCGGCGGCGTTTTCGCCGGGACGGTGCCAAAGGCGTAAAGCGCGTCGTCGCCCGGCGCGCGATACAGGTTGATATCGCCAGGCGTGCGCGACAGCGTGGTCGTCACTTGGCCGAGCAGCGACATTTTCGCGTCGACAGGATCAAAGCTGAGGCTCGCCGGAAGACCCGCGGCGGATGCCGGCGTGAGCGTGATATCGACGATATTTTCGCCCACGCTGAGGGCCGATGACGGCACCGCGAACCAGCTTTGCAGATCGCCCGCTTCCCAGCCCGAGCCGAAGGTCGGCCCGGTGAAGTAGCTGTCGTCGGCGATCAGATCACCGTGAACCTGCCGCACGCCGCGCCGATACAGCTGCTCGGCCAGCTGTGTCGCCCAGTCGGCGCTGCTGGCCGTACCCAGCGTCGGGTCGCCCATGCCGTACAGCACCAACGGACCGTTTAGGCGTCCATCATGGATCGTCTCGGTGGAGAGCAGGCGGGTCGGTATCTGATATGCAGTCCCCAGGGTCGACAGCGCCAGCGCGGCGGTAAAAAGCTTGGCGGTCGAAGCTGGCTGCATCAGCTGATCGGCGCGGTGAGCGTAAAGCGTCCGGCCGCTGTCCAGCGAAACGACCGAGATTCCCCAGCTAGCCGAGGCAAATCGGGGCAGGCTGATCTGGCTGTCGATCTGTGTCGCCAATGCAGCTTCGCTGGTCGTGCGTACCTGGGGCGTCGCAGCGGCTGCGGCCGCCGCGAGCCAGCAAGCGCAGGCCAGCAGGCCAGTGGCAAAAAGGCGTCGGCGCGGTTCTGGTGCAGGACTCATGATTCAGTATCGCCAATCCTGCGGCATCTTGCTCACGGCTATTTCGCCATGTTCTGGTAGCCTTCGGTCTTCGTGTCGGCACCTGGCCGGCGGACTCACACCTATTCGCGAGACTTTCATGCAAATTGCTCCCAACGCCGTCGCCGCCTTCCACTACACGCTTACCGACGATCAGGGCAAGGTCGTCGACAGCTCCGAGGGTCGCGAGCCGCTGACCTATCTGCACGGCACGGGGCAGATCGTGCCCGGCCTGGAGAAGCAGATGGAAGGTCGCAAAGTGGGCGACAAGTTCAATGCCGACGTGTCGCCTGAAGAGGGCTACGGGGTGCATCACGACGAGCTGGTCCAGGAAGTGCCCAAAGAGGCCTTCCAGGGCGTCGAAGACATCCAGCCCGGGATGCAGTTTCAGGGCCGCGGCCCGCAGGGCGAAATCAACGTCACGGTGACCAAGGTCGAAGGCAATACGGTATTCATCGACGGCAACCACCCACTAGCGGGCCAGACGCTGCATTTCGCCATCGAAGTGACCGGCGTGCGTGCGGCTACAGCCGAAGAGCTCGAACATGGTCACGTTCACGGTGAGGGTGGCCATCACCACTAAGAGCATTGTGAACAGGCGCGCACTGCGGCCGTCATGCAGCGACACCTGAACATTGCCATTGTTGGTTACGGCGCGGCTGGACAGGCCGCGTCGTTGTTTTTGTCGGATCAAGGTCATGCGCTGAGCGTCTTCGAGCAGGCGTCGTCGCCCGGACCGGTGGGCGCCGGCTTCCTGCTTCAGCCGACCGGATTGCGGGTGCTGTCACGGCTCGGGCTGAGTTCACGGGCACTGGCTGTGGGCCAGCGGATTGATCGCCTGTACGGCTGCAACGCCAGCGGTCGTTGCGTCATGGATATGCGCTATGCCGATCATTCGCCTGGATGCTTCGGCCTCGGCATGAGCCGCGGAAGCCTCTTCACGGTATTGCGTGATGCATGGCCGGACGCCGGGCGCCTGCATGCCGGGGTGCGGGTGGAAAGCATCGGCACAGACGGCCGCCATCTGATCGATGGCGAGGGCCATCGCCACGGCCCGTTCGATTTGATCGTGGTTGGCGACGGAGCGCATTCGCGATTGCGCGAGGCCACGCCCGCACGGGTAAAGCGTCAACGTATCTATCCCTGGGGAGCTATGTGGTGCCTGCTGCCGGCAGACGGCTGGCAACATCCCTCCATGCTGCAGCAGCGCTATCACGGCGCCAGGGAGATGATCGGCCTTTTGCCGGTGGGACAGCGTGCGGACTGCGGCGGCCGCTGGCTGACCTTTTTCTTTAGTCTGCCCGGCGAGCATGTTGATGGTTTTGATGCGGATGCGCTGACTCGAATGCGCGAAAGGATCCGGGTGCTGTGGCCAGAAGTGATGCCACTACTCCATGGCATGGATGAGCCGGCGCGTTTTCATCGGGCCCGATATCGGGATGTTGTTCTCGGCAAGCCCATCGGCGGCAACGTGATCTTTATCGGCGACGCCGCTCATGCGATGAGCCCCCAGCTGGGGCAGGGCGTCAACATGGCACTGCTGGATGCGGAGGCTCTAGCCGATGCGCTGGCGGTGTCCGCGCACGTTGACGAAGCATTGCTGCGCTATCAGCAAACGCGCCGCTCGCACCTGGCGGTCTACCAACAGTTGAGTCGCTGGCTGACGCCGCTGTTTCAATCCGACCACGGGAGCCTCGCGCTTCTGCGGGATACGTGTTTCGGCCCACTGGGCCGTCTCCCGCTGACGCGTGGACAGATGTTGAAAATCCTCACCGGCACCAAACAGGCCTGGTGGCGCTGATCGACTGGGGCCGGTCATCTGCCCCTATCAGTACCAGTCGAGCAGGGAAATACCGGCGCCGATGTAGCTGGCATTGTGGTTGTAGTCGATCAGGCTTTCGCCGTAGCCCTTGAAGGCTTCCACATAGCCGCGCAGATTGCCCACCAGCGGAAAGCTCCAGGTGAACTGGGCCGCACCGTGGGCATCGCTGCCGCCGCGCAGCGAGCTTCGCAGCATCAGGCCGAATTCCTGGCCGTTCCATTCGTGGATGATCTGCATGTCGCCGCGGCCGACGTAGTTGCTGATGTCCGGGTTGTTGTCGCTGGTGCGCGATTCGGGGATGCGCCACCAAGGGCGAAACATCACCGTCCAGCCGTCGCGTTCGAAACCGATATCGGCCATCACGCGGTTCCAACTGCGCGACAGGGGGTCGGAGCGACCGTTCGACTGGTGGTCGATGCCGATGCCGAGCAGTCGGCCGTCCCAACCGAGCACGGAGTAATGGGTGTTGAACACCAGCATGGCTTCGGGCTCGTAGTTGGTTTCGCGAAACGGGCGCGAGGCCTGCGAGTTGTAGACCTGCCAGTGCGAGTCCTGCGTATAGCCGACCCACACGTCGCCGTAATCGCCAAATACGCCCTGCCATACCTTGGTTTTCAGGCTGAGCTGAAACTTCGCCTCGCTGTTCTGCAGCGGCTGCGGTGTGGTGACCGTATTCACCGGATTGGGGCTCTTCGGCTCAGTGTTCTGGTTGCTGGTGACAAAGATGGGCATCAGATAAACCGGCTTGTAGCCGCGCAGGTTGAACGTGCCGAGCTTGCTTTCCGGCGACAGTTCCCAGCGGCTGTCCAGTAACGACAACGGCTTGCCCGCCTCCGCATCGCTGGGCACCGCTGCGGTCGATTTTTCGTGGCCGAAAATGCTGGTCGACGCGCTGCCGCTGGTCTGATCCACACGCTTCTGTGCGGCGGGCAGATTGGTGCGGCCGGTGGCGTGGTCGTAGCAGGTCAGTCGCTGTGCATCGCTTTCGATACCGGTACAGGCGCGGATATCCGTCGGGCTGGGATTCTGCGCGTGTGCCGCCGTGGTGACCGCGCCGGCCAGCAACGCGAGCGGCGCGGCAAGGAGTAGAGGCTTCATGAAATCTCCAGAACATCGGATGGGCGAGGATCGAGCCAGATTTCCGAGCCACGCGTCCCCGGTTGCGCGTCGGAAAGTTTCTCACAAAGAACGCAAAAAAAAACGGCCGCAGATAAATGCTGCGGCCGGCCTTTTTGCCGCAATAGCGTCAGAGCTGCTTCAGCCAGTGTTGATACTCGGCTTTGCTGATCTTGCCGTCGCGATTGGTGTCGGCATGGATGAAATCGTTGGCCAGGGGCGGATAAGCCACGGCCTGGCTTTCGCTGATGCTCTTGCCGCCGCCGGACAACTGCTCGAACGAAGGCGCTGATCTGATGGTGGGCGCGGGGGACGGCGCACTGTTGATGGTCACCTCGCCCTTAGGCGTCTGCATGTCGGCCGTGTTCGGCGACGGCATGGCTGCTGTCGTTGCCGGGGCGGGCGGCGGTGTCGACATGTCTTGCGCGAACAGCTCGCCGCCAGACAGCAGCGCGGCGATGGTGAAGGCGCCGATCAATGGTTTGTAGAATTTCATGATGGATACTCCGTGCCAGAATCAAAAAGAGAGATGACGGATGCTCCGAACTGTGCCCCGTTGCGTGAAGCGTCGAAACAAAGCGACCGACGCGAGTGCGGTGAACCTACGCGATGAGTCTGAAATGCCGTTGCCATTGAGGTTTCTACCCATGAAACCTGACGTAATGAAGCTATTCCTGTGAGGCTTCTTCATCGTGTTCGCGAATCCGTGAAGCTTTCGTGTCGTTGAACGCCGTAAATGGGTCTGCCGGCGCCATAACGGCCATCCAGGCGCGCCTGCTGCATCTGCACGCCCAAGGCCTGCTGCAGCCGCTACGGCGGCGCGCGACGCGCGCCGATGTTGTCGCCGCCATCGAACAGATGCGGTTGCTGCAGATTGATACGATCAGCGTAGTCGCGCGCAGCCCTTATCTGGTGTTGCATGCGCGGCTGGGCCACTACCCGACGGTCTGGTTGGACGAGGCGCTTGCCCGCGGCCAGCTGGCGGAGTGCTGGGCACACGAAGCGTGTTTTGTTCCGGCTGGCGATATTGCTCTTCATCGCGGCTGGCGCACGCAACGCGCGCATCACTGGGCTCATCGCAACGCGCAGGCGCTGCATAGGGATCAGCGCGCTGGCATGGATTCACTGCTGGAAGGTATTCGCCGCTCTGGCCCCGTCAAGGCGTCCGATTATGCAGGGCCAGAACGTACCGAAGGGGCTGCCAAATCCGGCTGGTGGTCGTGGAAGCCCGAAAAGCGCTGGCTTGAGGCGTGGTTCGCGCTGGGTGAGCTGATGATTGCGCGCCGGGAGGGATTTCAGCGCATCTACGACATCGCGGACAACGTGCTGTCGCGACTCGATCCGCCATTGGACGTCGCTGCGAAGGCACTGCCGGAAGCCGAGCTTCGGCGGCGTTTCGTGCTCGATAGCGTGCGGGCCCTGGGCGTAACGCAGGCTGCGTGGATTGCGGACTACTACCGATTGAAACCGGCGGTGACCGACAAGGAGCTGGCTCCGCTGCTCGCCAGCGGCGATCTGCTTGGCGTTGCCGTGCGAGGCTGGGACAGGCCGGCGTACGTGCATCGGGATCATGCCGACACCCTGCATAGAGCCATGCTCGGCCGCCTGCGCGGAACGCATACCACGCTGCTGTCACCTTTCGATCCCGTGATCTGGGATCGAGCACGCGCGCGGGTCATGTTCGATTTCGACTACGCGCTGGAGTGCTACACGCCGGCGGCCAAGCGACGCTACGGCTATTTCGTCTTGCCGATCCTGCATCGGGGCAGGTTGATCGGCCGGCTGGATGCCAAGGCGCATCGCGCCGAGGGCCGGTTCGAGATCAAGGCGTTTTATCTGGAATCGGGCGTAGCGACACGTTCGGTGCGTTGGGCCGATGTCGCGTCCGCCATCGCGGAAACGGCAAACTGGCACGGTGCGCCGGAGGTTTTCGTCAGCAGCGAGCAGGCCGACGCAGAGGTCGGAGCACTGCGAGCGGTCCTGCCGCTCGCAGCAAATTAACTCCGGCCCGCTTGTAAGTCAGGGTGAAGTGCTCGCGGGCGCCGCGTTGGTGTCGCAGGACTTGCCACGCAGTGCATCGCGCAACTGGCTGGCGAGCGAGTTGCATCGGGCGGCGAGCTGCGGGCGAATGTCGGGATCCTGCGAGTCGCGCAGCAGGCTGGTGCGCATCGCGTTGTAGCGAGACTGCAGCTGCCCCGGCGCAAAAATATTCGCGGCGCGATGGCAGGCCATGTAGCTCGACAGGTAATCATCGCAGGCTGGAATGCCGGTACTGTCGGGGAGATTGGCGGGGGAGGATGTCGTGGACGCGTTGACGGCAGGTGCTCGATGCGGCGCGCGCTGCACTGTTGTGGTGCTCGTGGAAACCGGTGCCGCCGTGGTTCGGGTCGTAGTGACCGTGGTGGTTTTGCTGGGAGGCTGATGCGCGCAGCCGGCCACGACCAGGGCAGCAGCTATGGCGAGTATGGTCAAACGGGGCGTGACGGACATTGGGTGCTCTCCTCAAAAGCGCTTCGGATGGGGACTTGCCGATATCTGGCCGGCCACGGATTCTTCAGTATCTACACAATAGACAGGTTGCACGTAAAAAGAATCTGAAATTCGTATCGAGATCGACGCGGGCTTACAAACGGTGTGGAACGGAGGCATCTGCGCCCGGCTGGCTCGTTGGCGGAAACGGTTTCGAGACCGCGGACCCTGAAGGAGCCTGGTAACCCGCCCCCGGATCGGGGTGCAATAAATACCTTGACAAATTGCTCGCAAGCTTGAAACGGGTTAGGTATGCTCTATCCACTGTGTTTGCTCGGCAACGTGCGTGCCCGGTGGGGATCTCAATTAAATCCGCATCGCTACACCCGATCCAGGCACGCCAGTAAACCGTCGGCCCAGGGGCCGGTTTGTCTAAGTGCCAAGCAATAGATCGGAGTGAGTCATGTCGGATCGTGAAACAGGTACAGTCAAGTGGTTCAATGATGCCAAGGGGTTTGGCTTCATCAGTCGGGAAAGTGGTCCTGACGTGTTCGTGCATTTTCGCGCCATCAGCGGCTCGGGCTTCAAGAGCCTGCAGGAAGGCCAGAAAGTCACGTTCCAGGTTGTAACAGGCCAAAAGGGCCTGCAGGCCGAGGACGTAACGCCGGTTTGAACCGACGTGACACCATCGAAAGAGCCGGCGCAAGCCGGCTTTTTTGTGCCCGACGACCGGCCAGGGGTTTTGTGGTCGGCGCATCACACGTTAGCCTGTCCGCATGCCCGATCATTTTTCCGACAGCGCCTCGCCCCTATCCATTGCGCAACTCTCTCATGAGCCCATCGTCATCCCGATTACCGCGCTTGACGGTGCGCGCTTTGAGCTGCTTTGCGTGCAGCCGGCCGGCGAATGGCGGCAGCTGCTGTACTGGCTGCCTGCGATGGGTGTGCCGGCGAAGCATTACCTGCCGATGGCCGAGGCGCTGGCGGCGCGCGGTATCGCGATGGTTGTTCACGAATGGCGCGGCATCGGTTCCAGCGATCGCCGGGCCAGCCGCCGCAGCAACTGGGGCTACCGCGAGCTGTTGCTGGATGACCTTCCGCCAGCCATCGCGGCCGTGCAGTCACGCTGGCCCGACAAGATCCGCCTGATCGGTGGGCACAGCCTGGGCGGTCAGGTCGCTTCGCTGTATGCCGCGCTCCATTCGGCCGACTACGCCGGCATCGTGCTGGTGGCCAGCGGCGCGCCGTATTGGCGGGCCTATCCACGCAGCCTGCTGATCAAGATAGGTTGCATGCTTGCACCGCTGGCGGCGAATCTTCGCGGTTACCTCCCGGGGCGGCGCATCGGCTTTGCCGGCAACGAGGCGCGCGGGCTCACCGCCGACTGGGCGCGCAGCGCCCGCAGCGGCCGCTATTCGGCGACCGGCATGTCGCAGAATCTGGACGAGCTCCTGGCGGCCGTTCGATTGCCGATCTTCGCGCTGCGCCTGCGCGACGACTGGCTGGTGCCGAAAGCCTCGCTCGAGTGGCTGCTCGGCAAGATGCCGCAGTCGTCCCATCGCGCTGGCGTGCTGACGCCCGACGATCTGCGCGGCCAACCGGCCGACCATTTCAGCTGGATGAAGGCCCCTGCGCCGATCGTCGAACGCCTGGCGGACTGGATGGATTCTCTCGGCGCATAGGCAAGGCGCCGGGTGGGAAAGGCCCGGGTTTGTCCGCTGCGCGAACCTGCCGGTTGATACCGTGCAGAACTGCCAGCATGTTGATCGACTGAACTCGCGCATTCTTCCTCCGATCACTCTCAGATCACTCCCTTGGAGCAACGCATGAATCTGTTCGACCCCTTCGCTCAGCGCAGCCTTACCTTGCCCAACCGTCTGGTGGTCTCGCCGATGTGTCAGTACTCGGCGACGGACGGCCTGCCTGACCATTGGCATCTGGTGCACCTGGGCAGCCGGGCGGTGGGCGGCGCGGCGCTGGTGATCACCGAGGCGTCCGCCGTGTCGGCACAGGGCCGCATCACCCACGGTGACGCCGGCCTGTGGAACGACGCCCAGGTCAAGGCGTGGAAGCCGATCGTGCAGTTCGTCCGCGCCAGCGGTGCGATCGCCGGCATGCAGCTGGCGCACGCCGGGCGCAAGGCCAGCGCGCAGCGGCCGTGGGAGGGCGGCGGTTCGCTGGCTGCCGATCAGCAGCCGTGGATTACGGTCGCGCCGTCGGCGATTCCCTTCGACGCCGGCTGGCACACGCCGCAGGCGCTGGACGAGGCCGGTATAGAGCAGGTGGTCGCCGATTTTCGCGCCACGGCGCAGCGCGCGCTGGCGGCCGGTTTTCAGCTGATCGAGCTGCACGCGGCGCATGGCTATCTGCTGCATCAGTTCTTGTCGCCGTTGAGCAACCAGCGCACCGATCGATACGGCGGCAGCTTCGAAAACCGCAGCCGCATCGTGCGCGAAGTGATCACTGCGGTGCGCGACGTGTGGCCGGCCGAACTGCCGCTGTGGCTGCGCATCTCGGCGACCGACTGGGCCGAGCACGGCACCGGCTGGGATATCGACGAGAGCGTGCAGCTGGTCAAGCAGGTCAAGCCGTTGGGCGTGGACCTGATTGACGTCTCCAGCGGCGGCACGCTCGCGCATCCCAAGATCCCGCTCGGCCCGGGCTATCAGGTGCCCTTTGCGGCGCGTATCCGGCGCGAGGCGGAGATCGCCACCGGCGCGGTCGGCCTGATCACCGAAGCGCAGCAGGCCCAGGCGATCATCGCCAATGGCGAGGCCGATGTGGTGCTCACGGCGCGCGAAAGCTTGCGCGATCCCTACTTCCCCCGCCGCGCAGCCAAGGAGCTGGGCGTGAAGCTGACGCCGCCGGTGCAATACGGCCGGGCCTGGTAACTGTCATCGAACCGGAGAGGATGGACATGCATATCGAGCCGACGCTGATCGAAGGCCGCGTACACGATCTCGGCGACGGATTCGCCGTGCGCCGCCTGCTGCCCGCGCAGCAGGCGCGCCACGTCGGACCGCTGGTGTTTTTCGACCATATCGGGCCGGCCAGCTTCGCGGCGGGCAAGGGCATGGACGTGCGCCCGCACCCGCATATCGGGCTGGCCACGGTGACCTGGCTGTTCGAGGGTGCCATCCGCCATCGTGACAGCCTGGGCAGCCTGACCGACATCCGCCCGGGCGAAGTGAACTGGATGACGGCCGGCAAGGGCATCGTTCACTCCGAGCGCACTCCGCCGGACGAGCGGCGCGATGGCCATACCCTGCACGGCATCCAGATCTGGGTGGCACTGCCGCAGGACGATGCCGAGGTCGATCCCGAATTTCACCACCACGAGCGCGACCTGCTGCCGCGCATCACTCGCCCGGGCGTCGAGGCCATCCTGATCGCTGGCGGCGCCTATGGCGAACGCTCGCCGGTCAAGGTATTCGCACCGATGTTTCTGCTCGAGGTGAAGCTGGCCGCGGGTACCGAACTGGCGCTGCCGCCGGAGCATGCCGAGCGCGGCATCTACGTGGTCGAAGGCGGTATGCGCTGGGGTGACCTCGATCTGGCAGCCACGCAGATGGCGGTGCAGGCCGGTGCGTCCGCGCCATCGCTGCTGGCGCATGAAGACAGCCGCCTGATGCTGTTCGGCGGCGCGCCGCTGGATGGCGAGCGCCACCTCTGGTGGAACTTCGTCGCCAGTAGCCGCGAGCGCATCGAGCAGGCCAAGGCGGAATGGGCAGCCGGACGATACGCGCGCGTTCCGGGTGATGAGGAAGAGTTCATTCCGTTACCGGGCGGATGATGGCGGTTCGTCGTCAACCTTGGTACGAATGCTGCGGCGCTCATTGCCCGGTTTTCGTTACGCATTCATGCTTGCCCGGCCGATCGATCGTGGAGTTTCGACATGACCCGCTTTGCCAGCTTCAGCGAGTTCTATCCGTTCTATCTCAGTGAGCACAGCAACCGGATGTGCCGGCGCATGCATTTCATCGGCAGCAGTCTGGTCGTGACCATTGCCGTGTTCGCGGTGGTGACCGGACAGCTGCGCTGGCTCTGGCTGATACCAGTGGCTGGTTACGGTTTTGCCTGGATCGGCCACTACGTCTATCAGAAGAACCAGCCCGCCACGTTCAAGCACCCGCTGTACAGCCTGCAGGGCGACTGGGTGATGTATGGCCACATGCTGCGCGGCAAGCTGCAGTTTTAAGCGCCAGCGGCCCGGTACGCGAGGCCAGGGACTAAGCTCAGCGGTATTTGTCGTGACAGCTCTTGCACGCCTCGCCGACGGATTTCACCGCCGCGGCCAAGGCCGGGCAATCGGCCGGCGATGACTGCAGCGCCTGCGTGACGCGCGTCTGCAGCAGAGTCGCCGCGTCGGTAAACGGCTGATCGGGGATGCCGAACGTCGGCGCGATGTCAGTCGCCGTCGACTGCACGCGTTCCAGATGGTGCTGGATGCCAATCGCGGCGCATTGTTTGCTTTTCAGCGCCTGGCTCAGGGCGTCCATGTGATAGTTCATGGTCGCCATCACGGCCTTGGGCATCGGGTTGCGTGCCGCCAGCGTGCTCATCACGTTGGCGGTTCCGATGATGCCGATCACCAGTCCCAGCAGAATCATCAAGGCTACGCGCATCGGTTCGCTTCCACGTCGGTCGGCAAGGCCGTGAGAATAACGCGCCGCGGCGCGTGGCATCCACGCAGCACGCTAAAATGGCCACTCCATGCCGCACGATCCAGCACATCAGGACACGCCAGTGAGATTTTTGCCGCCCATGTCGTTTCCATGCCGCCGGCGGCCCGCATGAGCGCCGAAACGTTTCCCATCGAGCGCTTCGCCGGCGTCGAACGTCTGTATGGCGTCGGCACGGTTGCCGAGCTTTCCAAGGCGCACGTCTGCGTCATCGGCATCGGCGGCGTGGGTTCGTGGGCAGCCGAGGCGCTGGCACGCAGCGGCGTGGGCAAGCTGACCCTGATCGATGCCGACGAGGTCTGCGTCTCCAACACCAACCGCCAGCTGCATGCGCTGGATGGCGAGTACGGCAAGAGCAAGGTGGGCGTGATCGCCACGCGTGCGCAGGCGATCAATCCGGCCATCAAATTGGACGGCATCGAGCGCTTCCTCACGCCGTCCACGCTGGACGAGCTGCTCGATCGCGGCTACGACGTGGTGCTGGACGCCTGCGATGCGTTCCGGGTCAAGCTTGAAACCATCGCCTGGTGCCGTCGTCGCAAGCTGCCAATTGTGAGTGTTGGTTCAGCCGGCGGGCGCACCGATTCGACCCAGATTCGCGTGCGCGACCTCTCGCGTACCGAGCACGACGCGATGTTCAGCCTGATCCGCAAAAAGCTCCGTGCAGACTTCAACTTTCCGCGCAACCCCGATCGTTACTTCGGTGTTTCGGCTGTCTATTCGCTGCAGAACGTGCAGTATCCGCAGCCCGACGGCACGGTCTCCGGCAATCGGCCGCCGGGCGGCGATCCGCTGAATCTGGCCTGCGGCGGCGGCCTGGGCGCGGCTACGCATGTCACCGGCGCGTTCGCTTTTGCCGCGGTCGGCAAGGTGCTGGAAAAGCTGCTCGAAAAGAAGTGAGTGTTTCGATGAAGTCCCATCACGCGACTTCATCCCGACCGAGCCTCAGCCCATGTGGTGGCCGCCGTTGATGGCCAGATTGGCACCGGTAATCCAGCTGGACTGTTCGCCGGTGAAAAACGCCACGGCATGGGCGATTTCATCCGGCCGGCCCAGCCGCCCCATCGGGATCTGCGCGATGATTTTTTCGCGCACGTCTTCCGGCACGGCCATCACCATATCGGTGCCCACATAGCCGGGCGACACCGTATTTACCGTGATGCCGAAACGAGCGTTTTCCTGCGCCAGCGAGATGGTGAAACCGTGCATGCCGGCCTTGGCTGCCGCGTAGTTGGCCTGGCCGTATTGGCCTTTTTTGCCGTTGATCGAGCTGATCTGCACGATGCGCCCCCACTTGCGCTGGCGCATGCCCTCGATGACGGGGCGGGTGACGTTGAAGCAGGCGTTGAGGTTGGTGTTGATCACCGCCGTCCACTGCTCGTAGTCCATCTTGTGGAAGGTCGTGTCGCGGGTGATGCCGGCGTTGTTGATCAGAATCTCGACCGGGCCGCACTTTTCCTCGACGGCGCGGATCATCGCTTCGCACGCCACGGCGTCGCAGACGTCACCCGGCACCATGCAGACGTCGATGCCTTCGTTCTTCATCGATGCGTGCCAGGCTTCGGCCTTTTCGGCATTGCGGTAATTGGTCGATACGCGGTGCCCCTGGCCGGCCAGATACCGGACAATCGCGCTGCCAATACCACCGGTACCGCCGGTAATGAAGGCCGTACGTTGCGTCATGAATAATCCTGAGAGCCGATGCCGGCCGAAAGTAGATACTGGAGTTGCCTGAAATAATTGGATGGCTAAATGCGTCGATGTTTCCACGCGATTTGCCCACCCGGATTTATACACCAACCGCCGCCGATACGAACGCGACACTGCCCTTGGAGGTTTATACCGATTCAGCCGGCGCAGCGGGAGCTGCAGTGCGGCAACGCCGCGGGATCGAATGCGGAGAGTGCTTCGGCCAGCAGTTCGGCCGGGCGGTTCGCCGCGTGCGTGACGGGAATATCCAGAAATGCCAGCGCGTGCCACAGCGCCGGCATGGGATTCGACGGATCGACCGGATGCGCATGCTTCGACTTAGAGAGCTTGCGGCCATCGGCATCCAGCGCCAGCGGCAAATGCCAATACGCGGGAGTGGGTAAATCCAAGCAGTGCTGCAGCCAGATCTGCCGCGGCGTGGAATCGAGCAGATCGCTGCCGCGCACCACGTCGGTAATGCCCTGAAAGGCGTCGTCGACCGCGCAAGCCAGCTGGTAGGCGTAGATGCCCTCGACCCGACGAATCACGAAGTCGCCGGCTTCGTCGCGCAGGTTGTAACGCTGCGGTCCTCGCAGTGCGTCGTCGAACAGCATGTCGCTGTCGGGCGCGCGCAGCCGCCACGCGGGCGGCCGCGGGTCATCGGGTTCGGCGATGCAGAGGCCATCGCGGTGCACGCCGCCGGCGGCTGCCAGATCGCTGCGGCTGCACCAGCAGGGAAAGACGCGGTCGGCGGCGCGAAGTTTTTCAAACGCTTCGTCATAAGCCGCCGTACGCTGCGACTGGAACAGCACGGGCTCATCGGCGATCAGTCCGAACGCGGGCAGTGTGGCGAGTATGGACTGCGCCGAGCCGATGACCTCGCGCAGCGGATCGATATCCTCCATCCGCACCAGCCACTGGCCACCGGCATGCCGCGCGCACAGCCAGCTTCCCACGGCCGCCACCAGCGAGCCGAAATGTAGCGATCCAGTGGGTGAGGGAGCGAAGCGGCCGCGGTAATTCATCGGCGTAGTTTAGGTGCAGCGCCCGCGCCGACCGCAACGTGGACACGTGGAAAGTCTCGATTCATCGCATACTGCAACACGCGCAGACGGATAAAATCGAGGAGTGGCCGCATGAAAGTTCTCTTGTTTGGCGCCACCGGTATGGTCGGGCAGGGTGTGCTGATCGAATGCCTGCAGGCGGCGGATGTGTCACTGGTTCAGAGCGTGGGCCGCACCGCGCTCGATCGGCAGCACCCCAAGCTGCGTGATCTGGTGCACACGGATCTGCTGGACTACAGCGCTATCGAATCGGAGCTCATCGGTTTCGACGCCTGTTTCTTCTGCCTTGGCGTGACCTCAGCCGGCAAGACCGAAGCAGATTATTCAAAGCTCACCTATGACATCACGCTGGCCGTGGCGACCACGCTGGCGCGACTCAATCCGCAGATGACCTTCGTTTACGTGTCGGGTGCGGGCACCGACAGCTCGGAAAAAGGCCGCAGCATGTGGGCGCGGGTCAAGGGGCGCACGGAGAACGCGTTGCTCAGGTTGCCGTTCAAGGCGGCCTATATGTTTCGCCCCGGCATCATCCAGCCCATGCGCGGCGTGCGTTCCAAAACCTCGACGTATCAGATCTTCTATTCGTTGACGCGGCCGCTGCTGCCGCTGCTGCGGACAATGATGCCGTCCACGATCCTCACCACCGAAGTGGTCGGGCAGGCGATGCTCGCCGTCGCGCGCCGCGGCGCATCCAAGCCGGTACTCGAGACCGCCGATATCAACGCCCTGGTCGCGGCGGCAGGTTGAGGCCAGCGGATTTGCCACGCGTCTGAGGCGAGCCCTTCGATGCTCATGTTGAGCGGCCGGTGGTCACCGACGCATTGATCTTCTCGGCCGGTGTCGCCTCGATTTCCACCGCGTGGGCGCTGGGCCGAATCGGCTTGCCGCGCGCATCGGCCAGGCCGCGGGTGAGTTCGGCGCCCATCAGCACGATGATCGACGAGTAGTACACCCAGGTGAGAAGCACCACAAAGGCGCCGGCCGGCCCGTAGGCACCGCCGACGTTGCTGTGGCTGATGTACAGGCCGATGCCGAATTTGCCGACGAAAAACAGGATGGCCGTGAGCAGGCCGCCACCCAGCGCGTCGCTCCATTCGATCAATGCGTCGGGCAGCACCTTGTACATCGCGCCGAACACCAGCACGAAAATCACGGTAGAAATCGTATCCTCGATGATCAGCCACGCCAGCGTGTCGCCCGGCACCACGGCCTCGATGATGCCGCTGATCACAAAGGATATGACCAGCAGAAAACCGATGCCGACCAGCAAGGCCAGCGCGTGTGCCCGCGTGCGCACCCATTGCCCTACGGCGGCGCCGGGCTTGGGCTTGACCCGCCACACGCGATTGAGCGTGCCCTGCAGTTGCGCGAACACCGCCGACGCGCCGAACAGTGTCACCAGCAGACCAATGATGCCGGCGATATTGCCGGTCTGAGGTCGCGCTTTGGCGCTGTCCATGATGCCCTTCACGGCATCGGCCGCGCGTGGCCCCACCATGCCATTCAGCGCATCGATAAGGCGCACGTCCCAGCCGCTGTGCAGCATGGACACCAGCCAGATCAGCAGCACCAGCAGCGGTGCGAACGATAGTGCCGAATAGAACGCCAGCGCGGCAGCGCGGGTCAGCAGTTCGTCATCGCTGAAGCCCATGGCGGCTGACTGGACCGTGAGCTTGGCTGTTTTAAAATAGCGCATGGGAAAACCCCGAACTGGATGACGCCTGATGAGTCCGTGTCAAAGACTGCTTGCGCCACGGTGAAGAGCTGGCGAAAAGTGGGGTATGCGCATTCGCCGTACGCGAGCGAAATGCGGATGGCGGCGCTGCGGCGGGCCTGAACCGGCATGGCTTCCGCGCGGTCTCATCCTTGAAACAGTGGCAATGTGCCCCGAATCATAAGCAAACCTTGAAGTCGTTTTAACAGGCTTTTTCCTTTTGACCTTAGCTGATCGAGTCCGAGAGAAAACCATGCGCCGCATCGCCCTCTTCCTGCTCACCAATATTGCCGTACTGATATTGCTGAGCATCGTCTGTCACCTGTTCGGCATCGACCAAATGGCTGCCAGTCGCGGCTATGGCGGCATGGGTGGATTGCTCGCGTTTGCCGCGGTGTTCGGCATGGGCGGCGCCTTTATCTCGCTGGCGATTTCCAAATGGATGGCCAAGTGGTCGACCGGCGCGCGCGTAGTCGCTCAGCCTCAGAACGAGACCGAGCGCTGGCTGCTCGACACCGTGCGCCGGCACGCGCAGAACGCCGGCATCGGCATGCCCGAGGTGGCGATCTACGACGCACCGGAAATGAACGCGTTCGCCACCGGCATGAGCAAGAACAACGCGCTGGTCGCCGTGAGCTCCGGCCTTCTGCAGCAGATGGATCGCGAGCAGATCAAGGCCGTGCTCGGTCACGAGATCGGCCACATCGCCAACGGCGACATGGTCACGCTGACCCTGATCCAGGGCGTGCTCAACACGCTGGTGATTCTGGCGGCGCGCATCGTCGGTCGTGCGGTCGACAGCTGGCTGTCCGGCGGTCGCGACAACCGTGGTGGCGGCATCGGCTATTTCGTGGTGGTGATGGTGCTGCAGATCGTGTTCGGCCTGTTTGCCTCGATGATCGTGGCGGCTTTCTCGCGCTGGCGCGAGTTCCGTGCCGATCAGGCCGGCGCGCAGTTCGCCGGCCGAAATGCGATGATCTCCGCCTTGCAGCGGCTGAAGGTCAATCATGGCGAAAGCACGCTGCCCAATACCATCGCCGCGTTCGGTATCTCCGGCCCCCTGGCCGAAGGCTTCAGGCGCCTTTTCATGAGCCACCCGCCGCTGGACGAGCGCATCGCCGCTTTGCAGAAGAGCTGATCCAGGGACGAGGGGCGAGCGCGTACCCTCGTTGCATCGAGCTTGCGCCTTCGCTACTCGTCCCTCGCCCCTTTTTAACTACTCGTAAAACGTCACTTATAGGCAACCCATGAACGCAACAGCCACCACCGAAACCCGCAAATTCGAAGCCGAAGTCGCCCAAGTGCTGCATCTGGTCACGCACTCGCTTTACTCGCACAAGGAAATCTTCTTGCGCGAGCTGATCTCCAACGCCTCCGACGCCTGTGACAAGCTGCGCTTCGAGTCGATCGCGCACCCTGAGCTGGCGACGCTTGGCAGCGAGCTGCATATCGACGTGAGCTGGGACTCCCAGGCGCGTACCGTCACCATCAGCGACAACGGCATCGGCATGACGCGCGACGAGGTCATTGCCAATATCGGCACCATCGCCAGCTCCGGTACCAAGCGCTTTCTCGAAGCGATGTCCGGCGAGCAGAAAGCCGACGCGCGCCTGATCGGCCAGTTCGGCGTGGGCTTTTATTCCGCCTTCGTGGTCGCCGACAAGGTCACGGTGCGCAGCCGCCACGCGGGCGCCGCCGCGAGCGAAGGCGTGCAGTGGGAGAGCGACGGCAAGGGCGAGTATTCGCTGGAGCAGGTTTCGCTGCCGGAGAGCGGCACCTCCGTTGTGTTGCATCTGAAAGCCGACGAGGACGAGTTTCTCAAGCGCTGGCAGCTGCGTTCGTTGATCACCAAGTATTCCGACCATGTCGCGTTTCCGATCCGCATGCCGATCGAGAAAGATGACAAGCCGACCGACGAATGGGAAACCATCAACGCCGCCTCCGCACTCTGGACCAGACCCAAATCGGAGATCAGCGACGACGACTACAAGAGCTTCTACAAGTCGCTTGGCCACGACTTCAACGAGCCGCTGGCCTGGACGCACAACCGCGTCGAAGGCAGCCAGAGCTTCACCACGCTGCTGTATCTGCCTGCGCAGCCGCCGTTCGACCTGATGATGGGCGGCCGCGACGAGCGCAAAGGCCTGAAGCTGTACATCAAGCGCGTCTTCATCATGGACGCGGCCGAAGAGCTGCTGCCGAACTACCTGCGCTTCGTGCGTGGCGTGGTCGATGCCGACGATCTGCCGCTCAACGTCAGTCGCGAAATTCTGCAGCACAACCGTCAGCTCGAGCGGATCAAGGCCGCCTGCGTCAAACGCGTGCTCGACCTGATCGAAAAGCTGGCGCGCGACGAGCCCGAGAAATTCGCCACCTTCTACAAGGCCTTCGGTAACACGCTGAAGGAGGGCATCAGTGAAGATGCCAACAACCGCGAGCGCATCGCCAAGCTGCTGCGCTTCGCCTCGACCAAGGGCGAAGGCACGCAGCAGACCGTGTCGCTGGACGATTACATCGGCCGCATGGCGATCGGCCAGGAAGCGATCTGGTACATCACCGCCGACAGCTACGCCGCGGCGTTCGGCAGCCCGCAGCTCGAAGCGTTCAAGGCCAAGGGCATCGAAGTGCTGCTGATGTTCGACCGTATCGACGAATGGATGATCGGCAGCTTGAGCGAGTACGAAGGCAAAAAGCTCAAGAGCGCCGCCAAGGGCGACGTGCCGCTGGACGACGCCGACAAGGCCAAGCAGGAAGAAGCCACCAAGGAAGCCGAGCCGCTGCTCAAGAAGCTCAAGGACCTGCTCGGCGATCGCGTTGGCGACGTCAAGGTCTCGGCGCGCCTTACCGACTCACCGTCGTGCCTGGCCTTGAGCGATTACGAAATGGCCCCGCATCTCGCGCGCCTGCTGCGCGAAGCCGGCCAGGACATGCCCGAGTCCAAGCCCACGCTGGAAATCAATCCCCAGCACGCGCTGGTCAAGCGCGTGGAGTCGGAAACCGACGACGGCAAGGCGAAGGATCTGGCGCTGCTGCTGCTGGATCAGGCGGAGATCGCGGCCGGTGCGCAGTTGCCCGATCCGTCGGCGTTTGTGCAGCGGATGAATCGGGTTTTGCTGGGGACATAAGCCGCACCAAACCTGTGAAAAAAGCCCGTCGAAGTTTCGTCGGGCTTTTTTTATGGCATATGCCGGAACTCCGCTGTGAGTGCCTCCGGAGGGGAATCTATCCCGTAAAAATCAGTCGCGAAAAGCGGTTGCTTAGGCGTTTGATTTGGAAAGATTGCCGGTGGCGCCATTACTCCTGTCCTTGCACACCCTACTTGCTATCGATGCGCAATCCCCGCGGCATTCCCACCTACACAAACGCGAGTGACGATCTGGCACAGCGCTGGTCGCTGCTGTTGAGGCTGAAGTACACCTTTTAAAGCGTGCGCGCTTAGGGACATTGCCGGCATCTGCGAGGGCGCCGTTTTTTTTTGCGACCAAGGTTATCGCTGCAGGCGATTTCTTTTATCCATGCTGAAGCCATCGAGTGCGGGTATCAAATGGCCGGTGGCTGCATTGTTGTCCACGCACTGAGTTCGGTGACCGTGGTTTGGTCGCGTTGCGACCGGAGCAGCGACGAATGAAAGGCTTGCCTAGTTGGCGCCGATAGCTTCGGTTTTGCTCGGCTGGGGTGGCGGCGTAAAGCCATCGTCGAGCGTGTGCACGAAAGCGATGATGTCCTGAATGTCGAGGTTCGACATGGCCGGTTTGTCGCCGACTTTGCGGTCGAAGGGGGCGTCTTTGGTGTCGACATTGCCGCGCAGTGTCTCGGGGATGTCGTTATAGAGTGCGAGCTTGCCGTTGGCGTTGCGGGGGTAGATTTTTTCGGGCTGGACGCTGCGCAGGTTGTAGAAGTCCATCACTTGTTTCAGCGTGGTGTATGCGCCGTTGTGGAAGAACACGGCGCGCCGGTCGACGTTGCGCAGGGTCGGTGTGAGGAACATGCCGCAGTACTGTTTCTGGCTGGTCAGATCTTTGCGGATGGGGCCGCATAGGCCGAGGTCGAAGTGCTCGGCATCTTTATTGGCGGGCAGGTGCGGGTTGCGCGGTACGCCCAGCGCTTCGTACTGGGTGTCGGTGAAAAGCGGCGGCAGGCCATCGGCGGTGACCTGGCTCAGATGGCAGGCGGCGCAATTGCCTTTTTGCGGGTCGTTGAAGGCCTTGAGGCCGCGCATTTCGGCAGGGCTGAGCGTGGCCTTGCCCTGCAGCCAGGCGTCGTATTTGCTGGTGAAGGCGTGGAAGGACGGATCTTCTATCTGGTAGCGCGCGAGGGCGAACATCGCCTCGGAGACCAGTCGATCCGGATCGTTGACGATGGTCGGGCCGAAAAGCTGGGTGAACTGCCGGCGGTAGGCGGGCCGGATCAGCGCGCTGGCCAAGGTCGCCGTGCTGCTGTTCGCCATTTCGGCCGGATCCAGTGCAGGGAAAAAGGCCTGGCGCTGCAGTGAATCGGCGCGGCCGTCCCAAAACAAGCCGCCCTGCGGCACCATGGCGGGCGGCGGCGCGGCGTCGGCGGATTTTTGCGCCCTGGCATGAGTGCTCGCCGAGGCCGCAACGACGTTGAGATTGACGGTGACATCGTCCGGTGAGCTATCGGGGCCGATGCTGAAAGGTTGCTGCCGGTAAAGATAGGCCAGCGAGGGCGCTGGCCGCTGGCCAAGGCGATTCATCTCGACGCCGCCGGGTTGCACGGTGAGATCGTTCGGCGGGTTGTAGCCGTGTTGGGGGCTATGGCAGGAGGCGCAAGCCTCGCGTCCCGAGCCCGATAGCGAGGGATCGAAAAACAGCTGCTTGCCCAGCTGCGCGACGGCGCTCAGCGGCTGCACGGGCGGCAGATTCAATGTGACTGGATGCGGATTCACGCCGTTGGGATAGGCTATGCCAGTATCCGACTGCGCGTTGGCCCCACTGACAAGCCTGCCGATGAGCAGGCCGCTGCAAGCTACCGTCAGGCACAAGGCGGCTTTCAATGATGGTGCGCGGCGACGGGGCGCGCATGCTTGAGGTGATCGGGTGTCGAACGGCAAGAGCGTGTATCCGATAGCGTCCATGGCGTCTGGTAGGCCGAGCCGGCATCCAGCCAGGCATCTGCGCAGCACATGATATCTGGCTGAAGGCAAGCTAATAGCGAAAATATCCCTGTCCGGTGAAGTTCAGATCCGGGCAGGGATATCGTCTTGGCGAGACTTATAGCGCCTTGTTCGAACGTCCGACCACTTGAGCGGTTTGCTGCAGGCGCTGATCGATCGGTGCAGGAACCCTGGTGCCCTGGACGGGATCGAGGAAGATCGGTCGAGCCAGTTCGAACGGGCCGCGATGGAAATCGAACATGCTCATGATGCTGCCGGTGGTCGCATCGTTCGAGCCCTGGCCGATACGCTGGCCATCGAGCCAGTTGTCCTCGATAAAGCGCACGACGGACGCCTGGGTGATGCGGGTATCGTCCACGTAATTCACGCGGGCATACGGCGAGATCACAAGGAACGGCACGCGCGTGCCCGGACCGCAGCGGCCATTGACCACGCCGCCGTTCACGCCGATGCCGGGCTTGGCATGCGGGCCGGTGCACTTGCCCGAGCCGTTGAGCTGATCGGCGCCGGTGACGGAACCTTCTTTTGTCGTCGAATCGAACGACGAGGTGGTGGGCGAAGCGTAGCGATGGTCGTACCAGCCGTCGGAATCGTCATAGGTGATGATGACGGCGGTGTTCTTCCAGTCCGGCTGCTGTTCGAGGAAGTTGATCACCTTGACGACGAACTGCTGCTCGTCCAGCGGATCCGAATTGCCCGGGTGCGCATCGCCCACGGCGGGGGCTTTCAGATAGCTCACCGAGGGGAAATTGCCTGCCGACACGGCGCTGAAAAAATCGTTGACGTCGTATTCGTGGTGCACCGGCGTGGCGCTGCGGTCCTTCGGATCGGTATAGCCGATGGTGGCGATCGAGCTAGGGCGAGCGTGCGACGCGTTGGCCGTTGAGGCGTAATACTGAAACCAGTTGTGATGGGGGACGTAGTCGGTCTTGGTCGACGCCAGTACGCTCGAATAGGTGCTGCGGGTGCAGCCCGTGGATCCGTTGCTGTTGGTCGCCGTCAGATCGAAGCCGCCCATGAACCCGCCCCAGGTCAGATTGCGGGCATTCAACAGATCGCCGATATTTTTCGAGGTCATGCGCACCGTGCTGGTGGTCGACGAGCAGCTGTCGTACGCGGGGTCGGTGTCGCCGATCAGGGTCAGGCCGCCCTGGCCATCGGGCACGGTCGAAGCGGAGCCGACGATGGCCTGTGCGCCGTTGTTGGTGCCGGAGACGACAGCCAGCGCGCCTGGCGTCGAGGGCCCGAAAGTGTCGCTGTAGGCGTTGTCGTTCAGCGCGAAATGCTGGGCGTAGTTCCACATCGCAGTGACGGTATTGCCGTCGTAATAAGCCATGACCAGGCCGTTGGTGCCGAAGGCCCCGGTGCTGCTGACCGTATTGTTACCGGTATACGCGGGGAAACGATCGGCCAGGCCGTTATCGTAGGCCAGTTGCTCCGGTGTATAGGAGTGGTTCTGGCCTTCGGTATTGGCCTGCGTGCGATCGAGTCGGAACGGATTGACCGCATTGACACCGTTCACCGGGTTGAGCGCGTTCGGGTTTTGCGTCAGCAGGGCCGGCGTCAGTCCCTGCACCGACGGGGTATGGGGTGCTGCTTTGAACTCCGGCTCACCCGCCGGATTCTGCGCCACCGGATAGGTGCCGAAGTAATGATCGAAGGACCGGTTTTCACTGAAAATGACGACCAGATGCTTGATCGGCGTGGCCGTTCGCACGGCATCCTGGGGAGTCGGGTGTCCCGGCCACACGGGCCAGTTGATGCCGCCGTGGTCGGGGGAGGCCGCCTGAGGCGCCACTTGCGCCGAAACGGCGAGGGCCAGGCCTACGGAGGCGATGGAAGCGCACAGCAGAGTCTTGCGGAATAGTCGATGGCGGAACATGTGAGGACTCCTGTTGAGGGATGCAACGGGAAGCACCGATCGGGCGGTGGCGGCGAAATGCGATGAAACGCTGCATAGATGAGAGCTGGCCACGGCAAGACCGGGCTGGGCTCAAACGTCATTCAAGCATCCCGACATGAACATTCCGAGACAGGGCTACAGATGCGATTCGCTGGCAGGGCGGCTGCCGAATGATTCGGATTTGCATCATTGAGCTGCTGCGCAGAAGGGCGATGCGTGGCACGGGGATATGTTGAACGGGCTCTTATCCCTTATGGTTCTACATCTGGTCAGGTGCGTGCCGTGGTGCAACACTCAGGCATACAGCGATAAGCCGTATCCCGTCACCGTTCTGATCGAACACAGGCGTCCGCCCGACATGTCCGCAACATCGCACCCTGCTCCCGCTACCGGCTCTGTGCCGGGGGCGGCGGCTGCGGACTCGGCGGGCATCCGGCGTCCGAGCAGAGCGCATTCGGCGTTTTGGGTCATGACCCGCCGCGTGACCGTTCTGGCCGCTTCGGTCGACGCGGCGTTTCTGGTGTTTTTTCTGGTCGAGGGTTCGCCGCTGCTCGTGTGACTCAACGTGGTCAGCATCGTCATGTACGGAGCGGCATATGCGTTGCTGCGGCGGCGGAATTTTCCCGCGCTGGCGTTGATCTGGACCGAGGTGGTGGGGCATGCGGCCATCGGCACCTTGCTGGTGGGCTGGGACAGCGGCTTTCACTATTACCTGCTGATGTTCATTCCCGCCATCGTGGTCAGCGGCAGCATGCGGCAGGTGGCGCTGCCGCTGATCGTGCTGTTTCTGGCTTATATGGGTCTGCACCAGGCAGCGCATGTCATCGGCACGCTGGCGCCGATAGGCGATGCGGCGCTGCAGATTCTCAACCTGTTCAATGTGTCGGTTTTTTTCGTCATGGCCAGTTACACGGCGCGTTTCTATTACGAACTGGTGCGCAAGAGCGAACGCAAGCTGCGCGAGCTGGCCACGCGCGACGCGCTGACCGGATTGTCCAACCGTCGTCATCTGATCGAGCTGGCGCTGCCGGAAATCGCGCGCGCGGTACGCCGTTCAGCCGGTGTCGCTAGTGCTTGCCGATATCGACGATTTCAAGCACATCAACGACGAGCACGGGCATGAGGCCGGTGATCTGGTCCTGACCCAGGCCAGCGCGATGTTCCGTGACGCGTGCCGCGGCCAGGACGTCGTCGCGCGTTGGGGTGGCGAGGAGTTTCTCTTTCTGCTGCCAAATACCGACACCGACGCTGCCCTGCATTTCGCCGAGCGCGTGCGTGCGCGCATCGCCGGGATGGCCGTCGATCACGACGGCTGCAAGATGGCCTTCACGCTATCGCTGGGCGTTGCGTCGCTGGCGCCCGATGAAAATCTGGAGGAAGCGATCGGTCGCGCCGACAGCGCCCTGTATCAAAGCAAGTCCGAGGGGCGCAATCGGGTCACGCCGGCGTCGTCGCCGCACGCCGATACGCTGCGTCCGGTCGGTGTGGCGCGAGTCTGCTCGTTCTGAGTCCATGGCATCCGGTCGACCTGTGGGATTATGGGTCTATCCCGTTTTGAAGTACGTCGATGCTTTGTACCGAGTGCCAGTCCGGCTATCGCGCGCCCTATGACCGCTTTGAGCGTGTGGCGGCCAATCCGAAAATGCCTGCCTACCTCATGCGCTGCAAAGTATGCGGCGCGCTGTGGAACGAAACCTCCGGCCCGCCGGTTCTCATCACCCGCACCGAGGCCCGCTGGCTGTATCCGCAGGCACGGATTTAATCGGGCGCCGAGCTAGCCAGGTTTGGCATGGCGTTTGAGTCCCTTCGCGCCGTTTTCTTGTGCCGCCGCTCAGGCCACTAGATGCTGCCGAATGGCACCTGCATGACCTTCGGCATATCCGGCATGGCGCTGCACGGTCTACGCTCGGCTATCTACCGGGGAGATCTATTCATGTTGAAACCATTGATTGCGGGTATCGCGTTGGCCATCAGCGGCGTGGTTGCGGCGCAGGTAGCGCCCACCAGCGCATCGACTTCGGCGACGCCGGCCACGCCGGGCTGGGTCGCCAAAAGCAATGCCGATGCGCAGCCGCTGCTGAAGGCACTGGCCGATTTCAATCCGGAATTTGCCTCGCAGTTCGGTTTTCCGGGCTTCGATGACAAGGCCATCGATCTGAAGCCGAACGTGGGCGAACGTTCGCGTGCGGCGCTCACGGCGGCGCGCGATCAGCTGCAGAAAAAGCTGGCGGCGGAAACCGACCCGGACGTGCGCCAGGATCTGGAAATCATGATCAAGGCCGCCGATCGCAGCATCGAGGGCAGCAAGCTCAACGAGCAATACTTGCTGCCCTACAACGACATCGGCCAGACGATTTTCCAGGGCGAGTTCACCCTGCTGCAGGATCAGGTCGCGCCTGCGCGCCGGCCGGCGGCGCTGAAGCGGCTGCAGTGCTATGTCGGCATGACTCCGGGCTGTGTGCCGGTGACCAAGGAGGCGCAGGCGCTGTTTCAGGCGAAACTCGGCGATGCGAAGCTGATCGGCCCGTACAAGGTCGAAGTCGAGCAGAATCTGGCGAATACCGGGCGCTACGTCGACGGCATCCGCAAGCTGTACGCCAAGTACAAGATCGACGGCGCGGATCCCGCGCTGGATACGCTGCAGAACCAGTTGAACGAGTACGACGCCTGGGTCAAGTCCACCGTGTTGCCGCATGCGCGCACGGATTTCCGCCTGCCGCCAGCGGTGTACGCCAATAACCTCAAGCAGGTCGGGCTCGACATCAGTCCGCAGGAGCTGATCAAGCGGGCCGAGCTGGAGTTCATGGAAACCCAGGCGCAGATGCAGATGATGGCACCGGATGTGGCAAAGGCTGAGGGAATAAAAGGCGCTACCGACTATCGCGACGTGATCAAGGGGCTGAAGAAAGATCAGCTCGATCGCGATTCGATCGAGCCTTACTACCATCAGGTGATCGGCAAGATTCAGGACATCATTCGCGAGCAGGGCATTGTCTCGCTGCCCAATCGCGAAATGATCATGCGCGTGGCCTCCGAAGCCGAGAGCGCTGCCGAGCCGGCGCCGCACATGGATCCGCCTCCGCTGATCGACAACCACGGCGAACGCGGCGCCTTTGTGCTGCCGCTGGGCAATCCGCCGAACGGCAAGGGCGACAACCAGGCCTACGACGACTTCACCTGCAAATCCTGCGCGTGGACGCTTGTCGCGCATGAGGGCAGGCCCGGGCACGAGCTGCAGTTTTCGGCGATGGTCGAACATGGCGTCTCGCTGGCGCGTTCGCTGTTCGCGTTCAACAGCGTCAACGTCGAAGGCTGGGCGTTGTACTCCGAATACATGATGATGCCGTACGAGCCGAAGGGCGGGCAGATGATCGTGCTGCAGCTGCGTCTGCTGCGCGCGGCGCGTGCTTTCCTCGACCCGATGCTCAATCTGGGCCTGATTACACACGATCGTGCGCACGACATTCTGGTCAACGATGTGGGTCTGTCCGAGGCGTTCGCACGCGAGGAACTGGACCGCTTCACCTTCCGCTCGCCGGGTCAGGCCACCGCGTACTTCTACGGCTATACCCGCCTGCTCGAGCTGCGCGCGCATGCGCAGATCGAACTGGGTGACCGCTTCAACCTGAAGCAGTTCAACGACTTTCTGATCGCGCAGGGCCTGCTGCCGCCTGATCAGCTGGCCGAAGCAGTGGACACGCAGTTCATCCCCGCCCACGGCGGCAAGCGGCCGCAGTAACGACGACAGCGGTTATCGCCCGGCAGATAGTTGTCGGGCGATAACCGTGGTCGGATCTGCCGGCGCTCAGCTCAGAGCTCGAGCTTGCCCAGTTCCGCGTAAGCGTTGTTCAACCATACCTTGACCCGCTGACGCTCCAGCAGGCCGAGGCCTGTGCTCGCGCGATCGGGATGGTTGAGTGCGGCCCAGAAGCTGGCGTTCTGCTGGTCGATTTTCAGCATGGCGGTGTCGGGCAGGCGGCGCAGGGAAATGATCTTGGCGCCCAGCGCTTCGGCGCGCTGACGCTGGCCGGAGGCGTCCAGAATATCGAAGCGATCGCCGCGCAGCTCGTTCAGTACGATCACGAGATCGAGCTTGCCGCCGAACTGATCCAGCCACTGGCTCAGCAGATCGACCGAATCGCGGCCGCTGTCCATCACGTGCCACCAGGTCAGCGTCAGGCCGCTTTCCGCGGCCAGCCCTGGCACGTCGGAATCGGTGAGCCAGCGGGTCAACGCCTGATGTGTTTGCGCCGCAAGGTCGACCAGCACGTGCTGCTGCGGATCCTCTAGTGCGCACTCGATCACCGGGTCGAGGCTGTCGTGCCGATCGAGCACGGCCGGCTGGGCGAAGTCGGCGTAGAAGCGCAGCAGCGCGCCGTGTGATCGGTCGGTATCGAAGCCGCGGAACGGCATGCCGCGATCGATAAAATATTGGGCCAGCACGCGGCACACCACCGACTTGCCGACGCCGCCTTTTTCACCACCGATAAAGTGGATGTGGCTCATGTCCGGTTTTTCCTGGTTGCTTGAACGGATGAAATGAAGCGGGGAAGGTCAAGCGTAGAAAATACCGGGTGAAGATGTCGACCGGATTCTTGTGATTAGCCTTCATCCCGCTGCGCCAAGGCGCCAGCGAGATGGATGCCGATGCCGGACGCAAGCCATCCTCGATCTGTAGAGCGGCGATATGGCGTCGTTGGAGTCATGCCTACGATCTGACGCTCAGCACTTCACCGTGCCACCGGCAACCGGTACGCACGGGTGAAAAACGGGCGGAATCGGCGGCCTGGGTGGCTTGTTGTCGCCAGGGTGGTGATGTCCGTCGTACGGAGGGATGCCGCCCCAGTAGCCGGGTGCGGCGTTGTAGTACGGGCCGGCATCGTCGTAAACCGGCTGCGCCAGCTGCTGCTGATACATGGCGTTTTGCTGGCGCAGCGCGTCGTTCTCGCCCTGCAGCCGGCCGCGCGCGGCTGCCGCATCGATCTGGGCCTGCCGCAGATCGGCTTCCTGCTGCTGCCGGTCGGCTTCGGCTTCGTCGGCCTGCTGCTGCGCCTTCGCCTCGATCCGCTGCTTGCGCGCGTCGAGGCGCTGTTTGTAGAGTGAGGCGATGTTGTGCGAGACGGCATAGCGCTTCGCCGCGTCGTCCTGGCCGAGGTCGAGATACTGGTCGATGATTTCCGTGTCGTCGGCCTGATGCAGCAATTCGCCCCTGCCACCGATGCACGGTCGGTCGGTGTAGACAGCCTGTCCAGCCTTCGTGCATTTGTAGATGTCCTGCGCACCGGCAGCACCGGACGTCGCCAGCAGAATCGCGGCGAGACAGAAAAGTCGTTTGGCGTGGGGCTGGCTGTTCATCTTGGGCACTATTTTGCACCTATCGAGCGTAATAAAAGCGTTGAAGTAAAAAACGCAGAAATAATGCCTCGCGTTGTCTGTTCGTTGCCCGGTGCGATCGATCGGAAAAGTGGCGCCTGCTTTCCGCGTTCGTTAGGAAGTTCGCGCTGGCATGCATCGCGCAGACACGTGAGCCGAGGTGTCGGACGACACCGGCTCAGTGAAAGGCCTAACTGAATCGGACGGCTATTTCTCTTTTGAAGAAAACCTCGATATGACGCGATGTACGGACGTCCAGGCTCCGCGAAGCTGAAGATGGAAAATTATCTTGCAGTGCACCACTTGTCAGGGTGCATCGATTTGCGTAGGTTGAATGCATGCTTTCTGCCATCGTCCATCGCCGTCCTCTGCTCCGTGCGCTGCTTGCACTGGTGCTGTTCGCCGGGTTGCTGAGTACGGCGGCAGCGACGCATGCGGGTTTCACATCGAGTCATTCGTTGGCGGCTGCCGTCGATAGCGCTGCCGGTGATCCGGATACCTCCGAGTTGGACGACACCGCTTCCCCGCAGGACAACGCCGAGCACGACACGCTGGATGTTCCCGACGCGTTGACGTTGCCATGCGCGCTCCTCGCAGGGTCTCGTCCTATGACCTCGCACGCCGTGCCGCTGCAGTGGCACGTCAGCTCCGAGCTGCGCCCGCCCATCGCCTGAGGCGCCGTGCCTGCCGTCGATCCGTTCGGATCGCGGCCTTTCTCTCCCTTGTTTCTCAAGCCTCACGAAGCGCCGCACGGCGCCGACGGGCAACTGTTTTCGCTTCGCCGCCTCGGCGGCGTGGGCCACTATTTCTGGAGATATCCCATGGAACGCATGATCGATGGTTTTGCTCGTTTTCGTCGCGAGGTTTTCCCCGAGCAGCGCGAGGTGTTCGAACAACTCGCGAAGGGCCAGAGCCCGCACACGATGTTCATCACTTGCGCCGATTCGCGAGTGATGCCCGAGATGATGTTTTCGGCACAGCCGGGCGAGCTGTTCGTCTATCGCAATATCGGCAACATCGTGCCGCCGTACGCGCAGCACGTCAGCGGCGTGGTGGCCGCGGTGGAGTACGCGGTCAAGGTGTTGGAGGTGCAGCACATCGTGATCTGCGGGCACTCGGACTGTGGCGCGATGAAGGCCTTGCAACATCCCGGCAAGCTCGACGGCATGCCGTCGGTGCAATCCTGGTTGAAGCATGCCGATGTGGCGCAGCACGTCACGGCGGAAAAGTGCGCGCATCTGCACGGCGAGGATTACCTGCGTTGCCTCACCGAAGAGAACGTGGTCGCCCAGCTGGAGCATCTGCGCACCTTGCCGGCGGTCGCGGTGGGCATGGCCAGGGGCAACCTGAATATCCACGGCTGGATATTCGATATCCCCGATGCCGAGTTGCGCGCCTTCGACGGCGCCGAGGGCCGATTTATCGATGTACCGGTCTCAGGTCATCCAGTGCCGCAGGCTTCTCCAATGGCGCGTTTTCGTATCGCTCGCGGCCACGGCGGCCTGAGGTCACCCCGATGAAAAACTATTTCTCCCAAGGCCTGTTCAGCCGCGACCTGCTGGGATCGGTCGTAGTGTTTCTGGTGGCGCTGCCGCTGTGCATGGGGATCGCCATTGCGTCGGGCATGCCGCCGGCCGCCGGTCTGATCACCGGCATCGTCGGCGGCCTGATGGTCGGCTTCATCTCCGGTTCGCCGCTGCAGGTCAGCGGTCCTGCGGCGGGCCTCGCCGTGCTGGTGTTCGAGCTGGTGCGCACGCACGGCGCGGCAGCGTTGGGCCCGGTGATTTTGCTGGCGGGATTGATCCAGGTGGCGGCAGGACTATGCCGCGTCGGCATCTGGTTTCGCATGACCTCGCCGGCGGTGGTGGCCGGCATGCTGTCGGGCATCGGCATACTCATCGTCGCCTCGCAGGCGCACGTGATGCTCGATGCCAGCCCGGCGGCGAAGGGTCTGCAAAACTTCGCCGCATTGCCGGGCGCGCTGATGACGGCGTTCGAAGGCGGTACCGGCAAGGCCGCGCTGGCGGTAGGTTTGGCGACCATCGCCATCATGCTGGCGTGGGAAAAGCTGCGGCCGGCCAGGCTGAAGTTTGTGCCTGGCGCGCTGCTGGCGGTCGTCGCCGTCACTGGCGTGGTGCAGCTCGCGAGCATCGGCGTGAAGAAGGTTGATGTGCCGTCGAACCTGTTTTCGGCGATCACTATGCCGACCTGGAGCGGACTGGCCGATGTGTTCGATCCAACCCTGCTGATCGCGGCGGTGACGTTCGCGTTTATCGCCAGTGCGGAAACGCTGCTATCGGCCGCCGCGGTGGATCGCATGCATGACGGTCCACGCACGCAGTACGACCGAGAGCTTACCGCGCAGGGCGTCGGCAATATGCTGTGCGGCTTTCTCGGCGCGCTGCCGATGACCGGCGTGATCGTGCGCAGTTCGGCCAACGTGCAGTCCGGCTCGGCGACGCGCGGGGCGACGATCATGCACGGTGCGTGGCTCATGGTGTTCGCGCTGCTGCTGCCGTGGCTGCTTCGCATGACGCCGGTCTCGTGCCTGGCCGGCATCTTGGTCTACACCGGCGTGAAGATGGTCAACCTGGGGCAGATCAGAGATCTTGCGGTTTACGGCAAGGGAACGGCGGCGATCTATTTGGCGACCACGATTGCGATTGTCGCGACCGATCTGCTGGCCGGCGTCATCATCGGCTTCGGCCTGTCACTGTTTCGTCTCGCGCTGCTGTCGTCACGGCTGAAGATCGGCCTGCACAACGACGCCACGCCCGGTGAGGCGTCGCTGCACCTGGAAGGTTCGGCCACGTTCCTCAAGGTGCCGAGCATGGCGCGCACGCTGGAGCGGGTGCCGAACAACACGCGGCTGACCTTGGTGCTCGATCGTTTGTCGCACGTCGACCAGGCCTGCCTGGAGGTACTACGTGAGTGGTCGCGCAATGCGTCGGCGCGCGGCTGCGAGCTGGTGGTCGATTGGAAGGCGCTGCACTCACGCGTGGAAGGTCAGCGCGCGGCGGCGTAATCGAGGGGATGGCTGCGATGACAAGCATCGACCGATGCTTGTCATCGTCGTTCGTCTGCAGTTGAAGATGATCGGGTCATTGGAGATGAATGACCAGCGATTAACGGCCCAGGTCGGGTCGTCGAGCAAGCCTCTCGCCGATATGCCCGCGCCATTCCGGCGACAGTTCCGGTATTTCGATCGCACGTGCCAGAAGACGCAGCGCTTCGCGATCGTTGGGCTTCAGGTAGGCATCGAACAGCGATCGGATCGACAAGCCTCCCACACCTTTGGCAACGACATCCACCGTGTCGCCGGCTTTTAGGGTGCCTTCCTTCAACACGCGCAGATAAAAGCCGGTGCGCAGGGACAGCGCGAACATCTTCGGTACGCGTTTGTCGGCAAAGCGAATGCCGAGCTTGAAGCACGGTACTCGCGGCTGGCTGATGGTGAACAGCGCATCGCCGATTTGCAGCTGATCGCCTATGCAGAGCCGCGCTTCGTCGAGTCCGGCCACGGTGAGGTTTTCACCGAATTGTCCGTAAGGCATGTCATCGCGACCCAGTGCCTCGCGCCAGTAGTCGTAGTGATCCAGCGAGTACGCGTAGACCGCCTTGCTCTCCCCGCCGTGATTGACGAGATCCGCCTGGCCGTCGCCATCGAGATTGAGTCGGCGCACCGCGACCGTACCGACTACAGCCCGCTTGAAAATGCCGGTCATCACCGAGGTGTCGCCGTGCCGTACTTCCATTGGTCGCGAGACATTGACGGAACTCAGGCTCATCGACATTGCTGCTTACTCCACCTGCTTGCTGTGCCGGCTAAGTGTATGCGCGGACGTCATCCTAGCGTGACTTCAGCTTACCCTTACACGAGCGGAGGATAGGCGGCCGCAGTGAATGGGCGACGAGCGATACACCGTCGTCGTTGGATGGGCACCTCGACCTCAGGCGACGGCAGGTTTTTTGTCCGCCCCGTTGCCTTGACCGGCCTTTTTCCAGCTGCGCACGCCAATGAATGCCAGCACGATGAAGCCGGCATACAGAACCGACGTGATCACCAGATGCTTGTAGACGTATTCGCCCACGTAGATCGCGTCCACCACGATCCACAGCCACCAGGCGGCGATATGACGACGCGCCTGCCACCACTGCGCGACCAGGCTGAAAGCGGTCAATGCCGAATCGAGCCAGGGTAGCGCCGCGTCGGTCCAGCGATGCATCACGAACCCGAGTGTCAGCGAACCTACGATGCCAATCGCGATATGTGCCAGCGCGTCTTTCGTCGCCAGTGGGGCCACCTGCACGCGCCCGTCGTCGTTGAGATGGCGCAGCCAGCGCAGCCAGCCGTAGACGATCAGCAGGGCGAAGGCGATCTGCAGCAGGGCGTCGGAATAGAGCTTCGCCTCGGCGAAGATCCCCACGTAGACCGCTACCGAAAGCAGACCGATCGGCCAGCACCACGGCCGGCGTTGGGCGGTAAGCCAGACCGCCCACGCGCTGAGCAGGGCACCGATCAGTTCGATCCAGGTCATTTCCATTGCATCGGCCTCAAAACGCCAGCGTTGCGGAAAGTCGCGCCAGCCGCGGCGCGCCCGGAAAAAGGAAGCTGTCGCCGCCGGAGGTGCCGGTATCGCGCCAGTAGAAATGGTTGAACAGGTTGTCGATATTCAATCGCCAGATCAGCGCGTGGCCTCCCAGGGTGGTGGTGTAGCGCATGCCGGCATCGAAGACGTTGTACGCCGGTACGCTGACCAGGCCATTGGGCGTGGCCGGATTGGCGCTGGCGTAGCGCCAGCCGCCGAGCAGGCTGAGGTTGGTAAGAAACGGCAGGCGGTAATCCAGATAGACGGCCGAACGCGCGCGCGGCACGTTGACCACCTGATGCCCTTCGTAGGCGGGTGTGCCGGTGTCGTACGCTTCGGCCTGAATGAAATTGAGGCTGGCGGTGAGGCGCAGATTGTCGGTAAGGCGGCCGTCGGCGTTGAGCTCCAGACCGGTATGTTTCTCTATGCCTTCCTGCACGAAGGTGAAGCCGGCCGCGGTATTGCTGGGTTGCGCGAATTGATACGGCTGGCTGATGCGATACAGCGCGGCGGTGAGGTCCAGCGCATCGCTCCACGCGTACTTCGCGCCGGCTTCGACCTGCCGTGACAGCAGCGGCGGCAGCACGTCGTTGCCGTTGGAGGTCCAGTACGGCGCCTGTGCGCCGAGCGAAAGGTTTTCGCTGTAGCTCACGTAGAGCGTCAGCGGCGCCGTCGGCTGCCACATCACGGCGGCCTGCGGCAGCACCTTGCTCAGGCGCGTGTCGCGCTGAAGCACGCCGTACGGATCATAGGCACGCTCTTCCAGATGCACGAAACGGCCGCCTAAGAGCACCTGCCAATGCTCGCCAAAGTGAATACGATCCAGTCCGAACACGGCATGCTGCCAGCTGGTCAGCGTGCGCGCTGAGAGGCCTGGCTCATTCGGCGACGGCGCGTAGTAGGGCGGATTGAACTCGCTGATATTCGCCGTACCCACGTAGTCGTAAACATACGGGCGCTGATCGAGCGTGCGACGGAAGGCGCTGGTGCCCAGGCTGACCTCGTTGCTCACGCTGCCGATATCGAAACTGCCCTTGAGCACGGCGCGCGCTTCGTCGTTTTCGCGCGTGTCGTCGGGGCTGCGGTAATCGTAAATGTCGTAGTCGCCGTTTGGTGCGAAGAAATAGCCGGGCGTGGCGCCGCTGGCGCACGCGGCGGCATAGAAACAGCCGTACGCATACGCCACGTTGTCGTCGATCACGCTGTGGCTGTGGCTGCCGGAAAGCTGAAGGCTCCAGCTGTCGCTGAGGCGGTAGTTGAAGCGCAGCGTGGTATTGCTGGCGTGTATGCCGACCGGCTGCTGCCACGGCTCGTAACCCAGCAACTGCGTGCTGCTGGGATGCGGCGGCAGCGTGGTGCCGCCGAGCAACTGGTAGCCGGAAACCGAGCGTTGGCCGCTGGTCTGGTAGTCGGTATCCAGCTGTACGGTGGCGTTGTCGCTGATGTTCCAGTCCGCCGCGAGCGAGATAAAGCTGCGCCGGCCGTTCGTATGGTCGACGTAGGAGTGGATGTCCTCGTGCGCCGCGTTGACACGCACGCCGAAATTCGGTGTCAGCCACTTGCCCACGTCGAGCGCGGTGTACTGCGAGCCGTGTGAGTCGGTGCCGACAGTGATTGTCTGGACGTCTGCCGGGCGCTTGCTGACGTAATTGACCAGGCCGCCGGGTGCGACCACGCCGGCTTCCAGACCGGCCAAACCCTTGAGAATTTCTACCTGCTGCTTGTCTTCCAGCGGGGTCAGCTGCTCGGCGGTGATGGTCATGTCGTTGAGGCGAAAGCCGGTCGCCAGGTCGAGCGGAAAGCCGCGGATGGAGATGTCCTGGTAGTAGCCGACCGGCGCGTAATTGTCGCCCAGTGCCGCGTCGGAGCGGGCGATTTCGCTCAGCGTGCGCGGCTGGCGGTCGTCCAACTGGTCGCGCGTGATGACCGTGACGGCGGCCGGCGTGTCGTGCAGCGGTGCGTTGCCGAAGCTGCCGAACGTGTCGACCTGCGAACTCTCGGCGCGATAGCCCTTGTCGGTTTTGCCTTTGACCTTGACCGTAGCCAGCGCAGTAGCCTGCGCTGCGTTGGGTGTGGTGGCGTCGTCGGCCCGTACGGCGAACGCAGCGGTGAACGCCCAGGCAGACAGCAGGGCGAGCGGAAGCGGATGGCGGATAAGCAGCATGGGTCATCGTCTCGTGGTGGGGCACACGAAGCGACGGCAAGCCGCACGCCCGATTGGACGCGAACGACTCAGCAAGCTCCCTACGCCGGTACTAACCGGGTCAGGTTCCAAGGGACTCTCTCAGCCCGGCAAACGCCGGGCACCCCCGCTTCAAGACCGCTATTGAATCACGAAACGCGGGCTATGCGTCAGGCCTGTGCGCGAATCGCCTGCAACAGGGTCCGCCCGGGCGGCGTGGCAAACCACGCGGCATGGCCGAGCAGAAAGGTATCGTAGGCGACGTCGGCATTGGCGCGCGAGCCGGTGACGGCGTGAAAATATTCCACCTCCGATAGCGCAAAATCGACATGCACCAGCGGCAGCAGGTCGGCCAGCAGATGGATGTCGTCGGCGCTCAGTGCGCGTACTTCGCGATAGCCGTCGATCAGCGCGCTGGCGATATCGGCGTGTACGGCGCCATGTCCTTGTTCCAGCGCCAGCCAGGCGATCGCATTGCGTTCGATCGCGGTAGCCAGATCGAACAGCGCAAACGTGCGCGAGGACAGTCCGAAATCCAGTACCGAGGCGACGCGAGCGTTAGGGCCATCGTCGCTCCAACAGAGATTCGATACGTGCCAGTCGTTATGCGTCCACAGCACAGGCTGCTGGGCCACACGCGGCGACAGTGTGGTGTGCCAGGGCGCCAGCATGCGCTGAAGATCGGTCGGCCAATCGCGCTGTCGCAGGTAGTCGGCCAGACCCGGCCTATCGGCTAGCTGCAGAGCAAGTGCGGCGGCCGGATCGTCCGCCGCGAGCAGCTCGCTGCGCGCCACCAGTATATGCGTGCTGCGCTGATCGGCGAGGTACCCGGCGGCTGCCTCGTGCAGCGTTGCCAGGATGTGGCCGGCCGCCCGCGCATGTCCGCTTTCCACAATGGGCGACCAGGATATGGCGTCGCGGTAAAGGTCGGTACCATCGGCGACGGCGTGGATTTCATAGACCCAGTCGCCGATCGCGATGGCCGTCTGGCCGTCCATATCCTCGATCACTTCGGGTATGGGCATGCTTGCGGCGCGCAGATGTGCCATAAAGCGGTGCTCTTCGCCGAGCGTTGCCACGGAACGCACCAGGCGATGATGCCGTTTGACGAAGGCGGCGCCGGCATCGGTGTCGATCAGCACGGCAGTCGACAGCGGTCGCGGGCTATGCCAGCGGATGCTCAGCGGTTTGCCGAGTGCGGGATAGCGGTGCAACAACAGCGCCACTTCGTCGGCATGCAGCGCCGGCCAGTCGGGTGAAACGACGTCATCGGCCAGGCCGTGCACGCGATGGGTGATGTCCGACATGGGTGGGCGCGCGAGTCGAAGAAGGCGGCGATTATCTCCGAATGCCGCCATCGGCGCTTTCAGGCCGGCGCAGCATCGCGTCTAATGGCGGCTGCTGTCATCGCTACGCGAGATTCGATGAGTGCCTTGCTGCTGTTGTTTGCCTGTCTTGTGCTCGGCGCGCTGGTAGCGCGCCTTGCCCGGCCGCCGGCCGGCATCGTGCCGGGCATCAACTGGTGGGTGATCAATGTGGCGCTGCCGGCGCTGGTGCTGGAGCTGATCCCCAAGGTCAGCTTCGACCCGCCGCTGTGGTTTCCGGTCGCGGCGATGTGGATCACCTTCTTCGGTGCGTGGCTGATATTCGGCCTGCTGGGTCCGCGGCTGGGCTGGTCGCGGGGCCGAATCGGCGCGCTGATCCTGGTATGCGGCCTGGGCAATACCTCGTTCATGGGCTATCCGCTGATTCAGGCGTTGCATGGCAAGGACGGTTTGACCCTGGCCGTGGTGGCCGATCAGCTGGGTTGCTTTCCGCTGTTGGCGTCGGCGGGCGTGGTGGTGGCGTCGATCTATGCCGGGCGCACGCCGCAGCCGGCGATGATCTTGCGGCGCATTTTGACGTTTCCCGCCTTCGTGTCCCTGGTCATCGGCATCGTGGTCGGCCGACTGGGCGGCTGGCCGTCCGCGATCGACGGCGTTTTGATTCCGCTGGGCGCCACGCTGACGCCGCTGGCGTTGTTCTCGGTCGGCCTGCAGTTTAGGTTTCGCCCCGGTGAACGCGAGATGGCTGCGGTGACTGCAGGCCTGGGCTGGAAAATGCTGCTGGCGCCACTGGTTTGTCTTGCTGTGGGCAAACTGGCCGGCGTGCATGGTCTGGTGCTGACGGTCGGCGTGCTGCAGGCGGCGATGGCGCCGATGATCTCGGCAGCGATGCTGGCCGACGAATACGATCTGGATCCGGCGCTGGCCAACACCGTTCTCAGTAGCGGCATCGTGCTCTCTCTGGCCAGCATACCGCTGGGTAACTGGCTGCTGGGCTAGCCAGCGATGCTTGCGTGCGGGTGCCGGTGCGCCGAGACTGAGACCATACTCAGGGGAGTGTCGTTGCATGGCCACGTTCGAGCGGATCAAGCGGATCTTTGGTAGCGGTCAGTCGGAGCGCAGGGCTGCGCCGCGCAGCGGTGTGCCCAAAGGTTTGCATGTGCTGGTAGTCGACGATTCGCCGACAATCTGTGCCGTGCTCGGCAAGCTGCTCAGCCAGGACGGGCATGTGGTGATCAAGGCCGGCACCGGCGAAGAAGCGATCGCGCTGGCCGGGAGCGAACTGCCGGACCTGATTTTTCTCGATATCGTGATGCCGGGTATGAACGGCTTTGCCGTGTTGCGCGCACTGCGCCGTGAGCCGCTGACTCATGACATTCCGATCGTGATGATCAGCGGCAACCTGCAGGCGACCGAGCAGTTCTACGTGCAGCGCTTCGGCGCCGATGATTTCATGAAAAAACCGTTCGGCCGCGGCGAAGTGTTTGCGCGCATCCAGGCGTTGACCTCCAGCGGACGCCTGACCGTGCGTGAGCGCGAACAGGCGGCAGTGACCGACGAGCCGGTCGATCAGACGGTGCAGGATGCGATCCCGGATATCGCCATGCCCGATCCGCACGATCGTTGAGTCGTCGTGCCGGCGCTCGTTGCCTACACGTGGCGAATGCACGTACGCTTTAAAGACGCACGTTGATGCGCTGCGCGATCGCCTCGACGGCCTGCTTGGCTTCCTTCAGGCCGGCGCCGGTGCGCTGTCGGTAAAGCTTGATGGCTTCGATCTTGGTTTTTGCGCGAATCGCCGCTTCGATATCGGCGTCGTCGATGTTGGGGTTCGGCGTCCATCGGGCGCGCGTCTCGCGTGCGATGTCGAGCGTCTTGCTGACGCGACCGAGCGCGTAGCCGCCGACAAAGAGCAGCGCACCGACAATGCTGTTGGACATATGCCATTCCATGCTTTTCTCCCATCTGTGACGTCGATCGAGCGAGACTATCCCGCATGAGCGAACGAGAGAGCAAATCCGTGCACGAAGTGCGTGTCGATATCTGGCTGTGGGTCGCCCGTTTCTTCAAGACGCGCAGCCTGGCCAAGCAGGCGATCGAGGGAGGCAAGATCGACGTCGACGACCTCGGTTGCAAGCCGGCCAAGGCGCTGCACGTGGGCGATCGCCTGAAGGTGGTCCGCGGCGACGAGCGAATGGAGGTCGTCGTGCTGGCGCTTTCCGACAAGCGCGGCCCGGCGAGTGCGGCGCAGGCGCTGTACCGCGAAACCGACGCCAGCCGACTGGCGCGCGAGACGCTGAAAGAGCAGCGACGGCTCAGCGGCGCAGCCTTCGATCACCCGCCGTCGCGTCCGGACAAGCATGCGCGCCGCGATCTGCGCCGGATGAAGGACTCGCGCTGAGCCGTGCATCGCATTCTTCCGGTGGAATTTGCGGAACTATCTCCAACAGCGCCATCGACACGGCGCGGCGCCGTTTCGACCATGGGTCCGCCTCAGGGGATTGCATCATGAGTAACGTCAGCTTCGCCAAGCCCAGTTTTGTCCAGCGCCTGCTCAACAGCATCGGTTCGGGCGCGCGTCCGCAGGCCGCTGCAGGTGCGCGAGTGCTGGTGGTCGACGATTCGCCGACGATCTGCGCGGTGCTCGGCAAGATGCTGCTGCAGGATCAGTACGCGGTGCTGAAGGCGAGCGACGGCCATAGCGCCATCATCATGGCGATTCGGGAACAGCCGGCGCTGATCTTTCTCGACGTGGTGATGCCCGGACTCAACGGCTTCGACGTGCTGCGCGCCCTGCGCAACGATCCGCGCACCCAGCACATCCCCATCGTGATGATCAGCGGCAACGCGCAGGCGACCGAGCAGTTTTATCTGCAGCGTTTTGGCGCCGACGATTTCATGAAAAAGCCCTTCGGTCGCGACGAGGTGTATCACCGGATCGGTCAGTTGGTGCTGGCCGGGCGGCTGGCGCCTCGTTCCGCGGCGAACGCCGTCAGCACACCAGTAATGCCTGCGGTCGCCACCGCACACGACGCGATTCCCGACATCGCCATGCCGGATGCCGAGATCGCGCATGGATTTGGCGACTGGCATGCATGAGCCCTTGGAGGTTGGGGTGAGCGCAGCGAACCCCGACGAGTTCGCGCGATCCATGATGACGAGCCGCTACGGCCGCTCGCCTTGCGGGCGATTCCATTCGCTTCGCGAATGTTCGTTCCGGCAGCCTGCCTCCACAATCGCTGCGCTCATTCCGGCCTGTGGCGCAGAGCGATTGGCAGGACCAGCGCGTAATCCCTCAACGAGTTCGTGAGATCGGTGTTGGGGATTCGCTGTGCTCATCCCAACCTACGCGGCTACGTTGTTATCGTCACTAGTCTTGGTGCTTAGATAATAAAAACGGCGGCTCTTGCGAGCCGCCGTTTTTATTTGGCCGTCCACAGGAGACATGGATGGCAGTCTACTTTTCCATCTTGACTACGCGAGATCGAAACGATCCAGGTTCATCACCTTGGTCCACGCGGCGACGAAGTCCTTGACGAATTTCTCCTTCGCGTCCGAGCTTCCGTAAACCTCCGACAGCGCGCGCAGCTGCGCATGCGAGCCGAAGACCAGATCCACGCGGGTGCCGGTCCATTTGACTTCGCCGGTCTTGCGATCGCGACCTTCGAACTCGTCGGTGCCACCGCCGACGGCCTTCCATTCCGTGCCCATGTCGAGCAGGTTCACGAAAAAGTCGTTGGTCAGCGCTTCCGGCTTATTGGTAAATACGCCGTGCTTGCTCTTGCCATGGTTGATGTTCAGCACGCGCAGGCCGCCGAGCAGCACGGTCATTTCGGGCGCGGTCAGCTCCAGCAGCTCGGATTTGTCGACCAGCAGCGCCTCGGCCGACACGCGGTACTTGCCCTTGAGGTAGTTGCGGAAGCCGTCGGCGATCGGCTCGAGATAGCCGAACGACTCGACGTCGGTCTGCTCCTGCGAGGCGTCCGCGCGTCCCGCGGTGAATGGAACGGTGACGGTCTGGCCGGCATTCTTGGCCGCCTTTTCCACGCCTACGCCACCGGCCAGCACGACCAGGTCGGCCAGTGAGACTTTCTTGCCGCCGGACTGCGCCGCGTTGAACTCGCTCTGGATACCCTCGAGCGCTTTCAGCACCTTGGCCAGCTGCTCGGGCTCGTTGACCTTCCAGTCCTTCTGCGGGGCGAGACGAATGCGGCCGCCGTTGGCGCCACCGCGCTTGTCCGAGCCGCGGAAGGTGGAGGCGGCTGCCCATGCGGTGGACACCAGTTCCGAGACCGACAGGCCCGAGGCCAGAATCTTCTCCTTCAGCGATGCGATGTCCTTGTCATCGACCAGGGCATGGTCGACGGGCGGAATCGGATCCTGCCAGAGCAGTTCTTCGGAAGGCACTTCTGGGCCGAGGTAGCGGGCCAGCGGGCCCATGTCGCGGTGGGTCAGCTTGAACCAGGCGCGCGCGAACGCATCGGCGAGCTGATCCGGATTTTCCAGGAAGCGGCGCGAAATCTTCTCGTAGACGGGATCGAAGCGCAGCGCCAGATCCGAGGTCAGCATGGTCGGCGCGTGACGCTTGGACGGATCGAATGCATCGGGAATGGTACCCGCACCGCCGCCGTTCTTCGGCGTCCACTGATGCGCACCGGCCGGGCTCTTGGTCAGCTCCCAGTCGTAGCGGAACATGTTTTCGAAATACTCGTTGCTCCATTTCGTCGGCGTACTGGTCCAGGTCACCTCCAGGCCGCTGGTGATCGCGTCCTTGCCCACGCCCGTGCCGAAGCTGTTCTTCCAGCCGAAGCCCTGCTGCTCGAGCGGCGCGGCTTCGGGCTCAGGGCCGACATTGTCGGCGGGACCGGCACCGTGGGTCTTGCCGAAGGCGTGGCCGCCGGCGATCAGCGCCACGGTCTCTTCGTCGTTCATGGCCATGCGGCCGAAGGTTTCGCGGATGTCGTGTGCCGATGCCAGCGGATCGGGGTTGCCATCCGGACCTTCCGGGTTCACATAGATCAGGCCCATCTGCACCGCGGCGAGCGGATTCTCGAGCTTGCGGTCGCCTTCGTTGCGGCTCTGTTCGCTGCCGTGCAGTTCGGCTTCGGCCACCAGCACGCCGTCACCAGGCTTTTCCATATCCTTCTTTTCGTTGCCGTAGCGCACGTCGCCGCCGAGCCACTTGGTTTCCGAACCCCAGTAGACGTCTTCTTCCGGTTCCCACACGTCGGCGCGACCGCCGGCAAAGCCGAAGGTCTTAAAGCCCATCGATTCCAGCGCGACGTTGCCGGTGAGCACAATCAGGTCGGCCCAGGAAATCTTGCGGCCATACTTCTGCTTGACCGGCCAGATCAGGCGGCGCGCCTTGTCCAGGCTCACGTTGTCCGGCCAGCTGTTCAGGGGGGCGAAACGCTGCTGACCGGCGCCCGCGCCTCCACGCCCGTCACCCGTGCGGTACGTACCGGCGCTGTGCCAGGCCATGCGGATGAAGAACGGGCCATAGTGACCGAAGTCGGCCGGCCACCAGTCCTGCGAGTCGGTCATTACCGCCAGCAGATCCTTCTTCACCGCCGCCAGATCGAGGCTGTTGAATTCCTTGGCGTAGTCGAAATTCTCGCCCATCGGGTCGGACAGGGACGAGTGCTGATGCAGGATCTTCAAATTCAGCTGGTTCGGCCACCAGTCGCGGTTGGTCGTACCGCCGCCGGCAGCGTGATTGAACGGGCATTTGGCTTCGTTGGTCATGGGTTCTCCACCTTGGTTCGTTGGAATCTGGCTATGCGCGCCGGTTCGGCGTGCAGGTAGCTACATCAGTGATTTTTTTTGATTGCTTTTTGGTTCTAGAGGTGGCGCCAGCGCCTCGATGGCAGGGGGCTGCCTCACGGACAAACGTCTGTAAGAAGCCGGCGGCGAGGTGGCATCAGTGGTCGGGCTTGGCCATACCGATGCGAGTAGTCAGAGTGTGGCGATCGTTGCTCATGGTGCTGGCTCCTTGCGAGTGGCGGACAAGAGTGGCTGGCGGGTGACGTACCGTCCTTCGGAATCTACGCGCTCTGCATCATCAATAGAACTAGATTATTTTTATGTAAACGATAGCGCTGGCCTATGACAATTTTGCTGCTCCGCGTCATTTGGCGGCACAGAAGCGCGTGAGTTCCGTGATGAGGTCGGCGGCGTTTCGGGGGTCGTGATGCGCTCACTCGCTTCGCATGCAAACGACAGCGGTCGGCAAGAGCGAAGCCTGCATGGTGGTCTCAGTACGTCGGCGTGCATAACGCCGATCAGGGCAGCAGCAGGCCCTGCGTTTCGATGAAGCGAATGATCTGCTCCAGGCCGTTCTGCCGACGCAGGTCGGTCATCGCGAACGGCTTGTCGCCGCGCATGCGCAAGGTGTCCTCGCGCATCACCTCGAGCGAGGCGCCGACGTGCGGGGCCAGGTCGGTCTTGTTGATGACCAGCAGATCGGAGCGCGTGATGCCGGGGCCGCCCTTGCGTGGAATCTTTTCGCCGCCGGCCACGTCGATCACGTAGAGGGTGAGGTCCGACAGCTCGGGCGAAAACGTCGCGGCTAGATTGTCGCCGCCAGATTCGATAAACACGATGTCGGCATCGGGGTAGATGTCGAGCATGCGTTCGATCGCTTCGAGATTGATCGAGGCATCTTCGCGAATCGCCGTATGCGGGCAGCCGCCGGTTTCAACGCCCATGATGCGCTCGGGTTCCAGCGCGCCGGCGACGGTGAGCAGGCGCTGGTCTTCCTTGGTGTAGATGTCGTTGGTGATCACCACGAGGTCGTAGCGGTCGCGCATCGCCTTGCACAGCATTTCCAGCAAGGTGGTTTTGCCCGAGCCGACCGGGCCACCGATGCCCACGCGCAGCGGCGGCAGCGCGCGCGTGCGGGGCGATCGGGTGATATGGGGGCGTGATGCGGTGGCGATACTCATGAGCGGAACAGCCTCGTGTATTGGGTTTCGTGATGCGCGGACAGAATGCCCAGCATCGGCGTGAAATTGCGGGCCTGGGTTGGTGCACGGGCCATCGCTGTCTCGACCCAGGCCGGCAGTTGGCTGGCGAGGCGGCGCAGCATCGCCTGCCCGGCAATCTGTCCCAGCGGTACCAGCTTCACCGCTGCGGTGGTGAGGTTTTCCGCCAGGCTCCAGCCCATCGCCTGCAGCGCATCGCGCTCGTCGAGGTCAAGCACGGCAGACGCGCACGCGTGCACGCTGGCGTAGGCCGGCGGAAGCAGTCGGCCCAGCATCGCGCGATGGGTTTCGGTGAACGTGGACAACTGCGGAAGCGCCTGCAGCCATAGCGCCAGCGAGCGGCCGGTCTGTTCGCTCTCCATGCGCAGCTCGGCGGTTTCGCGCATGGCGACCAGTTGGTCGTTGATCGCCAGCAGGGTGTTTTCATCCAGCGCCAGCCACGCGGCGTACTGCGCGCGCCACAGCGGCGCCTCGCCGTCGGCCAAGGCCAGTGCGAGGTAATCGGCAATCCACTGTTCGGCGCTGGCGGCATCGCGCACGACGCCTGCTTCCAGCGCGGCTTCCAGCCCCAGCGAATGGCTGAAGGCGCCGACCGGCAGCGCCGCCGACGCCAGCTGCAGCAGAGCAGGCAGGTTCGAGCGATCAGCGCTCATGCGGATCGCGCAGCGGCGAAAGGTTGGGCTCGTGCCGGCGGAAGACTGCCTGTGCCAGCGCGTAATCCTCCGCAAACGTGGCATCGTGGCCGTGCTTGTGGCCGCCGCCGTAGGCGCCGGTTTCCGGCTGGAACGGCGCTTCGGTCGCCTCGACCCGCACGCCGAGCTGATCGAGCATGTCGCGCAGCACCGGGTCGGGCGTAATCGCCAGATAGCCGTCGCCGACCTCGACCGCGATATGCCGGTTGCCCAGGTGATAGGCCGCGCGCGTCAACGCGATCGCCGTGTCGGCGGTCACGCGTAGCACGGGCTCGGGCGCGGCCACCACCACAAACACCGACGCGTCGTCGGCCTGCAGCCGGTCGCCAGGGCGCAGCGTCAGGCCGGGCATCAGCGCCCACGCGAGCTCACGACCGTCGGGCAGCGTGAGCCGATGCCGGCTGCGCTTGCGCGTATCGAACGCGAGTTCGAGCGGCACGTCGTCGGCCTGTCGCTTCGTCGATGCATCGAGGTGACGATGGATCATCAGCATGCGCTGATCTCAAAATAAGTTGCTTTCAAACCAAGTACTCAAAACAGGAAGTAACGCTGCGCCATCGGCAGCACCTCGGCCGGCTCGCACCAAAGCCGCTCGCCATCGGCGGTCACCACGTAGGTTTGCGGATCGACCTGGATATCGGGCATCGCCGCGTTGTGGATCATGTCGGCCTTGCCGATGCTTCGGCAGTGGCGCACCGCGACCAGTTTCTTCTGCAGGCCGAGTCGTTCGCCCAGTCCCGCATCCAGCGCCGCTTGCGATACGAAGGTCAGCGAGCTTTGCGTCAGGCTGCGGCCGAAGGCGCCGAACATCGGCCGGTAGTGCACCGGCTGCGGCGTGGGGATCGAGGCATTCGGGTCGCCCATCGGCGCTGCCGCAATGCTGCCGCCCTTGAGAATCAGCGCAGGCTTCACGCCGAAGAACGCCGGTTTCCACAGCACCAGGTCGGCCCACTTGCCGACTTCGATCGAACCCACTTCGTGGCTGATGCCGTGCGTGATTGCGGGGTTGATCGTGACCTTGGCCAAGTAGCGTTTGACCCGGCTGTTGTCGTGTCGCGCCGGGTCGCCGGCCAGCGAACCGCGCTGCACCTTCATCTTGTGCGCAGTCTGGAAGGTGCGCAGGATCACCTCGCCGACGCGGCCCATCGCCTGCGAATCGGAGCTGATCATCGAGAACGCGCCCAGGTCGTGCAGGATGTCCTCGGCGGCAATCGTCTCGCGGCGGATGCGGCTTTCGGCGAACGCCACGTCCTCGGCGATGCCCGGGTCGAGGTGATGGCAGACCATCAGCATGTCGAGGTGTTCGTCCAGCGTGTTGACGGTGAAGGGGCGGGTCGGATTGGTCGAGCTGGGCAGCACGTTCGGCAGCGAGGCCGCCTTGATGATGTCCGGCGCATGGCCGCCACCGGCGCCCTCGGTATGGTACGTGTGGATAGTGCGACCCTTGAACGCGGCCAGCGTCACTTCGACGAAACCCGATTCGTTGAGCGTGTCGGTATGGATGGCTATTTGCGTATCCGTTTCGTCGGCCACGCGCAGCGCGCAGTCGATCGCGGCGGGCGTGGTGCCCCAGTCCTCGTGCAGCTTCAGGCCGATCGCGCCGGCGAGGATTTGTTCGTGCAGCGCTTCAGGCAGGCTGGCATTGCCCTTGCCGAGAAAACCCAGGTTCATCGGAAACGCTTCGGCCGCCTCCAGCATGCGCTGCATATGCCAGGGTCCGGGCGTGCAGGTGGTCGCATTGGTGCCCGTAGCCGGCCCGGTGCCGCCGCCGAGCATGGTGGTAACGCCGGACATCAACGCTTCCTCGATCTGCTGCGGCGCGATGAAATGGATATGGCTGTCGATGGCGCCGGCGGTGAGGATCAGCCCCTCGCCAGCGATGATCTCGGTGCCGGGGCCGATCACGATGGTCACGCCCGGCTGGATGTCCGGGTTGCCGGCCTTGCCGATGCCGCTGATGCGCCCGTGCTTGAGGCCGACGTCGGCCTTGACGATGCCCCAGTGGTCGACGATCAGCGCATTGGTGATCACCGTGTCGGCGCAGTCGGCGGTCTGCCGCTGGCTCTGGCCCATGCCGTCGCGGATCACCTTGCCGCCGCCGAACTTCACCTCCTCGCCGTAGGTGGTGAAATCCTTTTCCACTTCGATGATCAGATCGGTGTCGGCCAGCCGCACGCGGTCGCCGGTGGTGGGGCCGAACATTTCGGCATAGGCGCGGCGGCTGAGCATGGTCATTCGTACATATCCATCAGAGCCGTCCCATCACGCCGCCGTTGAAACCGTAGACGATCCGATCGCCGGCCAGTGCCACCAGGCTGACCTCGCGTGACTGCCCCGGTTCGAAACGCACCGCGGTGCCGGCGGCGATATCCAGGCGAAAGCCGCGCGCGGCGGCGCGATCGAAATGCAGCGCGGTATTGGTTTCGGCGATGTGATAATGCGAGCCGATCTGGATCGGCCGGTCGCCGGTGTTGGCCACCGCCAGCGTGAGCTTGTCGCGACCGACGTTGAGTGCGATGTCGCCATCGTCGATCAGGTATTCGCCGGGTATGCAGCCACCGCCGTTCATCGGGCTGGGCTTCATGCGCTGATCACTCCGGTCAGCAGGGCGACGCCGGTCAGCGCGGTCACGCCGCCGGCCAGTGGCGTGGCCCAATCGGCATGCCGTGCGGCCAGCCGTCCAGCCAACGCGCCGCCCAGGTGCAGCAACGCCGTGGCGGTCACCATGCCGGCCAGCCACGGCTCGCCCATGCCGCAGGCGGGCATCTCCACGCCGTGCGCGTAGCCGTGAAACAGTGCGAAAGCCCCCGCGATGCCGCAGGCTGCCGCCGTCGGCAGGCGCAGTTTGCCTATCAGCAGTGCGCCCAAGACCACCAGCGAGAGCGCGATCATGGTTTCACTGGCGGGCAGCTGCAGTACGCCGTTCAAGCCGATCAGCGCACCCAGCAGCGTGCAGCTGGCAAAGGCCAGCGGCACCATCCACCAGCGTCGCTGCTGCGTGGTGGCGCTCCACCAGCCGACCGCGGCCATGGCCAGCAGATGGTCGATACCGGTGAACGGATGGGCGAGGCCGGAGCCAAAGCCGTGGCCGCACTGGCCCGGATGCGCCATCGCGATGGTGGGCAGCAGGGCGGCGGCAGTGACGATGAGGCGGCGTGGCAGGGTGCGGTGCATGGCAATCCTCAAGATTTCAGGGCTTCAGTGGTGCGGGTTCAGCCGATCGGATCGTGCACGGTGACCAGCTTGGTCCCGTCGGGAAAGGTGGCTTCGACCTGGATGTCCGGAATCAGCTCGGCGATGCCGTCCATCACGTCGTCGCGGCCGAGCAGGGTGGTGCCGAAGTGCATCAGCTCGGCGACGCTGCGGCCGTCGCGCGCGCCTTCCATGATCGCCGCGCTGATAAACGCGATCGCCTCGGGGTAGTTGAGCTTGAGCCCGCGCGCCTTGCGCCGCTCGGCCAGCAGGCCCGCGGTGAAGATAAGCAGCTTGTCCTTTTCGCGCGGCGTCAGTTCCATGGTTCATCTCGACGGGTTTGGCTTGTTGCGGCTCAGGTAGACCAGATGCGCGGCCGCTGCGGCGGCATGGCCGAGCTCCATGGCCTCAAGGTATGCCACAACGCTTCGAACAATTCACGCACTGTGTGACCGCTGGCGCCGAGTGCGCGTATCACCAGCAACTCCGCAGGAGCCCCCAGCCAGCTGATGCCGCAGGGAAGATCGAAGCGCGATGCCGTGGCGCGCGCAGCGGCCAGCGCGTCGGCATGCTGGGCCGAGAGTCGCGGCGAGCACGCCCAGGCCGCGGCAAATACCGGGTGGCCGGCCAGCCGCAGCGGCGAATCGCGCAGCGGGTCGTGGGCATCCAGATGCGCCTGTTCCAGCCACACCGGCCGAACGCCGCGGGATAGCGCGAGCCGCTGCTGCCAAAAGCCCTGGTTCCATCGTTCGCCCGCCGCCAGCCGGCCCAACTGCACGATGTCCCAACCGAACATCGCCGCCCGCGGCGCCAGGGTGATCTGGCACGTCTGCACCACTTTGGCGCCGTCGAACAGGATCGATTCCTGCGGGAGCCATTCCAAGCAGGCGTCGTCATCCACCGTGAGATGCAGCGCCTGTTGTGCCGGTGCGGCATCGCCGGCTCGGTACCACTTGGCGGCACCTGGCGTGGTGAGCAGGGCGTGTGCGCCGGTTTCCATGTGGACGTCTATTTCAAGCCGGTCGCCGCCGGCGATGCCGCCGGGCGGATGCAGCAGCAGGGCATGGCAGCAGCCGGTACCCTCCGGATACAGCATGCGCTGCACGCGCAGCGGGCCGCGATGGTTTCGATGCACCGCCTCCGTGGTGTCGCCGCGGCGGGCAAAGCGCAGTTCGAGCCGCGCCGACCATGCGTCGAGCTGCGATGCCCGGGGATGGGCGTCGACAGCGGGGGCAGCATCTGGCGTCGAGCGATAAGACAACGACGAAATCCCTGCGCGAAATTTTTGGGCGGCTCAACCCGACGTTAGCAGACCTTTCAGCCGGTACAGCGCATCGAGCGCTTCGCGCGGGGTCAGCGCATCCGGATCGATCTCGGTCATAGCGCGGTCGAGCGCCGACGGTTCGGGCGCGGCTGGTGCTGGCATGCCGAAGAGGCCGAGCTGCGGCGACTGCGTGGAGCCACGCTTATGCGACGAACGGTGCTCGGCACCGCCGCGCTCCAGTTCGGCCAGCGTGCGCCGCGCGTCGGCGATCACCGATTTCGGCAGGCCGGCCAGCGCCGCCACCTGCAGGCCGAAGCTGCGGTTGGCCGGGCCGTCCTTCACCGCGTGCATGAACACCAGCTGCTCGCCCAGCTTCTTGTCGTGAAATTCGACGGCATCCAAATGCACGTTGGCGATCGACGGATACTCGCCGGCCAGCTCGGTCAGCTCGAAATAATGCGTGGCGAACAAGGTGTAAGAGCGGCTGCTCGCCGCCAGATGCACGGCCGCGGCGCGCGCCAGCGACAGTCCGTCGTACGTGCTGGTGCCGCGGCCGACTTCGTCCATCAGCACCAGGCTGTGCTCGGTCGCGTTGTGCAGGATGTTGGCCGTTTCGCTCATCTCCACCATGAAGGTGGACTGGCCGCGCGACAGGTCGTCGCCGGCGCCGATACGGGTAAAAATGCGATCGATCGGGCCGATCGTCGCGCGCGTGGCAGGCACATAGCTGCCGATATGGGCCAGCAGCACGATCAACGCGTTCTGCCGCATATAGGTCGATTTGCCGCCCATGTTCGGGCCGGTGATCACCAGCATGCGGCGAGCGCTGCGCTCGGCGGCATCGTCGCGGGTCGGATCGCCTAGGATCAGGTCATTCGGTTCGAACGGCTCGTCGCGAACTTTTTCCACCACCGGATGACGCCCGCGCTTGATCGCGATGCCGGGTATGTCGGTGAGTTCAGGGGCGCTCCAGTCCAGCGCGTCGGCGCGTTCGGCCAGCGTGGCCAGCACGTCGAGTTCGGCCATTGCGATGGCTGCGGATTTCAGCGGCTCCAGCTGTTCGATCAGCGTGTCGAGCAGCGCTTCGTAAATTGCCCTTTCGCGCATCAGCGAACGCTCTTTCGCGGAGAGCACCTTGTCTTCGAAGTTTTTCAGCTCTTCGGTGATGTAGCGCTCGGCGTTCTTGGTGGTCTGGCGGCGCGTGTAGTGCGTCGGCGCCTTGTCCGCCTGCGCCTTGGTGATTTCGATGTAGTAGCCGTGCACGCGGTTGTAGCCGACCTTCAGCGTGGTGATGCCGCTGGCGGCTTTCTCGCGCTCCTCCAGTTCGACCAGGTACTGATCGGCGTGGGTGGACAGCCGGCGCAGTTCGTCCAGCTCCTCGTCGTAGCCGTCGGCGATCACGCCGCCGTCGCGCTGCAGTACCGGCGGCTGCGCGACCACAGCGCGCGTAAGCAGCTCGGCGATGTTGGCGTGGTCGCCGATGCGTTCGACGAGAGAAGCCAGCAAGGGCGACGCTTCTCGAGGAGTGCGGCCAGGGATGGCCGCTTCTTGATCTTCGCGCTCATGGATGAGCGCACTGATACCAGACGCTGCGGCAAGGCCGTCTCGCAATGTGGAAAGATCGCGCGGCCGCGCCGAGCGCAGCGCCACGCGGGCGAGGATGCGTTCCAGATCGCCGATGCCGCGCAGCGGTTCGCGCAGGGCCTCGTAACGGCGGGCGTCGATCAATGTGCCGATCGCCTGATGCCGCAGACGCAACACCTCGCGCGAGCGCAGCGGCCGGTTGAGCCAGCGGCGCAGCAAGCGCGCCCCCATCGGCGTGACGGTCTCATCGAGCACGCCGAGCAGCGTGTGTTCGGTGCGGCCGCTGGGGTGGGTATCGATTTCCAGATTGCGCCGCGTGGCGGCATCCAGTGCGATCGTCTCGCTGGCGTTTTCCACCGCCATGCCGGACAGATGCGGCAGCGCGCTTTTCTGCGTTTCCTCGACGTAGCCGAGCAGGCAGCCGGCAGCGGCGATGGCCAGCGGCAAATCGTGCGCGCCGAAGCCGCCGAGGTCGCGCGTGCCGAAGAAACGGTTGAGCTCACGCTTGGCCGTGTCGATATCGAAATGCCACGGCGGCCGTTTGCGCAGGCCGGGCAGGTTGCCGACGAATTTCGGCCACGCGATGTTTTCGTCGACCAGCGTTTCGGCCGGCTGCAGCCGCGCCAGTTCGGCGGCCAGCGCTTCGGCATGGGGCACTTCGCTGAGCAGAAAGCGGCCGCTGCTCAGATCGACCCAGGCCAGCCCGTAGCTGTCGCGCGGGCCGCCGGCGATCGCCAGCAAAAGATTGTCCCGGCGCTCTTCCAGCAGAGCGGCGTCGGTCACCGTGCCCGGCGTGACGATGCGTACCACCTTGCGCTCGACGATGCCCTTGGCCAGCGCCGGATCGCCGATCTGCTCGCAGATCGCCACCGATTCGCCCAGCCGCACCAGCCGCGCCAGATAATTCTCCGCCGCGTGATACGGCACGCCCGCCATCGGAATCGGCGCACCGCCCGATTGTCCGCGCTGGGTGAGAGTGATATCCAGTAGCCGCGCGGCCTTGCGCGCATCGTCGAAAAACAGCTCGTAAAAATCGCCCATCCGGAAAAACAGCAGCACATCGGGATGCGCCGCCTTGGCGCCCAGGTACTGACGCATGAACGGGGTGTGCTGGGAAAGATCGTCTTGGGTCATGCGATGCGGGTCTTGGCGTGGTCGCTTGGAACAGGGACGGAACGCGTCCGGCGGCTTTACCCGCCAGACGAAGGAATGTCAGTCCATCAGTTTCGCATGCGGTGTGTTCCTAGGGATGCTGGCCGTGCGCACAAGGCCGGGCCGGTCGTCTCATGGGCTGAACACCAGCACCAGAAAGACCGCGAACAGCGAGAGGTGCACTGCCCCTTCCAGCATGGTGGTGCGCGAGCCGGAAAACGTCAGTCCGCTGAGGATCAGTGTGGCCGCCAGCAGCACGATGCTGGCCGGCGGCAGGCCGAGCACGACTTTCTGGCCGGTGATCAGTCCGATGATCAGGACGGCGGGAACCGTCAGTCCCACGGTGGAGGTGGCGCCGCCGAGGCAGAGATTGATCGCACGCGTCAGCTGGTTGCGGCGGATGGCGATCAGCGCGGAAATACCTTCCGGCGTGAACACCAGCATCGCAATCACCACACCGCCCAGGGCCGGCGGCGCGCCCATGGCGGCGATGCCGTGATCGAGCACTTTGGCCAGGCTCTTGGAGAGAATGACGATCGGTAGAATGTGGACCAGCAGCATCGCCACATGGCCGAAAAGCTTTCGTTTGGACGCTGCTGGCGCAGTGACGGTGGCTTCGGCAACCACCGCCTGATCGCCATTGGCCGGCTCGACGAAGAAACCGCTATGCCGTCCCGTCTGCAGCCACAGAAAGATGCCGTAAAGCGCAATCGTCAGCACGGAAAAGCAGGCCGCTTGCAGTGAGGTCAGCGTGCTGTCCGAGGTGGATGCGGTGAACTTCGGCAGCACCAGTGCAATGGTCGACAGCGGAATGACCACCGCGAGGTAGGCCGACGCGCCCTGCAGGTTGTAGGACTGTTCGTGATGATGCGCCCCGCCGATCAGCAGGCCCAGGCCGACCACCCCGTTCAGCACGATCATCAGCACCGCGAACATGGTGTCGCGTGCCAGTGTCGAGGCGTCCTGCGCGCTGATCATCACGGCGGAGATCAGCGCGACTTCGATCAGCACGATCGACAGGGTAAGAATCAGCGTGCCGAAGGGTTCTCCCAGTATGTGGGCGAGCTCTTCCGCCTCGTGCACCACGCCGAATGCGACCCAGATGATCACCAGAAACAGCCAGGCGAAGAGGCCGACACCCACGATCGGGCTGGCCAGTGCGCTCATCCAATGGGCGCCGAACACCAGAAACAGAGCGACCGATAGCCACGCAAGAACAGGACGAACAAATACTTTCATGACGTGGCTCCGAACAGCGGCGGAAGGTGGTCTGCGAGTGTAATGCGGCTGGTGTTCGTCGACGGTTTCGACGGTTTTGTTGCGAAAAGCACGCGAACGCGCCGTGACATAATCAGGCCTTATCAGTCATCGAGTTCAACGATGGATTTTTCCGATACGCATCTGCACGAGCTGGCCAAGGACGTGGCGGGCATCGTGATTGAGCAGAAGCTGATGCTGGTGACCGCCGAGTCCTGCACCGGCGGCTGGATTGCCAAGACGCTGACCGATCTGCCGGGCAGTTCGACCTGGTTCGACGCCGGCGTGGTGACCTACAGTTATCAGGCCAAGGAGGCACTGCTCGGGGTGAATCCGCGCACGCTGGAGCGTACCGGCGCCGTCAGCGAGGAAACCGCCCTGGAAATGGTCTCCGGCGCACTGGCGCGCTTTGGTGCGGGCGTGGCGGTAGCTGTCACCGGTATTGCCGGGCCTTCCGGCGGCACCGTGGAAAAGCCGGTCGGCACGGTCTGGATCAGCTGGAAACGGCGCGGCGGCTACGGTTGTGCGCAGCTATTCCATTTTCCGGGCGATCGCGAGGCGGTCAGGCGGCAGACCGTGGCGGCGGCGCTCGCCGGTTTGCGCAAAATTCTGACGGAATGAAGCGCCGCGCGCCGCCAGATCGGCTTGACGGGTGTGGGATACTGCGACGGTAGCGAAACGATCCGCCGTGATCGCAGCCCGTGAGACCCGCGCCGGGCATGATCCTCTCCAGTGACCCACCCGTCTTTCAGCGACACCTCTTTCAGACCAACCGGAATTCAAGACCATGACGATCGATGACAATAAGCGCAAGGCACTCACTTCCGCGCTCGGCCAGATCGAAAAGCAGTTCGGCAAGGGCGCGATCATGCGCATGGGCGACCGTGTCAACGAAGCCATCGAAACCGTGTCTACCGGCTCGCTCGGGCTGGATATCGCACTCGGCGTCGGCGGCCTGCCGCGCGGCCGCGTGGTGGAAATCTACGGGCCGGAGTCGTCGGGCAAAACCACGATGACCCTGCAGGCCATCGCCAGCTGCCAGCGCGCCGGCGGCACCGCGGCCTTCATCGACGCCGAGCACGCGCTCGACCCCACCTACGCCGAAAAGCTCGGCGTGAAAGTGGACGACCTGCTGGTGTCGCAGCCCGATACGGGTGAGCAAGCGCTGGAAATCGCCGACATGCTGGTGCGCTCGGGCGCGGTCGACATGGTCGTGGTCGACTCGGTCGCCGCATTGACGCCGAAGGCTGAAATCGAGGGCGAGATGGGTGACTCCCACGTCGGCCTGCACGCTCGCCTGATGAGCCAGGCGCTGCGCAAGCTCACCGCCAACATCAAGAAATCCGGCACGCTGGTGATCTTCATCAACCAGATCCGCATGAAGATCGGCGTGATGTTCGGCAGCCCGGAAACCACCACTGGCGGCAACGCACTTAAGTTCTATGCCTCGGTGCGCCTGGATATTCGCCGCATCGGCGCGGTGAAGCGCGGCGACGAGATCATCGGTTCGGAAACCCGCGTGAAGGTGGTCAAGAACAAGGTGGCGCCGCCGTTCCGCCAGTGCGAGTTCGAAATCCTCTACGGCGAAGGTACGTCGCGCGAAGGCGAGATCATCGAGCTGGGCGTGGCCCAGAACCTGATCGACAAGTCCGGTGCCTGGTACAGCTACAAGGGCGACCGCATCGGCCAGGGCAAGGAAAACGTGCGCCAGTTCCTGCGCGACAATCCGGCCATCGCCAACGAAGTCGACGCCCAGCTGCGCGAGCGCCTGCTGGTGCCGGTCGGCAAGCCGGCCGCCGCCGCGGCCGAAGAGGCGCTCGAGGAAGCGTGAGTCTTGCCTCCTGACGCTTCAAGGCAGGCAACATGGCCCGGCTCGTCCGGGCCATGTGCGTTTGTGGCGGAGGTAACCCCATGAAACGCTCCCCAGGCTCCGATGACCCGGCCAAGCCCAAGCGTAGCGCCTACGACAAGGCGCTGGGCCTGCTGGCGCGGCGCGAGCATTCCAAGCGCGAGCTGAAAACCAAGCTACGCCAGGGCGGCTACGAGGGCGAGGAAACCACCGAGGCGATCGAGCGCCTGGGCGAGCAGCAGTATCAGGACGACGACCGCTTTGGCGAAGTGCTGCTGCGCAGCCGGATCGCCCAGGGTTACGGCCCGATGCGACTGCGCATGGAGCTGAAAACCCATGGCCTCAGCGATGCCAGAATCCGCGCATTGTTGAATGACGCAGAAGTCGACTGGATCGCGTCGGCCTCGTCCCAGCTGCGCCGCCGCTATGGCAGTGTGGGCGTCGCCGACCCTGCCGAACGCGCCAAGCGGGCGCAGTTCCTCTTGCGCCGGGGCTTTGACGGCTCCACAGTACGGAGTGTTACCCACGCCGACGTGGACGAAGCCGCCGACGACAGCCCCTGAAATCCATCATCCTGCGATGATGCCAGGGTCCATCGCGTGGGCTCGCGCGCGGTGTGGCCTCCCGACCGATGGCAACGACGATTCGAATGAAAACCTCCGAAATCCGCTCTACCTTTCTCGATTATTTCCGCTCCAAGGGTCATACCATCGTGCCGTCCAGCTCGCTGGTACCGTCCAGCGATCCGACGCTGCTGTTCACCAACTCGGGCATGGTGCAGTTCAAGAACGTGTTTCTCGGCAGCGAGAAGCCGGGCTACGTCCGTGCGGCGGACGTGCAGCGCTGCCTGCGCGCCGGCGGCAAGCACAACGATCTGGATGCCGTGGGCTATACCGCGCGCCACCACACGTTTTTCGAGATGCTGGGCAACTGGTCGTTCGGCGACTATTTCAAGCGCGACGCGATCCATTTCGCCTGGGAGCTGCTGACCGGCGTGTTCAAGCTGCCGGCCGAGAAGCTCTGGGTCACGGTCTATCACACCGACGACGAGGCCTTCGATATCTGGCACACGCAGATCGGCGTGCCGGCCGAGCGCATCGTGCGCATCGGCGACAACAAGGGCGCACCGTTTGCCTCGGACAACTTCTGGCAAATGGCCGATACCGGCCCGTGCGGTCCGTGTACGGAAATCTTTTTCGACCATGGCGCGGATATTGCCGGCGGGCCGCCGGGTTCGCCGGACGAGGACGGCGACCGCTATATCGAAATCTGGAACTTGGTGTTTATGCAGTTCGACCGCGCGCCCGACGGCACGCTGAGCCCGCTGCCGGCACCCTGCGTCGATACCGGCATGGGCCTGGAGCGGCTGGCCGCGGTGCTGCAGCACGTGCATTCCAATTACGAAATCGATCTGTTCGCGCATCTGATTGCCGAAGCCGGCAAGTTCACCGGCACGACAGATCTGGGCAACAAGTCGCTGCGCGTGATCGCCGATCATATCCGCGCCTGCGCGTTCCTGATTGTCGACGGCGTGCTGCCGTCCAACGAAGGCCGTGGCTACGTGCTGCGCCGTATCATCCGGCGCGCCTTGCGCCACGGTTGGATGCTTGGCGTGCGCGGCGACTTCTTCTGGAAGATGGTGCAGCCGCTGGTCGAGGAGATGGGCCAGGCCTATCCCGAACTGGCCGCTAAGCAGTCGTTCGTCGAAGAGGCGCTGCGCACCGAGGAGCAGCGATTCGGCGAGACGCTGGAACACGGCATGCGAGTGTTCGATGACGTGGCCGGAAAATCTGGCAAGACGATACCCGGCGCCGACGCCTTCCGCCTTTACGACACCTACGGTTTTCCTGTCGACCTCACGGCCGACATCGCGCGCGAGCGCGGGCTCGAGGTGGATATGGACGGCTTCGACAAGGCCATGAACGAGCAGCGCGAGCGCGCCCGTGCGGCGGGCCGCTTCGAGGCGAAGGGACTGATGCCCGCCGACCTGGCCAGCCAGCTCAAGCCCACCGTATTTCTCGGTTACGACGCGATGTACAGCGATGCCAGCAAGGTCGTCGGCATCGTGCGCGACGGCAAGCAGGTGAGCGAGCTGGCCGATGGCGAAGAGGGCTTGTTGATACTCGACCGCACGCCGTTCTACGCCGAGTCGGGCGGGCAGGTGGGCGATACCGGTGAGCTGATCACTACCGCCGGCCGGCTCGAAGTGCGCGATACGCTGAAGATGGGCGGCGTGTTCTTCGGCCACGCGGGTCGCTGGCATGGCGCCCAGCCGCTGCGCACCGGCGACGTGGTCGAGGCCAGCGTTAACGCATTGCGCAGGCAGTCCATCGTACTCAACCACTCGGCCACGCATCTGCTGCATGCGGCCCTACGCAAGGTGCTGGGCGATCACGTCACCCAGAAAGGTTCGCTGGTGGCGGCCGAGCGGCTGCGTTTCGACTTCTCGCATTTCAAGCCGATGAGTCGCGAGGAGCTGGCCGCGGTCGAAGCGATGGTGAATGCCGAAGTGCGTCGCAACGCCGAGGCTGAAATCCACAACATGGCGTATGACGAGGCGATCGAGTTCGGCGCCATGGCCTTGTTCGGCGAAAAATACGGCGCCGAAGTGCGGGTGCTGAAGATGGGCGATTTTTCCACCGAGTTGTGCGGCGGCACGCACGTCAGCCGTACCGGCGACATCGGCCTGTTCAAGATCGTCAGCGAGGCGGGCGTGGCCTCCGGCGTGCGCCGGATCGAGGCGGTCACCGGCGACGGTGCGCTGGCTTACGTGGCTGACGAGGAGCGTCGCCTGGGCGAACTCTCGCATCTTTTGTCCAGCAGCGGCGATGACGCTGTCGAAAAACTGCGGCAGATCTTCGATCGGCAGAAAAAGCTCGAGCGCGAGCTGGAGTCGCTGCGCAGCAAGTCGGCCGGTTCGGCCATCGCCGATCTTGCGGTGACGGCGCAGGACGTCGATGGGATCAAGGTCGTCGCCGCGAGGCTGGAAGGGCTCGATGCCAAGTCGCTGCGCGATGGCGTTGATCAACTCAAGCAGCAGCTCGGCGATTGCGTGGTGCTGCTGGCGGGCGCGGCGGATGGTCGCGTCTCGCTGATTGCCGGCGTGCACGGCAAGGCGCTTGGGCGCATCAAGGCTGGCGATATCGTCGCCCATATCGCGTCACAGATCGGCGGCAAAGGCGGCGGCAGGCCGGACATGGCTCAGGGCGGCGGTGCGGATGCCCCTGGACTGCCCAAGCTGCTGGCTGAACTACCGCAGTGGATTTCCAGCCACTGACCGGGGGCTGAAAACGTTGCGTTATGCCCCTTGTCATCGTTCAGACGCATTGCGCGGGATACCGGCGCTCGGCTAGTATCAGTCGAATGTCGACGTTACCAAAGCAACGGTAGCGTCGCCGGTCATGACAGCTAATCATTAGGGTCAGGGCTGTGAACCGGGAAGGCGGTAGGGCCTTCGATGGATCAATCGTCGAATTGTGGACAGATGGAGGCTCAGGGGTGAGGCGCCCATCGGTCGACAGGCCCATGACACAAAAAATTATGGAGTAACAATCATGTTGATTCTGACCCGCAGGGTCGGCGAAACCCTGATGATCGGCGACGAGGTGACCGTCACCGTTCTGGGCGTCAAGGGCAATCAGGTGCGCATAGGCATCAATGCTCCCAAGACCGTCGCGGTGCATCGTGAGGAAATTTACCAGCGCATCAAGGGCGAAGGTGGTACGGACGGTCCTGCCGATGAGGCCGTCGAGCACTGATTGAGCATCAAGTCTTTACCTTGATGACGTCGATCGGTATCCTTGCCGGCTCCACAGCGATGTGGAGAATTATGGAGAGATGCCCGAGTGGCCGAAGGGGCTCCCCTGCTAAGGGAGTATAGGGTCAAAAGCCTTATCGAGGGTTCGAATCCCTCTCTCTCCGCCAGTTTACATAAAGCCTTGATTATTCAAGGCTTTTTTGTGGTCTGGGAGCGAGTCGTCGAGATGCGAATCGGAACCCATGGGTTCCGTTGCTCATGCATCATTTGAAAGCTTTGCAAAACTTTACAGTATGCTAAAACCTTTGGCCTAGGCCAGTCGTATTGATGTCGGTCAGTAGTCGTAAGCGTTTGAGCAAGCGTTTTAGAATGAGTAGCGCCGCCCCGTCATCCGCCGAATTTGCTGCGCTACGGACAGATAGAGATGGCCTCCGACAAGCCAATGGCATAGCTCTCTTATTGCCGATCGGACTCCGCTTCGCGCGGTAAGCCGATGATCTGTCCTTCGGAAACGCTTCTTCACGCCCAATCTCTTCATGGGATCGAGCTGTAACGATTCTTGCTAGTCGATTCAGGCCAGACGAGGGCGGAAAGTACCGGATAAGCGCGATGCGGACCATTGGCAGCAGGTTCACTGATTAACAGAGAGCGAACCTCTCCAGTGCTGGTACTGCGCTTGTGCTAACGCCTTTTGAAGACAAGCTTTGGCGTTCTGGTGCGGCCTACACTTTAAGCCGGTTGGCTCTGTAAGTCGTCCTACCGCAGTGCAGAGCACATTTGATACCTGTCATTTCTTGCAGTAGCCCCGGTTTGGCATTGAGTTTTTAATTCAGACGTCGGCGGTCCTAAGGAATGGACCAAGGATTCGGCGGGATTTGACCGACATTGAACGACTAAAAATACCCAGTCGAGGTGACCTCGACTGGGTATTTTTTTACTGTTCGCTAGCAGTTACCGGTATAGCGGGTAAGCCCAAAGCCTTTCGGGTCCTATCATCCAGTTCAATCCAGAGTGCGAGCACGGGCTTGTCATCAATCATCTGGGGTGGTCCAACTCGGTGCGCATGTATGCCAATGCTTCTGAGAATTCGCTCGACTCCAAGGGCGGTGAAGGTAATGAGGCGGGTTGCACCTTGTGCGCAGGCGACCTCAACCACCGACGCGAACAAGGAGCAAAAGCGTCGCCTGGCCTCTTCCCGGGAAGGCGCAGTCGATTCGCCGGGGGCCATCGTTGAAAAGCGCGACAGCTCCCAGGTGTCGGGGGAGTGGGGCGCTGGTGAGCCATTCATCAGTTCCGGGAACACCTCATCGAGCAAGTAGGGCTTGGTCGTTGGCAGCAGGCGCGCACAACCACACACAATGCCATTGGCATCTCCGACGACGACGTATAGTGTGTCCGGTCGGTCGAACTGATCGCGCTCCAAACCATTTTCGACGGGCAGCTGCCATTGCAGTGCCTTGATGAAGACTTCATACCGATACGCGGCGAGCGCTATTTCGAGGCCGATGGGAAGCTCGCTTTCCGTTCCAGTTGCCACTGTAAACATGTGCCGTTACTCCACAAAGGGGGATTGACGGCATTGGAGGAGATTCCCCAGGTACGAATAACTGGAAGCTCATACAGTTGACTTTGGCTCAAATGTCGACGCTTTAACCCAGGCGTAGCGGTTCTGGTTGGGTAAGGTGGTCGCGTTTTTATGACGACAAACGGTTCATAGCCAAGGGCGGTGCGCATTCCTTGGGTTGCCAGGGTTCACCACTAAGCCATGCTTGCAGTAGCTCTTCCGTTTTCGCCTGCCCCAAGTCGTAGCCGGTTTTTGGTGTGATGAGCATCACGTTCGTACTGATGCCGCCTGGCGCAATGGCATGCGTTCCATTGGGACACTCAAACCAGGCCCATCCGATGCTGACGGCTCGTGTGGCATCGGTTTCCCATTCGCAGTAGCCTGCGTGGTGGGTTTCGATACCTTCATGGCGAAGGTCGTCATTGAGAGTGCTGTCTTCCCAGGACTTTCGAAGAGTAAACTCGAGTCCGGTAAAGACTTCGAAGGTCATACGAATATAGCCGTCCAAACAGATTTGGGCGACTTTCGATGTTGATGGGGCTGGCAGCCTCATGGCGCCTCCGGGTCGATGCGGCGCTACACCGTAGCTGCAGTTGGGAAGGTAACAAACTGCTAGAAAGAACAGTATTAGGGGAATCGTTCAGTGTGAAGACTTGGCGTGAAGATTGCCTGGACCTATTGTCTTCGAAGGCGTCGTCGTCTGACGGCATTTTGAAGGAACTTGCCGCCATCGTTGATAAAATGGGGTTCGAGTACTGTTCCTATGTGCTTCGTGTGCCGTTTCCTATCGGCAGTCCCACGGTGACCTGGTCGAGCACTTATCCGGATAAGTGGTTGGATCACTATTTTTCACATCATTACTTAGAGACGGATCCACTCATTCAGCAAGCTTCTCGCGACCTTGCCCCCGTGGTCTGGGCGAGCGGGGAGTCCCGGGACCAGCCGGAGTTTTGGGAGGAGGCGAGGGCGCATGGTGTTCAGCATGGATGGGCGCTCGCCACGCATGGCAAATTCATGACCACCGGAATGCTTTCTCTCGCACGAAGTCACGACAAAGTCAGCGCGCGAGAACTGTCGGATATCGAACCGCAGCTTGTTTGGCTCTCCCACGTAACCCATGGTCTCATCAGTGCGATTGAAACCAAGGAATGGGGGGCGGATATCGATCACCGACTTACCGAGCGCGAGCTTGAAGTTTTGCGTTGGAGCGCGGGTGGGAAAACAGCGGATGAAATTGGGACCATTCTCGGAATCTCCGCGCGTACCGTGACGTTTCATATCACGAGCACCCTTGCCAAACTCAATGCGACGAATAAAGTCCAAGCCGTAACCAAGGCTTTCTTGTTCAATATTCTCTGATGGCGAAGATCGGCAAGGTTTGTATGGTGGTTTAGCCTTCGATTCCAGTGGCGGGTGCATGCCATTGCCTCTGCCGAAGCAGCCCGATCGGAGCGAACATCGATAGAGCCAAGCCGATTCTATTGCTCGGTCAGCATGCTGAGTCGTTTTCGAGATTGTGTGCCCCGTCGTTAGGCATATATGAGTTGATTCAAACGTACCAGGCCGGTGACACATCGGCCTGGTATTTTTGTATGCGGGTTTCGCGGCTTGCAGCGAAACCCGAAGCGGTTCGTGCGGTACACCACGATGGATGCCCCTCAAACTCGCGGACATTGTGCGGGGCTATGAATAGGGCCTCGGATCCACTGGCCAGTCGGCTCGATGCTTGGTTGCGTATGGCGATGGTGGGGTGCCAATGCACAGGTCATCCATGCACGGCTTCACTGAGCTGATGTGGCGGCTTTACTTGAAAAAGTCAGCAAACAGGCGTCGGCCGAGATGCAATGCAGGGTGATTTCGACTGGCGCCATCGTGCCGTCGCCGCCGTCGTTTTCATCCATGCCGAAGTTGCGCGCAAATCGAGGGAAGGCACCGCCGGATACCAGCAGCCGCAGATGGTGACCGGGAGGCACTCGCCACGCGACAGGGGACGTCTTGAGCACGGTTGTGCGAGGGCTTGCGTCAGGCGATGACGATGGTCGAAGCCTGGTGTAGCCGTCGGTGATGTTGACGGTGCGCCCCCAAGCGTCGACATCGCACAGGCAGACAAAAAGATCGTGATGCGGTCTGCTGGATGACGTGGTCAACGTCACGCGAATATCGCCGATAAGGTCGAGGGCTTGCTCGAGGGCTGGGCCGTCGAAGCTCAACACATCGCTGCGCGCACAGAGCGTGCGAACGTCGCCGCGACCTTTGCGGTTCGCCAGCATGGGGCCGGCCACGCTGGGCGTCGGGTCGGATGGATCGTAGGTGAATGAACGAACGCCAGGGGTCACGTGGTTATCGGAAAGGCGGCCGTCGGCGCTCAGGGCAAGTTGCGTTGTCCGGATATCGGTCGGCGGCCATGTGGTTGTCGAGCGCCATTCATTCGGCCCGTTGAACCAGAATTTCACCCGATCGAGGTCTTGCGCCCGCGCCGGCCTCGCACCTTTGAGATGGATGTCGAACCACTCCAGTGCGTCACGCAGGCTTTCGCCGATCATACCGATGCTCGAGTGCGTCCACTGGCCGACGGTCATTCGTGCCGTGCAGCCGCACGCCCTCAGCGCCTGAAAGTCGCGCATCTGGTAGGCGAATAAAAAATCCGACCAGCCGGTGACCATGCTGACCGGCGTTTTGATGCGGTCGATCGTGTCGGTGAAACGAATCGGCGCCCAGCGCTCGTCCTGCGGGTTGCCTGTGGCCCACTCGCGCCAGAAATCGACCCGCCTGCCCAGCGCGTCGACGTCGATGGTGTGGACCGGCAACCGAGCGTAGTAGCGTTTAAGCGGATCGCCGAATAGACGTTCGCGGATGGCGTTACGCAAGCGATGGCTGCGCTCCTGATGCTCCAGCAGGTGCGCCCAGACCAGCAGATCCTGCAGCCGAAAGCCGCCGCCGTCGTGGATGGCTTCTTGAAAATCGCTGGTGGTGACGCTCATGGCCATGGCGGAAAGGCGATCGCCCAATTCGGCCGCCATCGCCCACTGCACTTGTCCCATATAGCTGCCGCCATAAAGGCCTAAACGGCCGGCAAACCAAGGCTGGTTTTCGATCCAGCTCACCGTATCGATGCCGTCGGCAGACTCCTGGAAAAAGGGATGAAAGCGACCCTCGGAGCCGAATGTGCCGCGGCAGCTTTGGATGACAGTTGCATATCCGCGGTTGGCAAAGGCCTGCGCCATCAGGCCGAAAACGCTGCCGCGGCCGTACGGCGAGCGCAACAATACGGTTGGCTGACCCGATGGCTCTGCCGGGAGATAGACGTCACCGAGAAGGCTCACGCCATCGCGCATTGTCATGCGCACATCGCGATGCCGAACGGTGCGCGACGTGCGTGGCGGCAGTTTCAAAAGGCGATCGAGCAGCATGCGGGTCTCGCGACGTTGGGTTACGCCTAGCGTCGCACTCGCGAGGTGTTTTTTACGGCAGCATGGTTCAGCGCGGCGCGGTTCGATCGGCTGTTACGGGCCTGCTTGATGGCGTAGGCGTAAGTTCCCAGCAATACCTGGCTGCAGTTGCGCACCATCTTTTCTTCGGAGTCGCGATAACCCGAGAGCAGCCAGGCCGTGCCTGCGTTGGTCATTGCGCCGACCAGCGCCATGCCGACAATGCGCTGATCGGCGTGATCGCCCAGCGCGTTCTGCGTGGTCGGGTCGGCCGAGGCAATGATCTGCTTGGCGAATTCGGACAAATTGCGCTGATAGGTGGCGTCGGTTTCCGCGTTGATGCCCATCACTTCGAGCATCAGCACGCGCGCCGCGCAGGTATCGCGTAAAAAAGCGAAAAATGCGCGCAGACCGGCATCGATGCGTTCTTCAAGGCGTTCGCCCTGGCTCTCTATCGCCTGCTGCAGCGCTGCGTGCAGCCGCTGGGCGTGGTGTTCATAGGTCGCGCGCAGCAGGTGGTCGGTGCTGTCGAACGCCGCGTAGAAATAACGATCGTTCAATCGGGCTTGCTGGCAGATGGCGCGCACGGTCGCCTTGCGAAATCCGAACGTGCCGAACACCTGGGTCGCCGCCTGGATCAACGCCTGGCGCCGCTCGGCGGCACGGTCCTCGTGGGCGACGCCGCCGTAGGGCCGGCCGGCAGCTTGGGGTTCAGCAGTTTTTTTCATGCGTTCATTTGACAGCAGAAAGAGCAAAATTTAAAGTGGTGACACGTAACACCACACTTGCGTGGTGGTTGAGGAATGTCCAGTGCAGATCTTCAAGGGCAAGGTCGCTGCTATCACCGGCGCGGCATCGGGGATGGGCCGCAGTCTCGCCGTCGAGCTGGCCCGGCGCGGCTGCGCTCTGGCGCTCAGCGATCGCAACGAGGCGGGCCTGCAGGAAACCGCAGCGCTGTGCGCAACACACGCGGTGAAGGTAACGACCCAAATGTTGGACGTATCCGACCGGGCGGCGGTATTCGAGTGGGCACGCCTGTCGAACGCCGCGCACGGCAAGATCAATCTGATCTTCAACAACGCCGGTGTGGCGCATACCGCCTCGGCGGCCACGGCGACCATCGAAGATTTCGAATGGATCATGGGCATCAACTTCTGGGGCGTGGTGCACGGTACGCAGGCGTTTCTGCCCTATCTGCGCGCCTCCGGCGAAGGCCATGTGATCAATCTATCGAGCCTGTTCGGTCTCATGGCCATGCCGACCCAGAGCACCTATAACGCCAGCAAGTTCGCCGTGCGCGGCTACACCGAAGCGCTGCGTATGGAATTGGAACTGGAGGGTGCACCGGTCAGCGCAACCAGTATCCACCCCGGCGGCGTGGCCACGAATATCGTGAACTCGTCGCGCATCGACAAGCAGATTGTCGACGCCACCGGACTAGATGAGGAAACCCACCGCCGTCGCGCCAATCGGCTGATCAACGTCACCACGCCAGACGCCGCAGCGCTGCAGATTCTTGCCGGGGTGGAGAAAAACGCGCGTCGCGTGCTGGTGGGCAAGGATGCATGGGTGATGGACAAGTTGATTCGCTTGCTGGGTTCGGCGTATCAGGTGCTGGTGCTTCGACGCGCGCGCAGCATGCTGGGTAGTCCAGCGAAAAGCAGCAGTGCGCCGCCTGCGGGCGATTGAATCCACCGTTTTGTATGGCCGTCCAAATCACGGCGGCAAGCAAACCTCGCCAGGAGAGATCGCATGATATCGATGAGCGAATTCAAATCATCCGGTGCGCCGGCTAGTACCGAGGTCGACTACGACATGCTAATCGTGGGCGCCGGGCTATCGGGCATCGCTGCGGCCTTCCATTTGCAGGATCGGCTGCCGTCGACGCGCTTCGCCATTCTGGAAAGCCGCACGACACTGGGCGGCACGTGGGATCTGTTTCGCTACCCCGGCGTGCGCTCCGACTCGGACATGTATACGCTGGGCTTCAGCTTCCGCCCGTGGCAGGGCGACAAGGCGATTGCCGAGGGTCAGAACATCCTCGACTACGTGAAGGACACCGCGCACGAGTTCGGTATCGACAAGAAGATCCAGTTTGAGCACAAGATGCTCGGCGCCGACTGGAACTCGGCGACCGCGAGCTGGAGCGTGCTGGTGGAGCGCACGGTCGACGGCTGTCGCGAGCAGCTGCGTTACAGCTGCAGCTTTCTCTACATGTGCAGCGGCTATTACGACTACGAAACCGGGCATGAGCCGAAGTGGCCGGGGATGGATCAATTCGGCGGGCAGATCGTCCATCCGCAGCACTGGCCGGCCGATCTCGCTTATGCGAACAAGCGCGTGGTGGTGATCGGCAGCGGCGCCACCGCGGTTACGCTGGTGCCGACCATGGCTGCAACGGCCGAGCACGTCACCATGCTGCAGCGCTCGCCTACGTATATTTTCGCGCTGCCGTCGCGCGACGCGATCGCCGACAAGCTGCGCAGCTGGTTTCCCTCGAAGATCGCGCACCGGCTGATCCGCACCAAGAATGTGCTGCTCAGCATGTATCTGTACAACTACGCACGGCGCAAGCCCGACGCGGCCAAGAAGGCCATTTTGAAAATGGCGGCCAAGCAGCTTGGCCCGGATTTCGATGTGGGCAAGCATCTGACGCCGCGCTACAAGCCGTGGGACCAGCGCCTGTGCGTGATCCCCAATGGCGATCTGTTCAAGGCGATTCGCGCGGGCAAGGCATCCATCGTGACCGACGAAATCGAATCCTTCAACAGCACCGGGCTGCGCCTGCGCAGCGGTGAGCAGCTCGATGCCGACATCATCGTGACCGCAACAGGCCTGAAATTGAAATTGCTCGGCGGCGCGACCATCACGGTCGATGGTAAAACGATCAATCTCGGTGACACGGTGTCTTACAAGGGCATGATGACCAGCGGCGTGCCGAATCTTGCATCGACGTTCGGTTATACCAACGCGTCGTGGACGCTTAAAGCCGAGCTGGTGGCGAAGTACGTGTGCCGTTTGATCGAGCACATGAAGGTCGGCGGCTACGACACTTGCGTGCCGGTGCTCGACAGCGCCGACGCCGGCACGCAGCCGGCGGTCGACCTTACCTCAGGCTATATCCAGCGGGCCGCCGCGCAGCTGCCGAAGCAGGGCGTGCACAAGCCCTGGATCTACCACCAGAACTATGCGCGTGACCTCGCCGCTTTTCGCTACGGCAAACTCGAAGATGGTGCGATGCAGTTCGAGCGACGCCGGGTGTCGAAGAGTTCCGCCAACCGTGAGCCCCGCCAGCCAGCCAAAGCGAGTGCCAGCCTGTGACCGTTATTCTTTCCATCGTCATTTTGCTCGTTGTGGTGATCGCGGCACTGGTCGCGTTCTCCGCGTATATCGCCGCCAAGGTCGAGAAGGCGCTGCCGCCGTGCGGCCGTTTTATCGATATCGGCGGCGATCGCATTCACTACGTCGAGCAAGGCAGCGGTTCGCCGATCGTGCTGGTGCACGGACTGAGCGGCCAGCTGCTCAACTTTGCCTATCTCGATCTGCAGAAGCTGGCGCGATCGCATCGGGTGATTTTGATTGACCGTCCGGGTGCGGGTTATTCCACGCGCGGGGAGGGCTCGTCAGCCACCATCGTCAATCAGGCCGCGACCGTTGCCGCTTTCATCGAGGCGTTGAAGCTCGACAAGCCGCTGCTGGTCGGTCATTCGCTGGGTGGCGCGATTGCGCTGGCGGTAGGGCTGAATCATCCGCAGTCCATTTCACGATTGGCTCTTGTCGCACCGTTGACGCACACGCAGAGCGAACCACCGGAATCCTTTCGCGGCCTGATGATTCCCTCGCCGCTGATGCGCCGTGCGATCGCCCACACGCTCGCCACGCCGCTGTCCATTCGCAAAGGCCCCGAAGTGTTGGCCTTTGTCTTTGGGCCGGAGCCGGTGCCGAAGGATTTTCGAACCAAGGGCGGTGGCCTGCTCGGGCTTCGCCCGAACAGTTTTTACGCGGCTTCGTCCGACATGCTGGCCACAGCCGAGGATCTGCCGACCATGGAAAGCCGGTACGGCACGCTACGAATGCCGATCGACGTGCTCTACGGCCGACAGGATCAGGTCCTCGATTATCGGCAGCACGGTGAGGCGCTGACGCAGAAAATTCCGCACGCCACGCTGAAACTGGTGGACGGCGGTGGCCATATGCTGCCGGTGACCGTGCCGGCCTTGACGACGGAATGGCTGCTGGCCATTGCCGGCGGTTGAACGATTTCGCTTCATCCGTTCCTGGATGAAGCGAAGTGTTTACATCCCGCAGTGGGCGCCGGCGTGTTCAGCTCCATGCATCAAGGATGGCGAGGCCTCCGCTTAGCGCCGCTGTCATCAGTAATCGTAAGTCGCGCTCAGCCGCACGTAACGAGGCTGCTGCCGCACCACGGCGGAGCCGTAGAGTGGATCGGGCGTACCGGGCGAGATTTGAAAGAACGGGTAGGCGTTGAGGATGGTCTGGCTATTGAAGAGATTGAAGACATTCACCGAGAACGCCAGCTTGCCCTCGCCGAAACTCGGTCGGTAGGTTGCACCCACGTCCACCTGCTTGTTCCACGGCAGACGATACGTGCCAGGCGGCGACGGCTGGCCGCCGCACCAGTGGTAGTAGCTGCCGTAGCCATCCGGATCGGTCTGGTTGGGGCCGTAGTAGCCCAGGCAGTTGCGTGGGTTGCCCGATTCAATCTGGATGTTGCCTGAGATCTGCCACTCGGGCGTGAGCTGGTAGTAGCCGAAGATCTTGATCTGATGCGTGTGATCGTTGCTCTGCGCGCCGTTGCTGTACGACATCAGCGCCGGGAAATCCCAGTCGATGCTGGTGGATGCAGCGGTCTGTTGAATATCGGAGCGCAGCTGGCCTTCGGTATCGCCGTAGCTGCGTGAAAACACGTAGTCGATCTTGCCGTACCACGTGCCGTCGAACGGATGCTCCAGAAAGGTTTCCAGGCCGTAGTACTGGCGCTTCAATGGCGGAAAGCCGGCGTCGGCATTGGTGAGGGTCACACTGCGGTAGGTGCCGCCGGTATCGGCCACGGTAAACGTATTGGCGCGGCCGGGATTGATCAGATAGCAGCTGTTGGTCGCATTGACGTCGTAACCCAATGTGGCGGCCTTGTTCTCGATCGCCGTGACGTCGCAATAGTCGTCGATGGCGTTGCGCAGAATGCGCTGCGTCAGTTTGGCGCCATACACCCATTGGTCGCTGATCGTCTTGGTGAAGCCCAGGATGAATTCGTCCTGATACTCCGACTTCAGGTTCTGCGCCGTCACCGTTTTTGGGTCGGGCAGCACGCCGTAGGTGTTGTTGGACGACACGGCGTTGGAGAAGGGCGTGAGGCCTGTAGGCGTGCCATCGGCGGCGATACCGCTATAAGTGAAGTATTGCTGGGTAGAAACGTAAGCGCCTGCGGCGTTCAGGGAGGGGTTGAGCGGTAGGCCGAGGTAGTAGCGTCCTGCGTTGCCGTAGAGTTTGAAGCTGGCGTCGCCGTTCACGTCCCAGCTGAAGCCCAGGCGCGGCGCCCACTGTGGTGTGGTCTGGCGGATGTACGACTGTGCGTCCGCGTTGTAGTCGGTGAACTGGTCGTTGCGCAGGCCCAGCGAGAGCAGCCAGCGATCGCTGACCTGCCATTTGTCCTCGACATACTGCGCGCGTTGGGCCGAGCGCACGCTGGCGATTGAGCTGTTGATGTACTGGATCGCGTAATAGCCGGAGGCGCCGTTCGGATAATTCGCGGGCGCGCCCACGCCCAGATTGGGGATCAGCGGCACTGTCGGCGTGGTGGTGTAGGCGTAACCCCAATAGTAGCCCGGTCCCGAGGTCTGGCTGCCCTGGTCGATGGCGCGCGAGTTCTGATTGTCGATGCCGAACGAAATGGCGTGCTGGCCGAGCTGGTAGGTCAGGTCGAGGCGCAGATTGTTGCTGACATCATGGCGGTTGGCGTTGTACAGCGACTGCGTGATCTGACTGTTGCTGATCGGCGTGCCGTTGTTGAAAGCGGGGTTCTGATACTGAACGTTGCTCAGATAGGTCAGGCTGCCGTCGTAACCGCCCGGCGCATCGTAGTTGACGGTTTTCATCTTGCCGTAGGTGGTGGTCAGCGTGAGGCTGTCGGTGATGTAGCTGGTGAACTTGGCCGTATAGACGTCGCCGCCGGTCTTGATGCTGTCGGCATAGTTGATGAAGCTGCCGGGCTTCAGCGCGTTGTAGTCGTAGTTGTACACGCTGCCGTTGGTCTGATTCTTGTTCGAGGCACCCGTGACTTCAAGGATATTGCTGTCGGTGATGTTCCAGTCCAGCTTGCCGTACCATTTGGGCTGCTGATACTGGTAGCGCACGTAGGGTTGCGCATAGGACACATTGTTGACCGTGTCGCCATTCTGAGTCGACGTTTCGGCCGCAAGGAAAAGAAACAGTTTGTCCTTGATCAGCGGGCCACCGACATAGGCATCGTAGGTCTTGGTCCACTGACGATTCTTGCTGTTGGGGTCGTACAGATTGCCGGCGACCGGCGAGGCGGGAAGCCCGTTGGTGTAGTAGGTATTGGTGCCGTCGGCATGCGCAAACTCGGGCTCCCACAGCACCTGCCCGCCGAAATGCCACTGGTCGGTGCCGCTCTTGCCGACCATGTTGATCACGCCGCCGTCGGAGCGGCCATATCGCGCGCTGTAGCCACCGGTATAGATTTCCTGCTGCTCAATGGCACCGTATGGCAGCGTGATTCCACCGAAGCCGCGCTGCGGATCGGTCGTGTTGAAACCGTTGACGTAATACGCGTTCTCGCTGGCGGCGGAACCGCCAAAGCTCACCAGCGATTGTCCCGTCGGCCCCACGTAGCCGCCGCTATTGTTCACCACGCCAGGTGCCAGCTGCGCGATGGCTTCGGCCGAGCGGCCCAGTGGCAGCTGCGCGAGTTGGGCGGAGGTGATTACCGTGCGTGAATCGACGCTGGTGACATCGATCGGCGGCAGGCGATTGGCGCTGACTGTCACCGCATTGAGATTCTTGACCGCCGCTGGCTGAAACGATACCTCCGTGCCGCCGCCGACGCGCAAGCTAATGTCGCTGCGCGTATCGATCGTCTTGCCGTCGCGCAGTAGCACGACGGTGTACGTACCCAGAGGCAGTTCGCCTGCGCTATAGCGGCCGTGGTTGTCTACATTCACCACGCGCGAAATGCCGGTGCTGCTTTTTACCTGGACAGTTTCATTGGCGCCGACCGGTGCCTGGCCGAAAATGCTGCCCGTGGTCGATTGCGCGAACACCGGTGCTGCGGCGACGAAAATCGCAAAGCCTAGTGCTGCTGCCAGGGCGTTTGGCCTGGGCGTTATTCTATTGTTCAATGTGGGACTCTCGAAAGCCTGGAAAGGTGTGCTGAGCTCGGAGCGTTTTGCTCAAACATGGATGTCGAGTCGATGGCGAACGACGACTTGCGCGGCACGGATGCCGACTGATCAAACAAGAAAGCCGCAGTCTTTCGCCCCTATGGCGATCGTCGATACGATGCTGGCTGCGTGATAAATACTACACAAGATTTGGACATTTAGACGTCCAAATGCAATGAGTATTCATCATACGCACATAACAAAACGTTCTTTATGGCGAGCCGGTCGTCTCACGGCGAGGGCGCTGGCTGTCGCAGCCTTGACTTGCAAAGGTCTATTGGCTGGCGCCTCGCACGACGTCGCGCGTGGCGATGGCGGAACTCAGCTGACGGAAAGTCCGTGCAGTTCAGCGCCGGAGGGCGTGACTTTGAGCACAGAGCCGTGCTCGTACCAGTCGCCGAGCACGATGCGCTCGGCGCGATGATCGTCCAATTGCAGCGCGTGCACCGCAGGTCGATGGGTGTGACCGTGAATCAGTCGAGTCACCCCGGCATGGCGTAGCGCCTGCTGCACGGCGTCGGCGTTGACGTCCATGATGCTTTCCTGGGTTGTGCCGGTATGCGCGCGGCTATCCTCACGCGCCTTGGTCGCAAAAGCGCGACGCGCCTCCAGCGGCATGGCCAAAATCTGCGCCTTCCACTGCGGCGTGCGCACTTGCTGGCGTACGGTCTGGTACGCCACATCATCGGTGCACAGCAGGTCGCCGTGCATCAGCAGCGTGGGGCGACCGTAGAGGTCGTGCACGGCGCCGTCTTCCAGCAGCGTGAGGCCGGCGCGCTGTGCAAAGGTTTCACCGAGCAGAAAGTCGCGATTGCCAGGCATAAAGTACACCGGCACCCCAGCATCTCGTACGGAACGTATCGCCGTGGCGATGCGTTCGGGCAGCTCGGCATCGTCGTCATCACCCACCCATGCCTCGACCAGATCGCCGAGGATATACAGCGCATCGGCGCGGCGCACTTCGTCGCTGGCCAGATAGTGTTCGAACAGCTCGGTGATCTGCGGACGCGATGGATCCAGGTGCAGGTCGGCAATAAACAGCGTGACCATCGGGCAGCCTTAATGCTTTGTGGCTTTCTTGGCCGGCGCCGCGGCAGCGTCGTCGACGGTGGACTCTTCGCCCACGACGCGGGCGCTGTTGATCACCACCAGCGGATTGGGTACATCGGCGGCGAATGGACCCAGCCCGCGCGTGGGCAGCGCCGCGATCTTGTCGACCACGTCCATGCCCTTGATGACCTTGCCGAAGACCGTATAGCCCCAGGTCAGGCTGCTCTGGTTGCCGGTGAAATCCAGCCGACGGTTGTCGACCAGGTTGAAAAAGAACTGCGACGTGCCCGAGTTCGGATCGGCGCCGCGTGCCACGACCAGCGTGCCGCGCAGATTGGACAGGCCGTTGTCCGCTTCGCTGGCTACTGCCGAGCGCGTGCGCTTGGGCTGCAGATCGCGCGTGTAGAGGCCGCCCTGGACGAGATAGCCGGGAATCGCCCGATGGAATACCGTGCCGTCGTAGAATCCGTCGCGCACATATTGCAGAAAATTGGCCACGCTCTTGGGGGCCTTGTCTGGATACAGTGCGACGGTGATGTCGCCCTGTGAGGTATGCAGAACCACGTCCGGCGCCGCTGCGACAGCGGCGGGCGCAGGCTGGGCGGCTTGTGCGGGCAGCGCCAGTGGCGCGAGAAGCATCAGGGTGGCGAGCAGAGATTTGAGCATGAGTGTCGGGCGTTTTTTGGCGTGCCAACATGATACGCGCACGCAGCCGGCATGGTTCATGAAAGCCGCTTGCTCAGCTGCTTGACAGATCCAGCTTCAGTCCTAGCTCAGCCATCGGCGACTGCTCCTGCTGCAGGTCGGATTCGCTGAGTGGATGTTGCTCGAACCAGGCCAGTGGCAGGGTGACGCGCAGTTTCTGGCTGGTAGCGGCCACGCGCATCGGCGGCAGCGACTCGGCCCGCCGCGCGCGGCGAAAAAGTACGGCCAGGCGCAGCAGCGCCGTGGTGTAGCGGGCCAGCGCGCGGTAGCGCACCGGTAGCGTGATGATCAGCGCCTTGTCCGGCTTGCGCCGATGCATTTCGACCACCGCAGCGAGCAGCTGCTGCTCCTGCCGCGAAAAGCCCGCCAGGTCGGCGTGGCGCAGGATGTAGGCGCCATGATGATGATGCTGGCTGTGTGCGATGGCGAGGCCGATCTCGTGCACGCGCGCGGCCCACGACAGCCATTCGCGCGCGTCGGCGTCGAGTTTCCAGGCCTTGGCCACCTGATCGAACAGCATCAGCGCGGTGGACTCGACTCGTCGGGCCTGCGCGCGATCCACGCCGTAGCGGGTCGCCAGCGCATCGATACTGGCCGTGCGTGGGTCACTGCCGCCGGCGCGGCCGATCAGATCCCACATCAGCCCTTCGCGCATCGAGCTTTCGCACACGCGCAGGCGTTCGATGCCCAGTGCCGCAAACGCGGCCTCGAAGATCACCACGCCGCCGGCGAAGACGGCGGCACGGTCCTCGACCAAGCCAGGCAGTTTCAGCAGGCCGATCTGGCCCTGTTCCAGAATGGCTTCGCGCAGCGACGCCAGCGACGCCGGTGTGATGCCGTCATCGGAAAATTTCATCGCCTGCACGACCGCGCCGATGGATTTTGCCGTGCCGGACGAACCGTAGGCGTCCTGCCAGCCGGCTTCGCGATAGTCCTCGTCGAACTGCTGCAGCAGTACCCCTATCTCGCTGCGCGCGCGCTGCCAGCGCTTACGCGTGAGCTTGCCGCCGGGGAAAAAGCGCAGCGTCGAGGCGATGCAGCCAGCCTGTACGCTTTCCGTATGCAGCGGCGCCAGGCCGCGGCCGATGATGAACTCGGTGCTGCCGCCGCCGACGTCGATGATCAGCCGCGGTTCGCGCGAGGCGGGCAGATCGTGCGCGGCGCCGAGAAAAATCAGCCGGCCTTCCTCGCGGCCGGAAACCACCTCGATCGGGTGACCAAGCGCCGCTTCGGCGGCGGTGAGAAATGTCTGCGGCGATGCAAGCCGGCGCACGGTGTTGGTGGCCACCGCGCGCACGCGCAGCGAGGGCAGGCCGGCGATGCGCTGGCCAAAGCGCGCCAGGCAGTTCATCGCACGGGCGCGGCGTTCGGCGTCCAGCGTGCCGTCGGCGCGCAGGCCTGCGGCCATCCGTACGCTTTCACGCAGCCGATCGATCACGCGAGGTTCGCCGTGTTCCATACGGGCCACCACCATGTGGAAGCTGTTGGAACCCATGTCCACGGCGGCAATCAGTTCGCCGTCGCGGATCGGTGTGGCATCGGCTGGGCTCACGTCAAGCCTCCCTGATCGAATGAAGGCGGATTCTCGCATGCCTGCGTGAGTCTGATGTCATCCATGGCCGCTGAGATGTTTCTACGCGTGGAAAAGCTCAAGGGCAGTATCGATCGAGCAGGCTCTGCTGCGCGCTGTAGGGCGGATCGTTGCCGGGCTCGGCGCGCGCATAGCGGCCGTCGCTGTCGAGCAGCCATGCCTGCGTGTTGTCGGCCAGACTACCGGCCAGGGTTTCTTCGAACACACGGGCCGACAGTTCGGCGTCGAGAATGGGAAACGCGATCTCGATACGGCGCATCAGATTGCGCGCCATCCAGTCGGCGCTGGCGCAGTAGAGCTCAGGCTCGTCGTTATTGGCGAACCAGTACACGCGGCTGTGCTCGAGAAAGCGGCCGATGATCGAGCGCACGCGAATGCGCTCGGAGATGCCGGGCAGGCCCGGTCGCAGCGTGCAGGCGCCGCGTACGATCAGGTCGATCTCTACGCCGGCCTGCGAGGCGCGGTACAGCGCCTCGATGACGTGCGACTCGTTCATCGCATTGAGCTTGGCCACGATGCGCGCCGGACGACCGGCTTTCGCGTGCGCGGTTTCGCGCTCGATCTTGGCGACCAGGCCGGTATACAGCGTAAATGGCGAATGCAGCAGGCAGTTGAGCTTGATCATCGGGCCGAGACCAGACAGCTGCTGGAAGATCTTGTGCAGGTCTTCGCCGATGGCCGGGTTGGACGTCATCAGGCCAATGTCGGTGTAGGTGCGGCTGTTGATCTGGTGATAGTTGCCGGTCGACAGGTGCGCGTAGCGGCGTAGCCCGTCGCCCTCGCGCCGCACGATCAGCATCATCTTGGCGTGGGTCTTGTAGCCGACCACGCCATACACCACTTGCACGCCCGCCTCCTGCAGGCGCACGGCGAGCTGGATGTTCGCCGCTTCGTCGAAGCGCGCGCGCAGCTCGATCACTACGGTCACGTCCTTGCCGTTGCGCGCCGCGTCCACCAGCAGGCCGACCAAAGGTGTGTCCTCACCCGCGCGGTAAAGCGTCTGTTTGATCGCCAGTACCTGCGGATCGACGCTGGCCTGGCGTAACAGATCGACCACGGCGGCAAAGTTCTGATACGGGTGATGCAGCAGCACGTCGCGCTGGCTGATCAGGTCGAACTTGTTCTTCGCCCCGTCGAGCGCCGCCGGCAGCTGTGGATTGAAGCGTGGAAACTTCAGTTCGGGCCGATCGAGCAGATCGTAGATCAGCTGCGCGCGAATGATGTTGACCGGGCCGTCGCAGCGGTAGACGTCGGTGTCTTCCAGCTCGAAGTTGCGCGTCAGCATCGCGGTGATCGCCTTCGGGCAATCGTTGGCGATTTCCAGCCGCACCGGACGCGCGTAGCCGCGGCCGATCAGCTCCTCGCTCAGCGCGTGAGCCAGGTTTTCCACTTCGGCCTCCTCGACGATCAACTCGCTGTTGCGCGTGACGCGGAACTGGTACGAGCCAACCACCTTGAAGCCGGGAAACATCAGGTCGGTGAACGCCTGGAGCAGTTCGGCAAGAAACACGAAGTGATCGCCCTCGCCGCTGACTTCGTCGGGTACGCGGATGATGCGCGGCAGCGAGCGCGGCGCGCGTACCAGGGCCATATGGCCTTCGTGGCCGAAGGCGTCGCGGCCCTTCAGCACCACCGCGATATTCAGCGTCTTGTTGAGAATGCGCGGAAACGGGTGCGAGGGATCAAGCCCCAGCGGCGACAGCACCGGCAGCACCTCGTGTTCGAAATAGCCCTGCAACCAGCGGCGCTGTTTTGGCGTCCACTGCGTGCGCGTCAGTACGCGCACGTTGTGCGCGTCGAGCTGTGGAATGAGGTGTTCCTGCCAGGTCGTGAACTGCTCGGTGACCAGTTCAAGCGCGCGCTTGCGAATTCTCGAGAGCAATTCGCCCGACGTGATGCCATCCGGTCCCGGCGCCGACGTGCCGTAGGCGTGGTGATGCTTGAGCATTGCCACGCGCACTTCGAAAAATTCGTCGAGGTTGTTGGCTACGATACTCAGATAACGCAACCGTTCGAGTATCGGCACCGACATGTCGCGCGCCATTGCCAGGACGCGGAAATTGAATTCCAGCGTCGCCAGTTCGCTGCTGAGATATAGGTGGGGTGCACTCAAATCGATCGGCGATGGCTCGATCGGTGGTGAGGGGGCAGGTGAGCGACGTGGCATATCGTCATTCTGGCCCATGCTGCTGGCCAAATACACACGGTGCGATCAGGGAGTTCAGCTCTCGTCATTGCCGCCCGCGGTAAGCAGGCGTGCGTTGCCGAAATGGCAAGCAAAGGTTGAGCCCACGCCCGGCGTGCTTTCGATCTGCAGCTGCGCCTGATGCAGGTTCAGCACGTGCTTGACGATCGACAGGCCCAGGCCCGTGCCGCCGCTGTCGCGCGAACGACTGGAGGAGATCCGGTAGAAGCGCTCGGTCAGTCGTGCGATATGCGAGGCCGGAATGCCGAAGCCGGTATCCGTGACCGAATACGCTGCGCCCAGCGGCGTGCGCCGCCAGCGGATGGTAATGCTGCCGCCGATCGGCGTATAGCGCACGGCGTTGCTGACCAGATTCGACAGCGCGCTGTGCAGGTCCTTCGGCGAGCCGAGCAGGTCGGCTTCCGCAGTGGACTCCAGCGCGATCTGATGCCGCCCCTGACTGAGCGCCTCGGCTTCCTTTCGCACGGTCGCCAGCAGGGAGGCCATCGGCACGCGTTCGTCGGCGATCTGGTGCTGGGTTTCCAGTCGCGACAGCGTCAGCAGATCTTCCACGATCTGACCCATGCGCTTGGACTGTGCACGCATCTCGCCGAGCACCGACGCCAGCTCGGGCACGTCTTCCGGATCGATCAGTTCGAGATAGCCGTGGATGACCGTCAGCGGCGTGCGCAGCTCGTGCGAGACGTTGGCGACGAAGTCGCGACGAATTTGCTCCAGCCGGTTCAGATGGCTGATATCTCGCGCCAGCAGCAGGTGCTGGCGGCGGCCGAACGGCAGCATGCTGACGTTGAGCCGGCTTTCCGGATGGCCCGGGGCGATGACGTCGTTAATAGGTTCCAGCGCACCGTCCTGCAACCACCCGGAAAGGTCGGACGAGGCAAGCCGCTGGTGAAGCAGTACGCCGCGGTCGCGCGGGCGACGCAGGCCCAGCAGGTTCTCGGCGGCGTGGTTGAACCAGCGCACCTGCTGTTGCTGATCGAGCAGCACCACCGCATCGGGAAGTTGGCTGGCGGCGTTGCGCAAATCACGCAGGCTGGAGGCAATACGTCGGGAACGTGTCATGAAACGGTCATGCTGTAGAGGGCTGACGCCAGCGGATATAGGCATGATGGGCTGCGTTTGATGACGAATTCGAGTCAGCAGCAAGACGACTTCGAAAAGCGCGACAACCGCCACGCCGGTAGCGATATGGCCGCCGGCCAACCAGCCCAGCAGTGCGCCAACGGCTAATGCCGCCGTCAGAGCAATTGACAATTTTGCGAGCGATGAAGCGGCAGGTTGTGCCATGAGGCGTTTGGCTGGACGGCCTTGCAGGCCGGGCGGCCAGCATCGGCAAAAGCTTGCGTCGCCGCAACCCCGGCGAGCCGAGCCATGGCTATCGGGCAGGGCATGCGTGACTCAGCCATGCACGACTTCAGGCGTTGACGGAGAACCGGTAGCCGGTGCCACGCACGGTTTGCACCATTTCGTCCAGCTTCCACGGCTCCAGCGTCTTGCGCAGGCGGCGGATGTGCACGTCGACCGTGCGCTCCTCCACGTAAACACTGCCGCCCCATACGTGATCGAGCAGTTGTGTACGCGAGTACACGCGCTCCGGGTGGGTCATAAAAAAGTACAGCAGGCGATATTCGGTCGGGCCGATCGGCACCGCGTCTTCGCCTGCAAACACGCGATGCGCGGGGCCGTCGATGCGCAGGCCGCCGAGTTCGACCATGCCCGAACCGTCGTCGCCCTGGCTGCGACGCAGCACGGCCTTGATGCGGGCAATCAGCTCGCGCGTCGAGAAGGGTTTGACCACGTAGTCGTCGACGCCGGCTTCCAAACCATTGACCCGGTCCATCTCCTCCCCACGGGCGGTGAGCATGATGATGGGGATCTCGCGGCTCAGTTCTTCCTTGCGCATGCGCCGCGCCAGCTCCAGGCCGCTGGTGCCGGGGAGCATCCAGTCGAGCAGGATCAGGTCGGGCACCTGTTCGGCAATAGCCAGCTGGGCCGCCCGCGCATCGGCCGCCTGCATCGCGTCCATGCCGGCCTTGCGCAGGGCAAAGGCGATCATCTCGCGGATCGAGACTTCATCTTCAACGATCAAAATGCGCTTGTGCACGCGGTGGTCTGCCGGTGGCTTATGACGGGAGTATTGCAACCCATCAATGTTACGTGTCGATGACATGGGTCACTTCGTTCTAGCCCAATCGTGCCGGATTGTCACGAAGCCTGGTCGCCCGCGGCAGGCCGGTGGCTGGCAGGGACGGCGTCGGTCAGCGGGCGCCGAAGCACAATCGGTCGCTGCACAACTGATTCTGGCGCGGCTGCTGCCGGCCGTCGGGGTTGTCGTCGGTGCTGATGCGGCGCTTGTGCAGCTCCATCACCAGCGGGGTCAGCTGGCTGATGCGCGACTGGATGCGTACCCTGGCGTAGTAGTCCAGATCGCTGCGCTCGAGCATCCGCTTCAGTTGCTCCATCGCATCGAACGGCCGGCCGGCGTAATAGCTGGCGTCGGCGAAGGCTTCCCCGGCACGCACGCTGTCGCCGGCCTTTTCGCTGGCACGGGCGTAGGCGCTGTAGATTTCGGGCTCGTCGGCATTGTCCAGCAGCGGGCGCAGCAGGTTCGCCGCCTGCGTGGCCTGCGCCTTGTCGCCGCGGGCCACGAGCGCATCGGCGTAGGCCAGCGCTACCGCCCGATTGCGCGGCGACTGCGTGGTCAGCTCCTCGTACATGGCCAGCGCCGCGCCGCGCTGGCCGGCCTGCAGGCGGGCATCGGCCATGGCGAGCTTCAGGATCAGGTCGCCGCCGTGCGACTGCAGCAGCGGCTGCAACTGCTCGATCGCCTGTGCGCCGCGACCGCTGCGGGTGAGCGCCAGCGCATAGCCGTAGCGCGTCGCCGGCGTGTCGAAGCCGTACTGATCTTTCAGATTGGACGCGTAGTAGAGCGCCACTTTGGACGCGTCGTCGGCCAGCACCCGCGTGCGCTCACGCATCAGCGAGTAGGTGTCCAGCTGATCGGGTGTTTTCGTGCCGGCCGTCAGCACCGAGGGGTCGCGGACGAACGGCACCGGTGCGGTGATTTTCTCCCACTGGCTCTGGTCCATGCTGGACACGGTGGGGCGAAGTTTCTGCGCAGCTATTAGCGAGCCGGCGCGAGATTTCGCGTCGCTGATGCGCTCGGTGGTCACCGGGTGCGACTGCAGCAGCGACGGCGTCTGGATGCCGCCGGCGTCGGCGCTGGTGACGTCTTCCAGATGCTCGAAGAAGGTCGCCATGGCATTCGGATCGAAGCCGGCACGGCCTAGGGTCTGAATACCCACCCGATCGGCCTCGATCTCGTCGTGGCGGGTGAAGTTGATCGACTTCTGCGCGATCAGACTCTGCCCGCCGGCCAGAACCGCGACCGGCGCGTCACCGGCGTGGCCGCCGGCGCCGGCGAGAATGGCGCCGAGCAGCACCAGCGCCATCAGCGGTGCATCCTTTTTGGAATCCTCGAACGCCCGCTCCAGATGGTTTTGCGTGATGTGGCCAATTTCATGGGCGATCACGCCGGCCAGCTCGCTTTCGTTGCGGGTGATCGTGATCAGGCCGGAGTTCACCGCGATATAGCCGCCGGGCGCCGCGAACGCGTTGATCTCGGGATCTTTCACCACGAAAAACGCGAAGTGATCTTTCGGCTTGTCGCTGCTGGCGACCAGTCGAAAGCCCAGGTCGTTGATGTAGTCGTCCAGCAGCGGATCGTCGACGACCAGATCCAGCGCGCGCATTTGATGCAGCATGGCAGCGCCGTAATCCTGCGCATCCTGCGGCGAGATCAGCGCATTGGCCGAGCTGCCCAGATCGGGCAGGCGCACGTCCTGCTGGGCACTGGCGGCACAGGTCAGGCCGGCCGCCAGCACGGCGGTCAGCAGACGTCGCGCCAGCAGGCGTTGAACCAGTCGTCGTGGTGCCATGGTCATAGGTAAGCGACAATACCACCGAGACCGCGCGGGATTGCAGCGGTTCCCGCCGACGAAGGCTTGAGCCGCGGCGCGTCTGCCCCCAAATAATTGCCATCGTTCCTACCGTTCCGGAGTGTCGTCATGTCCAAGATCGAGGTCTATTCCACCGCCGTTTGCCCGTACTGCGTGTCGGCCAAGAATCTGCTCAAGGCCAAGGGGCTGGAGTGGACGGAAGTGCGCATCGATACGGACCCGGTGCAGCGCGATGCCATGCTGACCCGCAGCGGCGGCCGGCGCACCGTGCCGCAGATTTTCATCAACGATCAGCACGTCGGCGGCTTCGATGATCTGGTCGCCGCCGATCGCAGCGGCAAGCTGACCCAGCTGCTGGAGCTGTCCGCATGAGCGACAGCCTCGCCGAGTTCAGCGAATTCCGCCAGCGCATGAACGACCGCATCCTTGCTGAGGACAATCAGGTCGTTCGTAGGTTTTTTGCGCTCGATACGCAGACCTACAAGGCCGGCGCGCTGGACGTCAAAACCAAGGAGATGCTGGGCCTGGTGGCGTCGATGGTGCTGCGTTGCGATGACTGCATCAGTTACCACATCGCCCAGTGCAAGGAAGCCGGCGTGCAGCGCAACGAGTTCTTCGAGGTATTCAGCGTGGCTCTCGTCGTCGGCGGCTCCATCGTGATTCCGCATCTGCGCCGCGGCGTGGATCTGCTCGACCAGCTCGAAGCCGGCGCGGCCAGCGATGCTGCCGGTTGTGCGGATCACGCGGCCAATTAATCGTTCGAGGGCCGCGCTTCGCGCGGCCTCTTTCGGCAGGCGCGGTAAGGCGTATTTATCGGGAAAGCAGTGCGTCGTCTGGCTTTCACCGGGTGGTCGTTCCGCGCCCATGCGCCTTTTTGCAACGCTGCGTGCGAGTATTTTCAGCACCGAAGCGAACCCCTGCACTGGCCGCATCGCGCCACATCGGCGATAATCGACAGGTTATCAGCGCCGCCTTTGTTTCTTCCTCCTCCTGCGCGCGCTGCTCGATTCCCCGTTTCAAGGAGTTTCCCCATGAGCAAGACGATTGCTGTGATCGCCGGTGATGGCATTGGCCCGGAGATCATGACAGCTACGCTGCGCGTGCTCGATGCGCTCGATTGTAATCTGACGTATGACTTTGTCGATGCCGGCATGGTTGCGCTGGAAAAGCACGGCGACCTGCTGCCGGCCTCGACCCTGGAAGTCATCGGTAAGCACAAGGTGGCGCTGAAAGGCCCGCTGACCACGCCGATCGGCGGTGGCTTCACCTCCGTCAACGTGACCCTGCGCCGGCATTTCGACCTGTACGCCAATGTGCGTCCGGCGATCAGTTTTCCCGGTACCAAGTCGCGCTACGAGAATATCGACATCATTACGGTGCGCGAAAACACCGAGGGCGCGTATCTCGCCGAAGGCCAGACGCTCTCCGAAGATGGCGAGATCGCTCAGTCGATCATCCGCAATACGCGCAAGGGCAGCACCCGCATCGTGCGTTACGCGTTCGAGATGGCGGTGAAGAAAGGCCGCAAGAAGATCACCGCCGTGCACAAGGCGAACATCCTCAAGACCAGCACCGGCCTGTTTCTCAACGTGGCGCGCGAAATCGCCAAGGAATATCCGCAGATCGAGTTCAACGAGATGATCGTGGACAACACCTGCATGCAGCTGGTGATGAATCCGCATCAGTTCGACGTGATCGTGACCACGAATCTGTTCGGCGACATCCTCTCCGACCTGTGCGCGGGTCTGGTCGGTGGCCTGGGTCTGGCGCCGGGCGACAACATCGGCACCAACGCGGCGATCTTCGAAGCCGTGCACGGTTCGGCGCCGGATATCGCCGGTCGCGGTATCGCCAACCCCTGCGCGCTGCTGCTGGCCGCCGCCGACATGCTGGATTATCTGGACATGGTCGCCAAGGGCAATCAGCTGCGTGCGGCGATTCGTGCCGCGGTGGAAAACGACCGCGATCAGATCACGCCGGATCTGGGTGGCAAGGGCAGCACCGACAGCTTTGCGGACGCCATCGTCAAGCGCCTCAAGGCCTGAGTTGACGTCTGCGGTTTAGCCGTCCAAAAAGAAAAAGCCGCGGAGCCATCCGCGGCTTTTTTCTTGGTGAATATGCAGTCGCCTCAGAACTTCACTCAGCGGAAGATTGGCCAGGGCGCAAGAAAGATCAGCCAGATCATCATAACGATGCCAAGGTATTTGAGGCCCTTGTAGACTTTCTTGTGGCGGCTCTTTAAGCGCGCCTTGAACGAGTTCGACGAATCGCCTTTGCGCTTGCTCAGCGCGAACAGGCGGTTGATGAAGCCGGTCTTCTCGGTGTCCGTATCGGAGTTAGGCGATGCGGTGATGCTGCCCATGAAAGCGCCTACGCGATGGTTGATCGCGTTCATCCAGCGCGTGCGCAAGGGGCGTTCGACGTCGGCGAAGAGGATCACCCGAGTCTGGTCGGTGCCGTTTTCGGCCCAGTGCACGTAGGTTTCGTCGAATACCACGTCCTTGCCGTCGCCCCACGCGTGCTCGTGGCCATCGACGAAAATGCGGCAGGCCGGCGAGTTGGGCGTGATCAGCCCCAGGTGGTAGCGCAGGGAACCGGCGAAGGGGTCGCGATGGGGGTTGAGCTTGGCGCCCGGTGGCAACAGCGCGAACATGGCCGCCTTGACGCTGGGGATCGACTTCAGCAGCGCCACTGTATTGGGGCAGAGCGTTTCGGCCGAGGCCAGCGGCTCGCCGTACCACTTCAGATAAAAGCGCTTCCAGCCCTGCTTGAAAAAGCTGTTGAAGCTGGCGTCGTCATTTTTCGCGGCCGCGCGGATATAGCCTTCGTCGAACAGATGCATGGCTTCGTCGCGTATCACACGCCAGTTGGCCTGCAGCAAGTCGAGCTGGGGGAAACCGCGGCGATCGAGAATCGGCCGCGCCGGCACTGCCGAGAAGGCGTACATCAAGAGGTTGTAAGGGGCGAAAACCGCCGAATGATCCACCAACTGCCGATCGAACCGCAGCCGCACGCGCCCGCGCAGGTGCACCAGCAGCACACATAGCGCAAAAAAAGCGAAGAGCGCCAGCAAGACAAGTCGGGGGGTAAAGATCATGTAGGCAGTTAGAACCGTCAGAGCCGATAAACATCATTGTACTCGCTTGCCCCCAGCAACCATGACTGCCTCTTCAGCCTTGAGCGGATCCAGATGGGCGCGCTAAAAATTACGGCAGAGATTTCATCTTTTTCTTAAGGTAGCTACCTCCGATCCAAAATAGCCTTATCCCGGAGATAACCAAGGCAAGACCGAAAACCAGGCACAGAAAATCGGTTAGTAGAGGTAAATACATGGCCACATTGAAAGTCCATTTTAAATTGTTAGATCAATAACTTACGGTAAAGCTGCGCGATCCTTGGAAGTGCGCGCAGTGCTCATTTTATTAGTTACGAGGAACTAAGGAGCGGAATCACGGACTAGCCGTAGTCCGCTTTCCCCCGTTCTCCGCCTTTAAAGCGCCTCCGCCGCAAAGTCCGCCAGCCGCGAGCGTTCGCCGCGCCGCAGGGTGATATGCGCCGAATGCTCCCACTGCTTGAAACGGTCCACCGCGTAAGTGAGGCCGGAGGTGGTTTCGGTGAGGTAGGGCGTGTCGATCTGCTCGACGTTGCCCAGGCAGACGATCTTGGTACCGGGGCCGGCACGGGTGATCAGGGTTTTCATCTGCTTGGGTGTGAGGTTCTGCGCCTCGTCAATAATCAGATAGCGCGACAGGAAGGTGCGTCCGCGCATGAAATTGAGCGAGCGGATCTTGATGCGCGAAGCGAGCAGGTCGTTGGTGGCCTGGCGCCCCCAGCTGCCGCCGTCTTCGGGGTTGGCGAGTACTTCGAGATTGTCGGTGAGCGCACCCATCCACGGCGTCATCTTTTCTTCTTCGGTGCCCGGCAGGAAGCCGATGTCCTCGCCGACGGAAACCGTTGCGCGGGTCATGATGATCTCGCGATAACGCTGCTGGTCCATCACCTGCGCCAGACCCGCGGCCAGCGCCAGCAGGGTCTTGCCGGTACCGGCGTTGCCGAGCAGGGTGACGAAATCGATGTCCGGGTCCATCAGCGCGTTGAGGGCGAAGTTCTGCTCGCGGTTGCGTGCGCCGATGCCCCACACGTGATGGTTGGCATGCGAGTGATCGTCCAGCAGCACGAGCGTGGCATTCACATCGTCCAAATGCAGTACGCGAAGCTCGACCTCGTTTTCGCCCGGTAAAAACAGGCACTGGTTGGGGTGCCATTCTTCGTCATCGTGGCGATCGACCTTGTAGAAGGTGCGGCCGCGCTCGGTCCAGGATTTGACTTCGGGGTGCAGGTTCCAGAAGTTTTCCGGCAGTTCCGCGGCACCGGTATACAGCAGCGAAAAATCGTCCAGCGCGCGATCGTTTTCGTAATCTTCGGCGACCACCCCCTCGATGCTGGCTTTGATGCGAAGGTTGATGTCCTTGGTGACGAGGATGACGTCGCGATCGGCGTGCTGATCGCGCAGCTCCATTACCGAGGCGAGAATCTGGTTGTCGGCCTTGCCGCGATTGGCGCTGAGGCGCTGCTCGAAATAAAGCCTGCCCACCGCGTTGTCGCGCTTGAGATTGATGCCTTGCGGGTTGGAAAGCTCCAGGCCCTCGTTGAGGTTGTGGCCCTTGCCGCGCTCGATCAGTTCGTTGAGAAACCGGCTGACCTGTCGGCCGTTGCGGGAAACCTCCGAGGCGCCTTTCTTTTTTTCGTCCAGTTCCTCCAGCACGGTCATCGGGATAAAGACGTCGTGCTCCGCGAAGCGGAACAGCGAGGTCGGGTCATGCAGCAGGACGTTGGTGTCGAGAGCGTAGATTCGCGTGCTTCCGGTCATGCGGAAGAGTCCTCGCTGGTGGGTGGTTGGCGCAGTAACGGCGGCTGGTTTGCCGCCGTCGGATAGTCGCGGCGACCGGCGCGGCGACGCCGCGCTGCCGTGACTTTGAAAACGTGAGCTCGGGCGAAGTTCACTTGGACGCAATGGCGTCGAGCACGGCGTGCGCGTGTCCGGTTACTTTGACGCCGCGCCACTCCTTGCTGAGCTTGCCATCGGGATCGATCAGGAACGTGCTGCGCACGATGCCCATGTGGCGCTTGCCGTACAGCACTTTTTCGTGGATGACGTCGAAGGCCCGGCACCAGGCTTCGTCGGTGTCGGAAATCAGCGGAAACGGCAATTCCTGTTTTGCGCTGAAGTTGGCGTGCGATTTCAGCGAGTCGCGCGATACGCCGATGACCTCGGCATGGCGTTTGCGAAATGCGGGGTACAAGTCGCGAAAATCCTTCGCTTCAGTGGTGCAGCCGGGGGTGCTGTCCTTGGGATAGAAATACACGACCACCCACTGGCCTTTGAGGCTGGCCAGCTGCAGCTCGCTGCCGTCGCTGACCTGGCCTTTCAGTGGGGGAAGTTTCTTGCCGAGCTCGGGCATGGTTACTCCGGCACGGTGAGACGTCACCGTGATCGATGTTTTTGAGGAAAACGGAATCGGAACAGAGGATGGAGGGCTTGCGAACAGCGAAGGGTTGCGGGCTAACGGCAGCGGCCTGGAGTGACGGTGTCGCCGATGCAGCGACTGGTGCGCCGTTGGCTGACCGCGTGAATCGATGAGCTGGCTGCAATGCAACGTCCCTCTGAAGTCCCGGGGCTAGACTAGCGCGTGCGTGACTGCAGATAACAGTCCTTGTCAGCCGGCCGTTATCGCGCGATGCTCAACGGCCGGGTGAGTTTCAGAATTTCACCGGATCCATGATCGCGTCGAGGTTCAGCCCGTCGCACAGTTCGAGGAAATCGTCGCGCAGCGCGGCAATGTGGATTTCCGACGGCACGCCAATGGTGAACTGGGCCTGGAACATCTCGGCGCCGGTTTGCATGGCCTGATAGCGCGTGGAGTTCAGCTGTTCGACGCTGATGCCATGCTGGGTAAAAAATTCCACGATACGCACCACGATGCCGGGCCGGTCGGCAGCCACCACTTCCACCAGATACGGCAGCAGATGCGAGCTGTTTTCGCGCGGTCCGGTACGGTACTGCACCAGCCGCAGGCTTTCGTCGCGGGCCAGCTTGGTCAGCGCGGTTTCGAGTTTGGCCAGTGCATCCCACGCGCCGCTGGCCAGCAGCATCAGCGATACCTCGGTGCCAACGCTGGAAACTCGCGACTCGGTAAGGTTGCAGCCGGCGTCGGCGATGCGCTTGGCCAGCGCCAGCAGCGGGGATTTGGTCGAGGGGGTAAGCGCGTGGATCAGCAGCTGGTTGTCGTTGCTGGCATGGGCGGAAGCGGAAGAGGGTTTCAAAAAAAATCCACCTGGTGACGGTATGGGCAGCAAGCCGCGCGGTGCGGAATCGGGAGATTACTCTATCGGGTTTACTTGCCGGCCTTGTGAAGCCGCCAGTAACATGTGCGTTCTGCCCAGGAGCGGAATCGATTCTTGAACATTCGCGGAAGTATTTGCGCGCTGGTTACCCCTTTCACGGCAGACGGCGCGCTCGACCTGCAGGCTTTCGGCCGGCTGATCGACTTTCAGCTGGCTGGCGGCACGCAGGCGCTGGTGGTGGCCGGGTCGACCGGCGAAGCGCATATGCTGGAGCACGACGAATTCGATCGGCTGCTGGCGTACGCGGTGGAGCGCGTCGCCGGACGGGTGCCGGTGATTGCCGGCACCGGCGAGGCGGGTACGGCCAAAACCATCGCGTTGACCCGTCGTGCCAAGGCCTCGGGCGTCGATGCCGCGCTGGTCGTGGTGCCGTATTACGTCCGCCCGACCCAGGAGGGTATGCGTCGGCATTTTCTCGACGTGGCCGATCACGGCGAGCTGCCGGTGCTGATGTACAACGTGCCAAGCCGCACGGGTAGCGACCTGCTGCCGCAGACGGTGGCGAGTCTGCGTGATCATCCGGCCATCATCGGCATTAAGGAGGCGCGCGGCGATCGCGAGCGTATTGACGCCCTCGCGGAACTTGTGAGCCCGGATTTCGTCTATCTCTCCGGCGACGACGCATCGGCCGGTGCCGCCATGCTGGCGGGTGCGGGCGGTACAATATCGGTGGTGGTCAATCTTGTGCCCCAGGCTTTCAGGGCACTTTGCGATGCGGCGCTTGCCGGCGACACGGCGCAAACGGCGCGCTGCGATGCCGCGCTGAGTCCGCTGGTGCAGGCACTGGACTGTGCGCCGAACCCGATTGCGGTAAAGGCCGGATTGCCGGTTTTGGGGCTGGGCTTGGCTGTGCCAAGGTTGCCTCTGGTTGAATTGAACGACGGTCCGGATCGCGCCCGATTGCACCAAGCGCTGTCCAGTCTGGCATCCTTGGCGACTGCCGCTGCTTGACGGCTGTCTGAACTTTCTCACGGAATCCGATTACATGAAGAAAACACCACTCCTCGTGGCCCTGCCGCTTCTGGCCCTCAGTGGTCTGCTGCTCTCCGGCTGCGGCATGTTCCGCTCGCACAAGGCGTGGGACACCGCCCAGCAGGAGTCGCCGTTGGAGATTCCGCCGCAGCTCGATCGCCCCACGACCACGGCGGCACTGGTGATTCCGCCGCCGGGTGGCAACCAGCCCACGTCCAACGGGGCGACGGCCAGCGTCAACGGTGGTTCGGCCGGTGCGATCACCGATGGCTTCGTCATGACCGGTAACGTCGACGACGCCTACAAGCAGGTCGGTGCCCAGCTGGCTGACGGCAGCCTTGGCCAGGTGACGGCGCACGACGATGCCGCCCGCACCTATACGGTTAGCGTGCCCAACGCCGTGATTCAGCAGAAAAAGAAGGGCTTCTTCGGCATGTTCAAGAAGAGCGCGCCGGTGCCCACGGATGCGGCCGGTTCGACCACGCATCCGGTGCAGATCATGATCGACAGCAGCGGTACGGAAGCCAGTGAAGTGCGGGCTCAGGGCGATGCGCCTGCGGTGATCAAAGTGGTCGATGCGCTGAGGACGAAACTGGGCAAGAAGAAAGACAAATAAACCGGCGCTTGCCCTGCATCGTGATGGTGCGGGGGAGCGACAAAAAAGCCGCCCTCTAGAGGGCGGCTTTTTTCGTTTTGCAATGCGGGGAGAACGTCAGCGCTGAAGCAGGTCGAGCTTGCCGGGTTTGTTTTCCCAGTCCTTCGCGTCAGCAGGAGCATCCTTGCGCTCGGTGATCACCGGCCAGCCCTTGGCGAGCTCCGCGTTGAGGGCGACGAACGACTCCTGACCGGCCGGCACGTCGTCTTCCGGATAGATCGCATTGATCGGGCATTCCGGCTCGCACAATGTGCAGTCGATGCACTCGTCCGGGTCGATCACAAGAAAATTGGGGCCTTCGTGGAAAGCGTCGACCGGGCAGACTTCGACGCAGTCGGTGTATTTGCACTTGATGCAGTTGTCGATGACAACAAACGTCATGAGATAGCCCGTTAAAAATGCGGTGTTTTATGAAGAGTGCGGCCATGGATGGCCGCTTCTGGACTAGCCAAGGCAGAGAGCCGCGCGTCACCCGAACCCTCTCCAGACAACAGCAATCATGGAAGATTGCAAAAACCATGGTGCTCCCTACGAGACTCGAACTCGTGTTCCCGCCTTGAGAGGGCAGTGTCCTAGGCCACTAGACGAAGGGAGCGTTATGCTGTGAGGCGCGCTAGTATAACGGAATTGTTTCGCCCGGCAATGCTGGATATACAACAGTTTATGGCGTACTCCGGCGTAACCCACCGCATCGATTCGCACGTTACCTGAGACGAAAGTGTATCCAGTCATTGAACTCACGGCCAATCGTCCTGCAAGGATTTTTACCGCTTGAACCTAGAACCAAGGACCGACACCGACATCACGCCGACGTTGCGGATCATTCCGCGCGACCAGCACATCATCTCCCGCAAGAACATCAGCAAGGCCGCCCTGCGCGTGCTTTACCGTTTGAACGAGGCGGGCTACACCGCGTATCTGGTCGGTGGTGCCGTCCGTGACCTTCTGCTGGGCCTGCACCCGAAGGACTTCGATGTCGCCACCAGCGCCACGCCGGACGAGGTCAAGCGGCTTTTCCGCAACTGCCGTCTGATTGGTCGACGTTTTCGTCTGGCGCACGTGGTATTCGGGCCGGAGATCATCGAGGTGGCGACGTTTCGTGGCCTCGGGGAAGAGGGTGCCGAGGGCGATCGCCACATCGTCGATGGGCGCATCGTGCGCGACAACATCTGGGGCACGATCGAAGAGGACGCCATTCGCCGCGACTTCCGCGTCAACGCGATGTACTACGACATCAGCGATTTTTCGGTGCGCGACTATGTCGACGGCAGCAGGGATCTCGATGACCGCGTGCTGCGACTGATCGGCGACCCGGTCACGCGCTATCGCGAAGATCCGGTGCGCATGCTGCGCGCCGCGCGTCTGGCAGCCAAGCTCGACATGCGGATCGATGCTGCCGCGATGGCGCCGTTCGAGACGCTCGGGCCACTGCTGGCCGAGGCCGCACCGGCGCGACTGTTCGACGAATCGCTGAAGATGTTCCTCGGCGGCCAGGGGCTGAAAAGCTTCCGCATGCTCGAAAAATGCGGCCTGCTGAAGTTTCTGTTTCCGGCCACCGCCCGCGCGCTGAAGCGTGGCGATCAGGCGCTGCGTTCGCTGGTCGAGCAGGGTCTGGCCAATACCGATACGCGCATCGCCGAAGGCAAATCGGTCACGCCGGCCTTCCTGTTTGCGGTGCTGTTGTGGGGCGAAGTACGGGATCTTGCGCACCAGTGGATAAGTCAGGGCATGGATGGCAACGAAGCCTGGGCGCGCGCCGCGGCGCAGGTGGTGGCCGAGCAGTGCCAACGGGTGGCGATCCCGCGTCGTTTCACCTTTACGATGGAAGAGATCTGGTCGCTGCAGCCGCGCTTCGAGCAGATCCAGCGCAAGCGCGTGTTCCGTCTGATGACCCAGCCGCGCTTTCGCGCCGCGTTCGACTTTCTGCTGCTGCGCGCTGACGAGTCGCCGGCGATGCGCGAGCTGGGCCAGTGGTGGGCGCATGCGCAGCTGCTGCCGCAGGACGTGCTGGCGGCGGCGCTGCCTGCCGGCGGCGGCAATTATCCCAGCGACAACGTGGTGGCGACCTCGGCCAAGCCGCCACGGCCCCGGCGCCGCCGGCGCAAGCCGGGCGACAAATCGGGCCCGGCGTGACGCTGGCTTACGTCGCGCTGGGCAGCAATCTGGGTGACTCGCAGCGGCAGGTACTCGCTGCGATGGACGCACTCGACGCCTTGCCAGCCACGCGCGTGCTACGGCGTTCGCCGCTGTATCTGACGCCGCCCTGGGGTGTGATCGAGCAGCCGCCATTTATCAACGCCGTTGTCGCACTGGATACTGCATTGCTGCCGGAAGCGTTACTCGATGCGTTGCTGCAAATCGAGTGCGACGCTGGCCGCGTGCGGGCCGAGCGCAATGGTCCGCGCACGCTGGATCTGGATCTGCTTCATATGGATGGCGTGACTCGCCACGATGAGCAGTTGACCCTGCCGCACCCGCGCATGGCCGAGCGCGCCTTTGTGCTGCTGCCGCTGTCCGCTATCGCGCCGACACTGGATATACCGGGTCAGGGAACGGTGCACGCCCTGCTGGGAAACCTCGATACCTCCGGCTGCGAGCGCCTGCCTTGAGCGTTTCGACCTTGAGCCGCCAGTGCGGGCCGCCGATAATCGGCGCCCGTTGTTCTCGTTAACGTAAGGAATTGCCGTGTACGTGCAGAACGCCAGCACCCCCGAACGCAAGCCGGTCACCGTACCGGGCCTGCAGGCGATGAAAGCGCAGGGGCGGCGCATCGTCATGTTGACCGCGTACGACGCCAGCTTCGCCTGGCAGCTGGAAAATGCCGGTGTCGACATCGCGCTAGTCGGCGATTCGTTGGGCATGGTGGTGCAGGGGCATCGCAGCACGCTCCCCGTGACGCTCGATCACATGGTCTATCACACCGCGGCAGTCGCCCGCGGATTGTCCGCCACGATGCTGGTGGCGGATCTGCCGTTCATGGCCGATCGCGACACGGCGCATGTGCTGGAAGCCGGTGCGCGACTGGTCGGCGAAGCCGGTGCGGCGATGGTCAAAATCGAAGGCGCCGCGCCGCATATCCTCGAAGGCATTGCGGCGCTGGTCGCCCGGGCGATTCCCGTGTGCGCGCATCTGGGATTGACTCCGCAATCGGTGCACAAGTTCGGCGGCTTTCGCATTCAGGGTCGTGAGCAGGCGGCAGCGGACCATATTCTGGCCGAGGCGCTGGCGGCGCAGTCCGCCGGCGCGGATCTGCTGGTGCTGGAAGGCGTGCCGACGGCGTTGGGCGAGCGGGTGACGGGCGCCGTGAATATCCCTGTCATCGGCATCGGCGCCGGCCCGCATTGCGACGGACAGGTGCTGGTGATTCATGACATGCTCGGCATCACCCCGGGCAAGCGACCGAAGTTCAGCAAGGATTTCCTCGCTGGGCGCGATTCTGTGGCAGCGGCCATTGCGGCCTACGCCGAGGATGTGCGCAGTGGCGTTTTCCCCGCGCCCGAACACTGTTTCAACTGACCGGCCAAAGCCAACCATGCAGACCGTACAAGACGTCTCCGCGCTGCGCGCGGCTATCCGCGGCTGGCGCAGCAAGGGCGAAACCGTCGGCTTTGTGCCGACCATGGGCAACCTGCACGCAGGCCATCAGTCGCTGATCAAGCTGGCGCGTGCGCGTACCGAGCGGGTGGTCGCGAGCGTCTTCGTCAACCCGACCCAATTCGGTCCGAACGAGGATTTCGAGCGCTATCCGCGTACCCTTGTGCAGGATCAGGCCGCACTGGCCGACCAGGACTGCGACCTGCTGTTTGCCCCCGACGTCGGCACGATCTATCCGTTCGGCGCCGAGCACAGCGTCAGCCTGCGCGTGCCGCAAATCACCGAGACGCTGGAAGGCGCCCATCGGCCGGGGCACTTCGATGGCGTGGCCACGGTGGTGTGCAAGCTGTTCAATCTGGTGCAGCCGGACATCGCCGTCTTCGGTCAGAAGGATTTCCAGCAGCTGAAGGTGATCGAGCGCATGGTGCGCGACCTGTCGCTGCCGGTGAAGGTGATGGCCGCGCCGACCCTGCGCGCCGAAGATGGCCTGGCGCTGAGTTCGCGCAACCAGTACCTGTCACCGGACGAGCGGGCCCGCGCTGTCCTGATCTACGACACCCTGAGCAAGATGCGCGAGCTGTTCCTGCAGGGCCACGCCTGGCGGGCCCTGGAGCAGGTGGCAACCTCGCGGCTGACGCGCGCCGGTTTTGCGCCGGATTATGCGGTGATTCGCCGCGCCGACGACCTGGCCGAGCCCGCCGAGGATCAGCGCGAGGGCCTGGTCGCGCTCATTGCCGCCCGGCTGGGCACGACGCGCCTGATCGACAACTTGATGTTCGACTAGGACGCCCCTAAATAGGCTCCATCCGGCCGCCCAGTTGCGGTCAAGCCTCCGGGCTTCGATAATTACCCGTTACGCAGGCTGTTCCTGCGGGAAGTACGTCATGCACCTGAACATGCTCAAGGCCAAGATCCATCGGGTCACGGTTACCCATGCCGAGCTTCATTATGAAGGCTCGATCGCGATCGATGGCCTGTTGCTCGACGCGTCGGGCATCCGTGAGTACGAGCAGATCCACGCCTGGAACATCAACAACGGGAAGCGGTTTGTCACTTACGCGCTGCGTGCCGAAGAAGGCTCGGGCATCATTTCGGTGAACGGCAGCGCGGCGCATCGCGCCCAGCCGGGCGATCTGATCATCATCGCCGCCTTCGCCCAGCTCAGCGAAGCGGAGCTGGAGAAATTCCAGCCGACCTTGGTATACGCCGATGCGCACAATCGCATCTCGCACACCAATCGTTCGATCCCCAAGCAGATGGCCGCCGCCTGATTCGTCAGCGGTGATGCCGGGCCAGCGCCCACTGCACGTGTTCGCGTACCACTGGCGAAACATGCTCCGCTTGCGCCTCTAGCGCGGCGGTGACGGCGGCCGATGTCGGCGCATTGCCCAGCGCCACGGCGATATTGCGCAGCCAGCCTTCGTAGCCGGTACGGCGGATCGCCATACCTTCGGTGCGCTTGAGGAACTCCTCTTCGCTCCAGCCGAAAAGGTCGATCAGTTTTGCGCCGTCCAGGCTATGGCGTGGTGCGAAATCCGGCTCGGTGGTTTCCTGGGCGAACTTGTTCCACGGGCAGATCAGCTGGCAGTCGTCGCAACCGAAGATGCGGTTGCCCATCGGCGCGCGCAGCGCTTCGGGAATGCTGCCTTTGAGCTCGATCGTGAGATAGGAAATGCAGCGTCGCGCATCGAGTCGATACGGCCCAACGATGGCCTGCGTCGGGCAGATGTCGATGCAGCGATTGCAGCTGCCGCAGTGCGCGCTGGCCGGCGCATCCACCGGCAACGGCAGGTCGGTATACAGCTCGCCGAGAAAGAAATACGAGCCGGCGCGCTTATTGATCAGCACCGTGTGCTTGCCGATCCAGCCCAGCCCGGCGTTGCGCGCCAGCGCCTTTTCCAGCACCGGCGCCGAATCGACGTAGGCGCGATAGCCGAAGTCGCCGACGACGCTGTGAATGCGGTCGGCCAGCTTCTGCAGCCGGTTGCGCATCAGCTTGTGATAGTCGCGGCCCAGCGCATAGCGCGCCACGTAGCCGGCTTCAGCATCCTCGATGACGCCCCAGGCGTTTGCCGTCCCGGGCGGGATGTAGTCCATCCGCACTGAGATCACGCGCTGCGTGCCCGGCTCCAGTTCGGCGGGGCGGCTGCGTTTGGCCCCGTGGCGCGCCATGTATTCCATTTCGCCGTGATGGCCGTCGTCGAGCCAGCGTTCGAGGTGCTGCTCGTCGGCGCCGAGATCGGTGCCGCTGATGCCCGCGTCGGCGAAGCCCAGCTCGATCGCCCAGCGCTTGATATCGCCGGCCAGTGCGGCGTAGTCGATGTGAGGGCGTGTATCGGGGTCGGACATCGATCCATTGTAGACGGTGACCGTGCCTATAATTCCGGATGGCCAACGCACACCACACCCGCGAGCTCTACACCGTCGAACAGCTGCGCACGCTCGAAAGCGATGCGTTTGCCACTCTGGATGTTTCCGGCACGGATCTGATGCGGCGTGCGGCCAGCGCGGCATTGAACAGCCTGCGTCGCCACTGGCCCGAAGCGCGGCGCGTCACCGTCTACTGCGGACCAGGCAACAACGGTGGGGACGGGTTTCTGTTCGGGCTGCTGGCGCGGGAAGCGGGCCTGCACGTAGAGATCGTTGCGCTTAGCGATTCGTCGCATGGCGACGCGGCGCTGGCGCGAGCGGCCTGGGCATCCGACGGCGGCACGGTGCACGTGTGGAGCGCCGATAGCGAATTGCCGAAGGCAGATGTCCAGGTCGACGCGCTGTACGGCATCGGCCTCAATCGTGCGCCGGAGCCGGCGGCTGCCAACCTGATCGAACGCATCAACGCCATGGACGCACCGGTGCTGGCGCTCGACGTTCCCTCGGGAATCAATGCAGACTCCGGGCGGCACGTTGGTGTGGCCGTGGCGGCTGACGTCACAGTGACCTTCATCGCCAACAAGCGCGGCCTGCACACGGGGCAGGCGGCTGACTTCGTGGGGATCGTGGAACTGGCCACGCTGGGCGTTCCCGACAGCGTGTACGCGTCCATCCATTCGGATGCGCAACTGTTGGCGGTGGATTCGCTGCCGCGGCGTCCGAGATATGCCAACAAGGGCAACAACGGCCATGTGCTGGTCATCGGCGGCGACCATGGCACGGCGGGTGCGGTGCGGATGACGGGAGAAGCGGCCCTGCGCACGGGAGCGGGACTGGTCAGCGTGGCGACGCGCCCGGGCAATATCACCGCATTGAACGCCGCGCGTCCGGAGCTGATGGCGCATGAGGTCGACGGGCCGCAGACGCTGCAGCCCCTGCTCGAGCGCGCCAGCGTACTGGCGGTTGGGCCGGGTCTGGGCAAAACAGGCTGGGGTCACGCGCTTTGGCTGACTGCGCTGGACGCCGGCAAGCCGCTGGTGCTCGATGCCGACGGCCTGAATCTGCTGTCGGTCGAGCCGCGGCAGTTCACCAGCGCTACCGTCCTTACGCCGCATCCCGGTGAAGCCGGGCGTCTGCTGGGTATCGAGACGAAAGACGTCGAACGCGATCGCTTCGCCGCCGCGCGCGAGCTGGTCCGGCGCTACCACGCCGTGGTGGTGCTCAAAGGTTCGGGCACGCTGATTGCCGATCCGTCCGGACGTCTGAGCGTCTGTCCCTGGGGCAATCCGGGCATGGCCTCGGGAGGCATGGGCGATCTGCTGACGGGCATTATCGCGGCGCTGCTGGCGCAAGGATGCGACGCCTGGCGAGCGGCCTGTCTTGGCGTCGGCCTGCACGCCCGTGCGGGAGACGCGGCCGCACGCCACGGCGAGCGCGGCCTGTTGGCCACCGATCTGCTGCGGCCGCTGCAGGCCCTGGTGAACGGCTTGCCCGCCAATGAGCGTGACCATGACTGACATATCGCCAAACAGTTGGCAGTGGGAGCTGCCCGACGAGGACGCCACGCGTGCTTTGGCCGTTCGGGTCGCCGACGCGCTCGACGATGGGCTGGTCCTTTATCTGCACGGTCCCTTGGGTGCCGGCAAAACCAGCTTCGCGCGGGCGCTGCTAACCGCGCTGGGCGTCGGCGAGCGGGTCAAAAGCCCGACGTACAGTTTGATCGAAGGCTACGTCGCTCAAGGGCGACCGGCCTGGCATCTGGATCTCTATCGGATTGCCGATCCGGCCGAGCTGGAGTGGCTCGGTCTGGATGCGCTCAGTGACCCTGCGGCTATCGTATTGGTGGAATGGCCCGAGCGCGGCACTGGTGCCTTGCCGGCGGCCGATCTGGAATGGCAGTTGGCTTACGCCGGCGAAGGCCGCCACGCCACGGTGCGCGCGTTGACCAACCGTGGCCAGCGGCTGCTGTCGCGGCTGGATTGATGGCGCGAGCTCCGGTTCGTCGGTGAAGAAGCTGCGATAGAAAAAGCTAAGTATCGATTTTTGCTTGAAAATTCATTAGTCGACTTGCAGCCATGATCCTTATCTTAAAGCGCCACTTGCAGTCGATAACTGGACGTAGCCTGACAAACAGCCCGCAGGTTACGGAAATACAAAGAAAAATGCTGTTGCATTCGCGTTGAGACTGCGCTTCAATGCGGTTTATGAGGGGATACCTGAACAGCCTTGGTGGAATCGTCGTCGCAATCGCGGCGACCAGCTCGCTGTGTGCGGTTCATGCGGCCGATCTGAAGGGCGCTCGCGTCTGGGCCGGTCCCGAGTACACGCGAGTGGTCATCGATGCCGCCGGTCCACTGGATTACAAGGTGACCCAGTCGGGCGACCAGCTGCTGGTCGATCTCAGCGGCAGCAGGTTGGCGGGCAGCTTTACCGACCCTGTAGCGCACGGCCTTTTCCACGGCATGACGCACGGACAGCAGGGCGATCATCTACAGCTGACGGCCAAGGTTGAACCCAACAGCCGCCTGAAAAGTTTTGTGCTGAAGCCGGCATCCGGCTCGGATTACCGGCTGGTGCTGGATTTGTACCCGGGTACGGCGCCGACCGGTCCGGTGATGCCGCACAGCACTGTGGTGGCGGAACATCGCCCCAATGATGACGACGTCGATACGGCAAAGACAGTTGCAGCTGACGCCGATGCGGATAGTGCGCCGGTCATCGTTGCCCCTGTTCCGGTCAGACCTACACGCGGCGCTCGAAGCAACGGCACTTCGGCGCGCGATGCGGCCGCGATGCTCGGCGGCCAGCGCAAGGTGGTGGTGGCGATCGACGCCGGCCACGGCGGCAAGGATCAGGGCGCGCATGGCCCCGGCGGCACGCTGGAGAAAAACGTCACGCTGGCCGTGGCCCGCGATCTGGCCGCGCTGATCAACCGCCAGCCGGGCATGAAGGCCGTGCTGACCCGCGACAACGACTACTTCATCGAGCTGACCCAGCGCTTCAAGATCGCTCGCGACAACAAGGCCGACCTGTTCGTGTCGATCCACGCCGACTCTTACACCAGCGACGATGCCAAGGGTTCGTCCGTGTGGGTGCTGTCGCCGCGCGGCAAGACCAGCGAAGCGGCGCGCTTTCTGGCCGATCGTGAAAACGCCGAGCTGATCGGCGGCACCACGCTCGACGACAAGGACGACGGCCTGGCCAAGGTGCTGATGGATCTGCAACAGAGCTGGGCCATTCAGGCCAGCGACACGGTAGCGAACAATGTACTGCGGGCGCTTGGCATGCTCGGCCCGACTCACCGTGGCTACGTCGAGCGCGCCAACTTCGTCGTACTGCGTTCGCCGGACGTGCCCTCGATCCTGGTTGAAACGGCGTTCATCAGCAATCCGTCCGAAGAGCGCAAGTTGCGCGACCCGGAGCATCAGGATCAGCTCGCCGCAGCCGTCATGGGCGGCGTGAAAAGCTATTTCGAGTCGACCCCTCCACCAGGCACCTGGTTTGCCGCGCAGGCTGCACGCCGCAACGGTGGCGATCTGGCATCGGCCGGTACGCGTGACAAATCGTCCGTGGCGTTGGCCGATGCCGACGACGACAGCGGCGCCTCCCAGGCCGACAGCCCGTCGTCCACGTTGCACGTCAAGGCACGCGACATGCATCGCGTCGGCCCGGGTGAGAGCCTGCGCAGCATCGCCAATCAGTACGGCATCAGCGTCAGCTCGCTGAAATCCGCCAACCAGATCAGCAGCAACAGCGTGCGCGCCGGCACCATGCTGGCGATACCGACCAGCTGAGCCGGTAAACGCGCGATCGCGGCGCGCGCGCTTTCATGCCGCTCCTCGCTCGCTTAAGCTTGCCGGATGTCGATCATCCGCCTGCTGCCCCCCGAACTCATCAATCAGATTGCCGCCGGAGAGGTCATCGAAAGGCCGTCCTCGGTGGTCAAGGAGCTGGTGGAAAACAGCCTCGACGCCGGCGCCAGCCGCATCGAGGTGGACATCGAGGCCGGCGGTTCGCGCCTGATCCGCGTGCGCGACGACGGCGATGGTATCCAGGTCGACGAACTGCCGCTGGCGGTCGCGTCGCACGCCACCAGCAAGATCGGCAGCTTCGACGATCTGGAGCACGTCGCCAGCATGGGTTTCCGCGGCGAGGCGCTGGCGTCGGTGTCGTCGGTCTCGCGTTTCGCCATCACCTCGCGCGTGCGCGGGCAGGATGCGGCCTTCCGCATCGAGGTCGACAGCGGTCAGTTGTTGGCGGCGCGTCCGGCGCAGCATCCGTCCGGTACCAGCGTCGAAGTGCGCGACCTCTTTCACAACGTACCCGCGCGCCGGAAATTCATGCGTGCCGAACGCACGGAGTTTGCGCACATCGACGATTTGCTGAAGTCGCTGGCGCTGGCACGCAGCGGCGTGGAGTTCCGGCTCAGCCATAACGGCAAGCCGGTTCGCATCTGGAAAGCCGCCAACAGCGAGCAGGCGGCGCTGCAGCGCGTTGCCGAAGTGCTGGGCGAGGATTTCCCCGCGCAGAGCCTGCGTGTCGATCATGAGGCCGCCGGCCTGCGTCTGTCCGGTTGGGTTGGCCTGCCGACGGCGTCGCGTGGGCAGGCGGATTCGCAGTATTTCTACGTCAACGGTCGGCTGGTGCGCGACCGCATCGTCGCCCACGCAATGCGTCAGGCGTATGCCGATGTGTTGTTCCATGGACGCCATGCGGCGTTCGTGCTGTATTTGGAACTCGATCCGGCCGGCGTCGACGTCAACGTACATCCGGCCAAGCATGAGGTGCGCTTTCGCGAACAGCGGCTGGTGCACGATTTTCTGTATCGCACGCTGCATGAGGCGCTGGCGCAGACGCGCGCCGGGCAGGTGGCCTCGAGCGCGCACTCGGATAATGGCGCACTGACCATGTCGACATCGGCGCCGACCTCCACAGCGTACGCTGCGGCGCCAGCGTGGTCGGGCAGCTTCAGCCAGAGTCGTTTGAGCCTGGGTGTGCGCGATGCGCCCCTGGCCGAATACGCTGCGCTGACCGGCGAACAGCCGGCGCGCCATGCCGGATCTCCCCATGCATCGGCAGCCCTGCCTGCCAACGACGACAGCGAAGCGCCACCGCTGGGGTTTGCCATCGCGCAGTTGAAAAACATCTACGTGCTGGCCGAGAACGCGCAGGGCCTGGTGCTGATCGACATGCACGCGGCGCACGAGCGCATCACCTACGAAAAGTTGAAGGCCGGTCGCGCGGGCCGCAATCTGCGCTCGCAGCTACTGCTGGTGCCGCTGAATATCGCAGTGAGTGCCAAAGAAGCCGTCGCCGCCGAGGAGCATGCCGAAGCGCTCGCCGACTGGGGGCTGGAGCTGTCCCGCAGTGGCCCGTCGGGCGTGGTGGTGCGGCGTATTCCATCGCTGCTGGAAGGCGCCGATGTCGGCCAGCTCACCCGCGACGTGCTGGCCGAGCTGGCCCAGCACGGCAGTTCGCGTCGGCTGCAGGAGCTGGAGAACGAGCTGCTCTCGACCATGGCATGCCACGGCTCGGTGCGCGCGGGTCGACGGCTGACGATTCCCGAGATGAATGCCCTGCTGCGCGAGATGGAGGCGACCGAGCGCTCCGGCCAATGCAATCACGGCCGACCGACCTGGACCCAACTCAGCGTGGCCGAGCTGGATCGTCTGTTCATGCGCGGACGCTGATCGCACGACTTGCCCTGCGCGCAAATCGCCGGTGATACTCGGCGTTCTACCTGCTACGGATTGCCGCCATGTTTCGTCACGCTTTTTTCGCCCTCGCGCTGTTTTCCGGAGCCGCTCTCGTGCACGCCGATTCGCCTACCGCTTCCTCGCCCACCGACCTTGCCGCCTACACGCAGCAGATCAAGCAGCTGCGCGACGCGCGTGTCGCTCGTCTGACGTCGCCCAACGGCTGGCTGAGCCTGATCGGGCTGGAGTGGCTCAAGGTCGGCGCCAACCGCGTCGGCGCCGCCGCAGACAACGACATCGTGCTGAAGGCTGGCCCGGCGCACCTGGGCACGGTGACGCTGGGCAAGGACGGCATTCTGCATATCGCGCTGGCCAAGGACAGCGGCGCCACCATCGACGGCAAGACCGTTGCGGACGCGGTGCTGATCGATGACGCGCATGCTACCGGCACGACCAACCCGACGATGGTCAGTTTCGGACACGCCAATTTCTACGTGATCGATCGCGACGGTCGCAAGGCGCTGCGCGTCAAAGACAGCGATGCCCAGACGCGCACGCATTTTCTCGGCCTGGATTATTTTCTGATCGATCCGTCGTGGCGCATTACCGCCGACTGGGTGCCGTTCAATCCTGCGCACAAAATGGAAATCGGTTCGGTTATCGGCACGATCGACAAGGTCGACGTGCCGGGCAAGGCGGTGTTCAAACGCGACGGCCACACCTACGAGCTGATGCCGTATCAGGAAGAGCCGGGCGGCGACCTGTTCTTCGTGATCGCCGACCGCACCTCGGGCAAGGAAACCTACGGCGCGGCGCGCTTCATGGACGTGCCGCTGCCGAAAGACGGCAAGGTGATTCTCGATTTCAACCTGGCCTACAACCCGCCGTGCGCGTTCACGCCGTATGCCACGTGTCCGCTGGCGCCGCCGGAAAACCGGCTCGATCTGCGCGTGACGGCCGGCGAAGAAAAATACCGCGGCGGTCATCCGCACTGATGGCGTTCTGGCGGGCGCAGGATCGATAGCGAAATGATCGATGCTGCGCCGGCCATCGACTCCTGAAGGCTCAGCGGCCGACGAAGCTGGCTTTGCGCTTTTCCAGAAACGCGGATGTGCCTTCGCGCATATCCTCGGTGGAGAACGCCAGCGCAAAGCCCTGGGTTTCGAATGCCAGGCCCTGATCGATCGCGGTTTCGCCGCCGCTGAGCACGGCATCAAGAATGCCGGCGGCCGCCAGCGGCGCCGCGGCGGCGAGTTGATCGGCCAGTGCAGCAACCGCCTCATCCAGCGCTTCGGGCGCGACCACGCGCGTGACGATGCCGAGCTCGTACGCTCGCTGCGCGTTGATCGTGGCGCCGGTCAGGCACAGCTCCAGCGCGGCCCCGCGGCCGGCCAGCCGCAGCAGCCGCTGCGTGCCACCGAAGCCCGGGATCAGCCCGAGGTTGATTTCCGGCTGGCCGAACTTGGCTTTTTCGCTGGCCACGCGCAGATGGCAGGCCATGGCCAACTCCATGCCGCCGCCCAGGGCAAAGCCCTGAATACGCGCGATCACCGGCTTGCCGAGGCGTTCGATCGCGCTCATCAGGCGCTGGCCTGTGCGCGAAAACGCTAGCGCCTGGGTCGGGGTGTAACCGTTCATCTCGGCGATGTCGGCGCCGGCGACAAAGGCCTTTTCGCCGGCGCCGGTCAGCACCACGGCGCGCACGCCGTCGTCCTGCGCTGCCTGTGCAAACGCGATGGTCAGCTCGTTGAGCGTCTCGCGGTTGAGCGCATTGAGTTTGTCCGGCCGGTTGACCATGATCGTGTGCACGGAGCCGCGGCGGGTGATTTCCAGGTTGCGAAAGGCCATGAGCAATCCCAATGAAGGCAAAACCGGCATGTTAGCAGCGGGAACCTTTGTCACCGGGGAGGTTCTCACTTTCCGAACAAGCCGCTGCACGCGCGCCTTCTAACCGCTTAGGATGTCGCATCCGGCGGCGATGATCAGTCGGCCGTAACGACAGAGAAGGACTCGATGAAAAACCGTTCGACACATTGGCCGACGTACTGGCACTCGATTCTGCTGGGCGGTTTTCTGCTCGGCGGACAGGTGTGCGCGCAAGGTCGTCCGACCGATGCGCCGTCGGCCAAGCTCGACAAGGCCAAGCTCTCATATGCCATCGGCTATCAGATCGGCGACCAGTTTGCCGACGGCAAACCGGATGTGGATATTCCGACCCTGCAGCGCGCGATCCAGGACGCGTACGCCAGGCGCCATCCAGCGGTGCCGATGCAGCAGATGCACGAGCAGCTGCAGCTGCTTGCGCACCAGATGCATGCCGACGCATTGACCGAGTACAAGCGCATCGCGGTCGACAACGCGCGCAAAAGCAGCGGTTTCATGGCGACCAACGCTCAGCAGAAGGGCGTGGTGCAGCTGCCTTCCGGTATCCAGTATTCCGTCATCACCAAAGGCACCGGCACGACCAGCCCCGGCGTTACCAGCACGGTGGTGTTGAATTATCGCGGCATGCTGATCGACGGCACCGAGTTCGACAGCACCTGGGCGCACGGCGCGCCGGCGATCATGACCGTCGACAAGATGATCCGCGGCTGGCAGGATGTGATTCCGCGCATGCGTGTCGGCGATCGCTGGAAGGTAGTGATTCCACCGCAGCTGGCCTACGGCGAAACCGGCGCGTTACCGCGCATCGGCCCGAACGAGGCATTGGTGTTCGAAATCCAGTTGCTCGACATCAAGCCGCAGTCGGACAAGCCCTGAATCAGCCAGGCCCTGAATCCGCTTCGGCCTGACGGCCGTCAAGCCGCTGATCGCGGCAAGCCCGGTGGTAGCATGAGAGAAATGTCCAATGCCTACCGTCTCGCACCAGCCACGGCGCTCACTCCCTGTGTCGGCGTTTGCCGGCTGGACAGCCGTGGACTGTGTGTGGGATGCCAGCGCACTGGTGAGGAAATCGGTCGCTGGGCGCAGATGAACGACGACGAGCGGTTGTCGATCATGCGCGACGAGCTTCCCACACGGAAAAATCCAGCGCTGAAAGACGATGCGCTGGCGCCACTGCTGTCGGCGCTGCATCCGCTTTCGGCACCGCCGAGCGGGCCGGGCTGGAATCATGACGATATGACCACGCTGCTCGGTACGGCCGATCGTCAGCCCGCGGCGGTGCTGGTCGGATTCCGCGAGGGCGTGCAGCCGCGGCTGGTGCTGACCGTGCGCACCGCGCATCTGCAGTCGCACGCCGGTCAGGTCGCCTTTCCGGGCGGCCGCAGCGATCCAGAGGATCGCAATGCCATCGGCACGGCCTTGCGCGAGAGCCAGGAGGAAATCGGGCTCGATCCTGCGCTGGTGACGCCGCTGGGTTATCTGGACTGCTTCGAGACGATCAGCGGTTACGTCATCACGCCGGTGGTCGCGCGCATCGCCGCCGATGCGCAACTGCATCCGGCGCCGGATGAAGTCGCCGAGGTGTTCGAGGTGCCACTGGATTTTCTGCTGGAGCCCGCGAATCTGCGTCGCTACACGATGGATTTTCGCGGCCACCGGCGCCCTATGGTCGAGTTTATCCACGGTGGCCATCGCATCTGGGGCGCCACGGCGTCGATGCTGTTGAATCTGCTGCAGCGCATGGGCCGGGAGCACATATGAGCGTGGAGCACGCATGAGTCTGACGACGCCCCTGATCGATGCCGACAGTCTTTCTCGGCTCACGCCACACGATGTATTGATCGTCGATTGCCGTTTCGATCTGGCCGATCCGGCGAAAGGTGAGCGCGAATATCTGGATGGCCATATCCCCGGCGCCGTTTACGCCAGCCTGGATCGCGACCTGTCCGATCTGTCGCGTCAGGCCGAGGGCTTGGGGCGACACCCGCTGCCGCTGGAGTCGGCGCTCGCGCAATCGCTGTCGCGCTGGGGCTGGCAGCCGGGCATGCGGGTCGTCAGTTACGACGCGGCCGGCGGCGCGCTGGCGGCTGCGCGACTGTGGTGGTTGCTGCGTCTGATCGGCGAGAAACATGTCGCTGTGCTCGACGGTGGCTACGCCGCCTGGCAAGCCGCCGGTCTGCCGATCGAAAAAGGCGCGGCGAAAGCACGACCGGCCAGCAAGGTATCGCTGCGCTTCGACGATCGCCTGATGTTGCTGGATCACGCCGCTTTGCCAGAGGTGGCGCATGGTGCCTTGCTCGATGCTCGCGCCGCGCCGCGTTACCGCGGTGAGGTCGAGCCGCTGGATCGCGTCGGCGGCCACGTGCCTGGCGCGTTGAACCGGCCGTTCGGCGAGAACCTGGGCAGCGAGGGCTGTTTCAAGCCGGCGACCCAGTTACGCGATGAGTTTCTGGCCGTGCTGGGTTCGACAGCCCCGTCGAGCGTGGTGCACATGTGCGGCTCGGGCGTCACCGCCTGCCACAACCTGCTGGCGATGGAACACGCTGGCCTGCACGGCTCGCGACTCTATCCACCATCGTGGAGCGGTTGGGTCAGCGATCCCGCGCGCCCCGTAGCGAAGGGTTGAACAGGCCGCCCGCTCAGCCTTTGTTCTTCAAGCGCGCGACCAGCTGCTGCAGCACGGCCTGTGTCTGCGGATGAAAGAATCCGTCGACAAAACCGTCCAGCGGCAGCGCCTCCGGGTTCGCGTAGGCGGTGGTGAGATCGGCGCGTGCAATGGCGCGGGTAGCGAGCATCGCTTCGGACGGGAGCGCCAGCAGCTCGTTCAACCAGACCAGCGAGCGCACGGTGACCTGATCCACGCCGGTCGTTTCGTCGACAAAGCCGCAGGCAAGCGCGTCGGCGGCGTCGATCATGGCGCCGGAAACCAGCAGCCGCTCGGCGCGGTACGCACCGACCACGCGGCGCAGCGCCATCTGGATATTTTCCGGAACGGGGAGGCCGACCCGCACTTCGTTGAGGCCGATCTTGTAGGGGCCGTCGGCCATCACCCGGTAATCGCAGAACAACGAAATGACCGCGCCGCCGGCAGGGCTGTGTCCGGTGATCGACGCGACGACGGGCACCGGCGAGCGTGCCAGCGCCGCGCAGACCGCGAAGAATTCGCTCCAGAAGGCGTGTACGCCAGAGCGGTCGATACCGAGCAACGAAGGTACGTCGGCACCGGCGGAAAACATGCCCGGCGCGCCGGAAAGCACGATGCCGCGGACGCCCTGGGCGATGCTGTCGTCGATAGCGGCGCGCAGTGCGCGCAGCATGTCCAGATTCAGCGCGTTGACCGGCGGCCGGGCCATCTGGATTTCGCTGATGGTGCCGCCCGTCGTGGCGTCGTGTGCGATCAGGTTGAGCATGGCCGACTCCTCGATTAGTTGCCTATTGTGGCTGATCGCTGGCCGTCCAGGCGTAATGCACGGCGTAGTCCAGCGTGGCCTTGCCGTTGGCCGGCACGTCGATCCTGAACTCCAGCGTGTCCGTGGTCTGCTGACTGGGCTTGCTGCTCGACGACGCCAGCGTCCACTGGCGCCAGCGGTTGGGATGCTCGCGCACAGTGATCACGCGCGCGCTGTCGCTGGCGTTGCTGAGTACGATGCGGAAGGCTTCGTCCAGCGTATGGCCGGCCTTGTCGACGCTGAAATGCGTGCGCGTGCGTTCGGCGTGCAGATCGAACGCGGTGCCCAGGGTGATGCTCGCATCGCTGCCTTTGGCGGTGTCATTGATGCGACCTTCGCCGATAAATTGCGGCGTGCCGTTCTTGTCGGCGGTCAGCACGCGCAGATAGCCGGCCGGCAGGCTGTCGAACGCCTGCAGCTTCAAGGTGCTGACGATCGCGCCGCCGCCGTCCTGATTGAAGTTTTCGTCCACCATCGGCTGACCCGGCAGGTAGCTGTTGCCGTTTTCGAATAGCGCGGTGCGTTCACAGCTCATCGTGCGCGTGGCGTACAGCGGCACCTGACTCACGCTGCCGTCGGGCAGGTCGATGGCGCCGGGCAAGGTGTAGCTGCGGTAATCGGCGAGCGTCGACTGCTCAGGCATCGCATCGGCGCTGGTCATCGCGCGAGCGGCTTTCATCATCATCGGCCGAGGCGCCGAGGCCTTGGCGAAATTCGGTTCGCCGGCGATCAGGGTGAGCTGGCTGTCCTTCCAGTCGCGGCCGCTGCGGTTGGCGATACTGGCATGCGATTCGAACTGCATGCGGCACGCGCTGCCCGGCTGCAGCGTCGCGACATAGGCCGCACGCCAGCCGAGGCCGGCGGTGGGATAGCTGAGCACGGCCTTGCTGGATCCGGAGCGAGTGGCATCGATGCGCAGATTGAGGCTGGCACCCGTGGGAAAGTCCGCGCCGGTGGTTCGCACGCCGGCGTATTGGGTAATCAGCGTGGTGCTGCCGTCGCCGCTACGGACCAGCAGTGCGTCACCCGCGCGCAGCAACGTGCCGCTGGCCAGCGTCTGGCCCGTGCTGCCCAGTACGTCGACGGCCTGGCCGGTCAGTCCGGTGAGCGCAGCGCCCTGACCCTGCGCGAGAAGCAGCCGCTGCGAGATAACTTTCGCCCCGCCGTCCGGAAAGCCCAGCGCCAGTGCCTCGGTGTCCAGCGATGCAGGCAGGTTGCCGATCACCACGTCATGCAGGCCGGCGCTGAGGCTTAACTCGCGCTGTTCACGCACCACCGCGTAACCGCCGCCGATGCTGCCATCGGTGCTGCCATCGGTGCTGCCGGCGTAGAGCGCGGCGTCGTCGCTGCGATAGAGAGTCAGCTGCGTGCCGTCGGCAGCATGGGCAGGTGTCCGACTAGCGGCGATGAGGCCGCCAACAATGGTCAGGGCAAGCATGGCGCGGCGGGCTGAAAACATCGGCAGGACTCCCTTGAAAGTACCAGCGCCCATCATAGCGGCGGCCGATGAACGCCGTTCTCCCGAATCATTCGGGTGACCTCCAGGGCGTTGGCTATCGATCGCGATCATCGACATGCCGGGGTCTGCTTGGCGACTGGCCGCTACTTGGCTTCGGAACCGTAGAGCAGGGCGTGCGAGATATCCGTTGTGGCCTGGCGCAGGTGCATGAGGGTGAAATCGATCGTCTTCAGGGCTGTGCGGCGCTCGATGAAAGGTATGGTCAGTGCGCAAACTGCGCGATCATGTTCCATGACGGGTGCGGACAGGTCGGTGACGCCGTCCACTTCGCGGCTGGGATGGCTGGCGTAGCCCTGGGAACGTATTTGCGTGATGGATTTCAGAAGCTTTTTGCGATCGAACTTCGGCTCGTTCTCGGCAATGATGCGCAGCCACTGCTCGCGAACGTGCTCACTCTGCCAGCACAGCAGCACTTGGCCAGAGGCCGATTGCGCCATCGGCCGGCGGTGTCCGATGCGAACCACCAGGCCGATATCGCCGGGCGGATCGACGCGGGCGATCACGACGATCTGATCGCCCGAAGGCACGACCAAATGGCATGACTGGTCGATCTGTCCGGCCAGTCGATGCATGATCGGCAGGGCGGTTTCCACCGCGCTCTTGACCGGTGGCTGTTCCATGCCGAGTCGGAACAGCCGCGGCGTGATCGAATAGCCTGCATCGCCATCGCCGCGGCTGATGTAGTCGCGCTCTTCGAGCACCTGCAGCATGCGGAATATTTCGCCACGGGATCGCCCTACGCCGTCGGAGATGTCGGCAATACTCAACGGCGCGTGCGCCTTGGCCAACAGTTCGATGATGTCCAGCCCCTTGTCCAGGGCAGGGGCGCGATATTTGGGGGGAACCTTGGGCATGGTGGTCGCTGGCAAGGAGAAAGAAGCCGACATTCCGCGTCGGGACGCTTACAAATAACGACATCGAGTGTACGCAGATGCGCACGGCGCAGGGAACGTTGTTGCGCTGCAGCTTGTTATGCTAATGAACATTATATTCATATGCGCACAAGGAATCCCTCGCTGCATGCTTTCGGCATGACAGTGGCGCCGAATGGTGGAGCAGACCTATGTTGCATTCGAACAGTGAAACGATAGCGGTGACATCGGCGTCGGGGAAGTCCGCTTCCGGCCGCCTGGCGCTGTTTTTGGTCATCACCTTGTTTTTCATGTGGGGAGTGGCGAATAACTTGAACGATGTCCTCGTGGCTCATTTCAAGAAAGCTTTCACGCTGTCCGATCTGCAGGCCGGCTTGGTGCAGAGCGCATTCTATTTTGGCTACTTTCTCGTGGCGGTGCCCGCGGGATTGTTCATGCGGCGATTCGGTTACAAGGGTGCCATTGTGTTCGGCCTGCTGCTTTACGGTGCAGGTGCGCTGTTGTTCTGGCCTGCCGCGGCGTCGGCCAATTACAACAATTTCCTGCTGGCATTGTTCGTGATTGCAGCAGGACTGGCGTTTCTGGAGACATCGGCCAATCCGCTGGTGACTCTGTTGGGGCCTGCCGAGTCGGCTACGGCACGGCTCAACCTCGCGCAAGCGTTCAATCCGCTGGGCTCGATCACCGGCATATTGATCGGTCAGTTTTTCATCTTTTCCGGCAACGAGACGGCGCCGGAAAATCTGGCTGCGATGCCGCCTGCCCAACATCACGCTTATGTGCTTTCCGAGGTAGCTGCCGTGCAGTGGCCTTACCTGGTCATCGGCCTGGTGGTTATCGGCTGGGCGATACTCATCGCGATGACGCGATTTACCCTTTATACGAGGCCGGGGGAGACGTCTGCTGCCGCGCCAACGAGGGTGCCGCTGCACCTATTGCGCGACGCGCGCTTCATGGGGGCCGTTGCCGCGCAATTCTTTTACGTGGGCGCGCAGGTAAGCGTGTGGAGCTACCTGATTCGGTATGTTCAGGCGACCATGCCTGGAAGCACCGCGCGCTATGCGGCCAATTTTCTTACCGCGTCGCTGGTGTGTTTCATGCTCGGCCGTTTTGCCGGTGCCGCGCTGATGAAATATATTCGGCCCGCCCAACTGCTGAAGGCGTTTGCGCTGACTAACGTCGTACTGACTCTCGTGGCAGTGCTGCTGCCTGGTTTGATCGGGGTATACGCGCTGGTGGCCTGTAGTTTTTTCATGTCGGTGATGTACCCCACGATTTTTGCATTGGGCGTGGAGGGGCGCGACGATAGCCAGCGCAAGTTCGGCGCTTCGGTATTGGTGATGGCCATCATCGGCGGTGCCGTGCTCACGGCGGCGATGGGCGCGGCCTCCGATATGGCGGGTATCGCTCATGCCATGCTGGTACCCGCCGCGTGTTTTGTGCTGATTCTGCTGTTTGCCGCGCGTCATGGTCGGCAGGTCGGGCGCGTATGACGAGGCTGTATTTTGCGCTGGATCTGCACGACGACGAGGCCGCGATTCGCCAGTACGAACAATGGCACCAGCCCGATCGCATATGGCCCGAAATCGTCGCCTCGATCCGCGAGGCGGACATTCGCGAGATGGAAATCTTCCGCACCGGTCCACGGCTGGTGATGGCGATGGAGGTGGGGCACGCGTTCGATCCGCAGGCTAAGGCAGTCGCCGATGCCGCCAACCCTCGCGTGCGTGCGTGGGAAGCGTTGATGGAAGATTTTCAGCAAGCGTTGCCATGGGCGCAGCCCGGCGAAAAGTGGGTGCCCATGACGCGCATTTTCAGTCTGCAACAGTGCGCTGACTGAATCGCCGAAGCGTCTGCATCGACCTGGTTGAATCTTCAGCGGCGCAGGATCACCGCAGGATCGATATGGCGTGCGTCGCGCTGGCCGGTAAGCGCCATGCTGACACTGAGCTCGCGGCGGATGATGTCGATGGCTTGTGTCACGCCGGCTTCGCCACCTGCACCCAGGCCATACAGGAACGCCTTGCCGATCAGTCCGGCCCGCGCGCCCAGCGCCAGCGCCTTGAGCAGATCCTGTCCGCTGGTGATGCCGCTGTCGACAAGCACTTCGGTGGAGCCCGCCACAGCGTCGACGATACCGGCCAGCATGTCGATGCTGGCCGGTGCACCGTCGAGCTGGCGACCGCCGTGGTTCGACACCACGATGGCATCCACGCCGTATTCGGCGGCGAGGCGTGCGTCGGCGGCGTCCATGATGCCTTTGAGAATTAGCTTGCCGGGCCACAGCTCGCGAATCCAGCCCAGGTCTTGCCAGTTCAAGGTGGGATCGAACTGGCTGGCGATCCACTGCGCCAGCGTGGTCAGGCTGTCGGCGCCCCCAATGCGGTCTTCGAGGTTGCCGAACGAGCGACTGGGTGCCTGCAGCACGTGCCACGCCCAGCGCGGTTTGCTGGCGATGTCCAACACGTTGCGCAGGGTGATCTTCGGCGGCACGGAAAGCCCGTTCTTGATCTCCCGGTGCCGCTGGCCCTGCACGGTGAGGTCGGCGGTGAGCATCAGTGCGGAACACTTCGCGGTTACCGCACGCTGAATCAGCTCGCGGGTAAAGCCGCGGTCGCGCATCACGTAGATCTGAAACCAGAACGGCGTATCGGTGGCGGCGCGCACCTGTTCGATCGAGCAGATCGACATCGTGCTGAGACAGAAAGGAATGCCGGCCTTGGCCGCGGCGCGCGCGCCGTGGATTTCCCCGCTGCCGTGTTGCAGCCCGGTCAGGCCGGTCGGTGCGATCGCCAACGGCATGCTGACGTTCTGGCCGATGATTTGCGTGGCGAGCGAGCGCTCGTCGACGTTGCACATCACCCGCTGGCGCAGTTGCAGTCGGTCCAAGGCGGCGCGATTTTCGCGCAGCGTGGTTTCCTCGTAGGAGCCGCGGTCGGCGTATTCGAAAAACGCGCGAGGTACGCGCCGGCGCGCGGCCTCGCGCAGGTCCATGATATTGGTGATGGGCTCGCGCGTCGGCATCAGGCGCTGGCAGCCAGGGAGAGGTCGCGCCATACGCGTCCTTCGGGAAACTCGTGAGAGGCCATCGATGCGGCCCGCATCTGTGCAGAGAAGCCTGGCGCCACCGGTGCCATGTAGCGACCGTGGCGGATCGTCACCGGGTCGACGAAGTGTTCGTGCAGATGATCGACGAACTCGATCGCGCGATCCTCTTTTTTGCCGGTGATGGCGATGAAGTCGGCCATCGCCAGATGCTGTACTAACTCACATAGGCCCACACCGCCGGCATGCGGAAACACGCGCACGCCGAACCTGGCGGCCAGCAGCAGAATGGCCAGGTTTTCGTTGACGCCGCCCACGCGCGCCGCGTCGATCTGCACAAGATCCACGGCTTGCGCCTGGAATAGCTGTTTGAACATCACCCGGTTGTGCGTGTGCTCGCCGGTCGACACCGGCATCGGCGCGATGCCTTGACGGATCGTGGCGTGTCCAAGGATATCGTCGGGGCTGGTCGGCTCCTCGATCCACGCAATGTCGAATTCCTTCAGCCGGCCTAGCCACTCGATGGCCGCCGTCGTATCCCAGCGCTGGTTGGCGTCGATGGCCATGGCCACGTCCGGACCGATGGTCGCGCGCGTCAGCCGGCAGCGGCGCACATCGTCATCGACGTTGAGCCCCACCTTGAGCTTGACCGTGCGAAAGCCTTCGGCGACCGCCTCGCGCGCCAGCTGCTGCATTTTTTCGTCAGAGTATCCAAGCCAGCCCGGCGAGGTGGTGTAGGCCGGATACCCTTCGGCCAGCAGCTGGCGGATGCGTTCGTGCTTGTGCGGTTCGGCGGCCTTGAGCATGGTCAGTGCGTCGGCCGGCGACAGGGCATCGCTGATGTAACGAAAGTCGATCTGCGATACAAGTTGTTCGGGCGTCATGTCGGCAATGAAACGCCACAGCGGCTTGCCGGCCCTGCGCGCAGCCAAATCCCACGCCGCGTTGATCACGGCGCCGATGGCCATGTGCATGACGCCTTTTTCCGGCCCCAGCCAGCGCAGCTGCGAGTCGCTGGTGAGGTGCCGCGCGAAAGCCCCAAGATCACCGATCACTTCGTCCACCGAGCGGCCCACGACCAGATGGCGCAGCGCTGCCAGCGCCGCCGTCTGCACGTCGTTGCCGCGCCCGATGGTGAATACCAGGCTGTGTCCGCTCATCTCGCTGCCGAGATCCGTACGCAGCACGACGTAGGCCGCGGAATAGTCCGGATCGGGATTCATCGCATCCGATCCGTCGAGCGTGCGCGACGTGGGGAAACGAATATCGTGCGTCTCCAGCTCCGTGATTTTCGCCATGGCGATGGGGTCTCCGTCGTGCCGCGTCAGTGAATCGATAAGAGGAAAAGGCTCAGCTTGCATCGGCGGGATGCGCCACGACGCGTTGCCGCTGTTGTCCCAGTCCTTCGATGCCCAGTTCCATCACGTCGCCAGGGCGCAGGTAAACTGGCGGATGCTGGCCCAGGCCGACGCCGGCTGGTGTGCCGGAACTGATGATGTCGCCCGGCAGCAGGGTCATGTAACGACTGATGTAGCTCACCAGGTGGGCAACGCCGAATACCATCGTGCGGGTATTGCCCTGCTGATAACGGTGGCCGTTGACCTCGAGCCAGAGACCGATGTTCTGCGGGTCGGGTATCTCGTCCGCGGTCGCCAGCCAGGGACCGAGCGGACCGAAGGTGTCGCAACCCTTGCCTTTCACCCATTGACCGCCGTGCTCGAGCTGGAACGCGCGTTCGGACACGTCGTTCACCACCAGGTAGCCCGCGACGTGGTGGAGCGCGTCGGCTTCGGACACATCGCGCGCCATGGTGCCGATGACGATGCCGAGCTCGACCTCCCAGTCGGTTTTCAGCGAACCGCGCGGGATCATCACCTCGTCGTAGGCGCCCACGATCGAGCTGGTCGCCTTCATGAAGAGCACCGGCTGCTCTGGCACGGACGCGCCGGTCTCGGCGGCGTGATCGGCGTAGTTCATGCCGACGCAGATGATCTTGCCGACCCGTGCCACCGGCGGGCCAAGGCGCACGCCATCGTCGACGATCGGAAGCGTGCTCGTATCGATGGCGGCAAGGCGGCTTAGGCCTTCGTGCCCGATAACCGTATCGTCGATATCGCCGACCTGGGCCGCCAGGTCGCGCAGGCGGCCTTGCGCGTCGAGTATGCCGGGGCGTTCCTGGCCTGGGTTGCCGTAGCGTAGTAGTTTCATGAAAAGGTTCCGTCAGTTCGACCAGCCACCGTCCACGATGTGGATGGTGCCGGTGGTGAAAGAAGATTCGTCGGAGGCCAGATACACGGCGAGCGCCGCGATCTCACGCGGTTCGCCGAGTCGACCCATCGGCTGGCGCTCGGTGAAGCTGCGCCATACCGCGGCCTCGTCGCCGCCCATCGCGCGCACGCGCTGTTCCAGCGACGGGCTTTTGACCGTGCCCGGGCAGATCGCATTGCAGCGCACGCCGCGTGTAACGAAATCGGCGGCGATGGACCGCGTCAGTCCGATGACCGCCGCCTTGCTCGTGCTGTAGGCGAAGCGGTTAGGCACGCCCTTGACGCTCGAGGCCACCGACGACATGTTGACGATGCTGCCGCCGCCGCGCTCGAGCATGCCGGGCAGCACCGCCTTGCACAGCTGAAACATGCTGTCGACGTTGATGGCGAACGAGCGCTGCCAGCTGGCTTCGTCGGTGTCCAGGATGGTGCCGGCGTGGACGTAGCCGGCGCAGTTGAAAAGCACATCGAGCGCTCCGGCGCGCTCGACCAGCGCGGCGATGGCGGCGCTGTCGGTCACGTCCAGCGGTGCGGTGGCGATGGCCGGATGTTCGCCAGCCAGGCTGGCCAGCGCCGAAGCATCGATATCCGTCGCCAGCACTTGTGCACCGGCTTCGGCAAAGGCCACGGCGGTGGCGCGGCCGATGCCGGCACCGGCCGCGGTGACCAGGGCGGATTTTTCGCGCAGCCGGCCGCTCATGCCAGCCGCCGATACGCTGATGAAACGGCGCGATAACGATGCTGGATCATGCGGGGTTCTCCGAAGAAGGGGAAAGGGCGGGGGCTGTGTTCAGCCCGTAAAAATCGATGGCGTTGGACGCGAACAACTGCGCCTGCGTGCCCGGCGCAAAGTGCGCGGTCAGACGCATGGCCAAGCGCAGCCAGTGGCTGTAGTCGCTGCGGGTGGTGAGCACTGGCCAGTCGCTGCCCCACATAAGGCGTGCGGCGCCAAAACTGGCGAAAAGCCGTTCGACCCACGGTTCGATGGCCGTTTCCGCTTGGCCTTCCCCTAATTGGGTGAGCAGGCCCGAGAGCTTGCAGTGCAATCCCGGCAATTGCGCCAGCGCGTCGATCCAGTGAATCCAGCGGACATTTTCGCTGTCGACGATCGGCGGCTTGGCCGCGTGATCGAGCACGGCGCGCAGCTCGTGCTGGCGCTGCAGGCGCCGATGCAGCGCTGGCAGCTGATCGATAGTGACCAACGCATCGAACGTCAGGCCGTGTGCCTGCAGACAATCGAAGGCGCGATCGAGAAGCGGGTTGTTCAGCCAGTTCGGGTCGACGATGTCCTGCGCCATCGGGCGGATGCCGCGCAACAGGCCGTCGCCGTCGCGGGCCAGCTTTTCTATACGCACGGTGGCATCGTCGGCCGCCATGTCGATCCAGCCGACCACGCCCAGCACGCCAGGGTCGGTGCGGGCCAGATCGAACAGATAGCGCGTTTCGTCCTCGCTCGGCGCGGCCTGGATCAGCACGCTGAAATGCACGCCGGCAGCGTGGCGCTGGCCGAGTAGATCATGCGGAAGAAAGCTGCGTTGCAGCAGTGCCGGTGCGTGCGCCAGCCAGTCGTAGTCGCCGCGATCCGGTTGCCAGTAATGCTGGTGTGCGTCGACGATTTTCATGGCACGGGGACATCGGCACAGAGCAGGCCCAACTCGCGCAGTGCCGGCCAGATCGCCGACGCTATGGGCATCTGCAGACGCTCGGCGGCGATGTTCACCTCCGCTGGCGAACGCAAGCCGCAGACCACGCTGGCAACTGCGGGGTGCGCCAGCGGAAATTGCAGCGCCGCCGCACCCACGTCGGCATCGGCAGCGGCGCAGATGTCGTACAGGTACTGTGCCTTTTGCCTTACTTCCCGTGTAGCTGCCTGATAGTTGTAGAACTCTCCCGGGCCGGCGGAGTCGCCCAACAGGCCGGAGTTGTAGGGTCCGGCAGCCAGGATCGCCACGCCCCGTGCCTGAGCCTCGGCCATGACGGCACGACTGTGCTGTTGTTCAAATAAGGTGTAGCGCCCGGCGAGCATGATGGCGTCGAGCGGGAACTGCCGCATCACTTCGAGACACACCGCTTCCTCGTTGACGCCTAGCCCGATGGCACGGCAAACCCCGCGGTCGCGCAGCTCTGCCATGGCAGGTAGCGCTTCGTTCAATGCTTGTCGAAGGACATGCTCGTGCCGCGCACCGTGCGTCAGCGCGCCGATGTCGTGTAGCAGAAGCAACTCGACGTGATCGGTCTGCAAATGGGCGAGGCTGGCCTCGATCGAGCGCATAACGCCATCGCGGCTGTAGTCGAAATGCGCGCTGCCTTGGTCGACGGCGAAACCGTCCGCGTGATCCACGTTGCTACGGCGGCTTTCGATGACACGGCCCACCTTGGTCGACAGGGTGAAGCTTTTTCGATCGAAGGCGGACAGCGCCGTGCCCAAACGACGCTCGCTCAGTCCGTAGCCGTAGTAGGGCGCGGTGTCGAAGTGACGAATGCCTCGTTGCCATGCACGCGATACGGTGTCGATCGCCGTGGCGGTGTCTACGGCAGCATACAGATTGCCGATCGGCGCACCGCCGAAGGCGAGCGGCGAGAGCACGATGCCAGACTTGCCGACGGCGCGTTCGGCGCGGGTTGTTACCTCGGATGTCGTCATGAGTCGTTCTCCAGACCCTCGCCCCGTCCATTGCACCGGACTTTTTCAATCATTGCCGGTCATGATGGCGCAATTGATTCGTGTGTGTACAGATAAACTTTGAGTTCATATGTGGCAATGCAGCACGTAAGATGCTGATTTTTTTGTTGCGGCGAGCAGGGAAAAGGTCTAAGTTGCGTTCGGGTTACAGATAAACATAACGTTCGCTGATGAACAACATGGCCGTACATATAGACGGCCAGTCGGCGAAGGGACGAATGGCATTCGCGGGGTGGCGGGTGGATATGCACGGGTCGACAAAGCATCGGCATGACGCAGCTTCGGGCAAATCACCGCCTGCGCAGCTCGTGGCGGACGGCGCCTCGGTGAAAGCGGCGGCAGTTTCCGATTCGCTTCAGCGCACTGCCGTGCAGCCTGATCGGAAGCGCGGTGCGTTCCTTGCTGCCGACATTGGCGGCACGCATGCACGCTTGGCCCTCGTAGCGTGCGGCGCCAGCGGCAGTGCTCCTGTTTTGCTGGATTACCTTCTGTACCGATGCGCGGATCATCCGCACCTGCAAGATCTCATTCGCTGCTTTTGCGAACGCTCAGATGTGCGGCCTCGGCATATGGTGCTGGCCTGTGCCGGTTACGAGCATGCAGGCATGGTGGTCAATAAAAATCTGGCGTGGCCGGTCATACCCGCCCAGATTGCGACCGCGCTGCAGATGGATGAGGTTTGCCTGCTCAATGATTTCGAGGCGCTTGCCCATGCCACGGCGCACCTCGATGAAAGCAACACCACGCTGCTGAAATCGGCGCAGTCGAACATGCCGGTGCAGGGACCTGTGGCGATCATTGGGCCGGGCACCGGGCTGGGCGCCGCCGTGCGCTTCCCAGGCAATCCGTCGCGTGTGTTGGCTACCGAAGCCGGTCAGATACAGCTGGCTGCACGCACCGCGCTGGAGCAGCAGCTGTTGTCGCATTTGGCAATGGCCAACAGCCACGTGCCCTATGAAACCGTGCTTTGCGGCCCGGGCCTGCACCGCCTCTATCTTGCCCTTTGCGCGCTGCGCGATCGCTACCCCACATTGAACACGCCGGCAGAGGTTTCCGCCGAGGCGCTTGCCGACGAAAAGTCCCTGGCACACGAAACGCTATCGCTCTTCTGCGGCTGGCTGGGATCGTTTGCCGGCGATCTAGCGCTGCTGTACGGGGCGACGGGTGGGGTGTACCTGGCCGGTGGTTTTCTGTCGAAGATCACCGAGTTCATGCGCGCCAGCGAACTGGTCGACCGTTTCACGGACAAGGGCGTGATGCGTCCGCTTCTCAACCGGATTCCGATCCACGTGGTCGATCACGGTCAGCTCGGCGTTATCGGTGCCGCCAGCTGGTTTTTGCAGAATCGCGCCGAAGCGGGAAAGGTTTCGCAATCCGTGGGCAACGAACAGTGAGTCGCTATACCCACGGCCAGTGCGACTGATTTTCTGCAGGTCTCGTCAGGGGACGTGACCTTACCTCCAAGAACGCAAGAACGCTTCAATTGAGGGGAATACTTTTATGAAAAACAATAAGGCATTTTTGTGTGCGAGCATCCTCGCCGGCCTGGGCATGGCCGTTGCCGCGCACGCGCAGGATGTAACCGCAACAGCCCCGGCGCAGGCCGCGCCGGCTCAGAACGGAACTCCCGCAAAAGCCATGACGCCCGAGGAGCGGGCGAAGCAGAAGCAGGCGCAGTCACTGCAGGCGGTGACGGTCACCGGTTATCGACAGAGCCTTGCAAAGTCGCTCAACATCAAGCGCAACGCCAACGCAGTGGTCGACGCGATCAGTGCCGAGGACATCGGCAAGTTTCCCGATACCAACGCCGCCGAATCGCTGTCGCACTTGCCAGGCATCACCGTGGACCGGCAGTTTGGCGAGGGCGAAAAGGTCAGTATCAACGGCACCGATCCGGCGCTCAATCGCGTGCTGGTCAACGGGCAGACCATTGCATCGGGCGACTGGGGCGGCAATCCCACCGACACCAGCGGCCGCACGTTCAACTACACGCTGCTGTCGCCGCAGATCATCGGCAATATGGAAGTCTACAAGTCGCCCGAGGCGCGCCTGGACGAAGGCAGCATCGGCGGCACTGTGATAGTGAATACCCGCAAGCCGCTGGACCTGCCGGCCAATACACTGCGCGGTTCGCTCGGTTACGATTACAACGACCGCTCTCGTGATGGGAATCCGCGTGGTTCGGTGCTGTGGAGCTGGAAAAACAGCGATGGCGATTTTGGATTTTTGACAGCGCTGACGCATGACAAGGAAAGTTTGTCGCGAGCGGGTATCGAATTCTTCGGCTACTCCATGCCGGGCGTCGGCGGCATTTCACCGACAGCCACCGTGCACGGCAGCGGGGACGTGGCTACGGCGAAGTACCCGGTCGGCATCAATAGCGATTACTTCCAGCAGACACGCCAGCGCGATGGCATTCAGTCGGCACTGGAGTGGCGGCCCAACGACAAGAACGATTTCAATCTGACCGGCATCTACATTCGCGGCACGTACAACAACTACAGCGAAGCGCGCTACGTCTGCCCCGGCTGCGGCGACCTCAACAAGATCACCGACCTGACGCTCAACAATGGCTACATCACCAATGCCACGGTGTCCGGCAATACCGCCAATGGCCAGCCCTACGCCGAGCTGGATGCCAACTACCGCAAGTCGACGGTCACCACCAAGAGCTTGAACCTGCGCCACGACTACAACGGTGACGAGTGGGTGTTCACCAGTCAGGTGGGCTACACGGCGGCGGCGGGCGGCAAGGATCCGGAATACCTGATGAAGTACCTGCTGCAGTCCGGCGGTTATAACTTCGGATACAACGGTCGCGATACCTCCGTCAATTACGACAACGGTTCGGCCGCCAACTGGGGTCTGCCCGCCGCACCGGCGGGTTCGGCGCCGGGTGCCAACATCGATGGAAAATATCAGGCAGGCGGCATCGATTACCAGCAGACCGAGGATCGCGAGCGCTATGCGCAGTTCGACGCCAGCCGCGACCTTGAGTGGGGCCCGATAAACCAGCTTCAGATGGGTTTCAAGTACATCAACCACGACAACCTGCAGAACGCTTCCGGCAACCGCATCAACACCACTGATGCCATTTCGCTCAGCCAGTTCAATCCGGGCACGGCGCCGAGTGGTTTGTTCGACGGTCTCAATGCCGGCGGGGATTTGAACAACTGGCCGACGGCGAATCTGGCCGATGTGGAGGCCTATCTCAAGAGCCAGCCGCAGGGAGCCTACACCCTCAATTATCCGTCGATCTTCAACGTCCGTGAAATCACTCGCGATATCTATGCGCAGTTGAACTTTGAGGACAACGGCTTGCGCGGCAACTTCGGTGTGCGCTATGTGGACACCACCGACAAGTCCAATTACTACCAATCCAGCAACGGCGGCGCGTATTACCTGGTGCAAGGCAAGACCCGCTACTACAAGCCCTTGCCGAGCTTCAACATCGCCTACGACCTCGATGAGAACAAGGTCGTGCGCTTCGGCGTTTCCAAGGTCATCGCGCGACCACGTTACGAGGACTTGGCCGGTGCGGTGTCGTTGAATGGCACGGGCGGAAACTACACCGGCAGCGCGGGCAATCCGAACCTGAAACCGTATTCATCGACCAATTTCGATCTGGCCGGCGAGTGGTATTTTGCCCCGGCCAGCCTGCTGGCTACCGAGCTGTTCTATCGCAAGATCGGCAACTACATCGTCGATACGACCACCAATCGTTCTTATCTCGACCCGACCACCGGCCAGACCAACGTCTATTCGATCACCTCGCCGATCAACGTGTCTGGTGCCAAGGTTCGCGGTATTTCCTTGATGTATCAGCAGGATCTTGGCTACGGCTTTGGCCTGCAGACCAACTACACCTACGCGCATGCCGACACCAGTCCGGGGTTGAACCTGCCGTATCTGTCCAGAGACACCATCAACATCATTCCCTACTACGAGAACGGGCCCTGGACCGCACGTGTCAACTATAGCTGGCGCACGCCCTATTTCACCGAGATCGGTCGGCTCGATGCGCAGCAGTTCTCCGACCAGTACAAGGAGCTGGACCTCAGCGTCAGCTACCAGATCAACGACTGGATGGGCGTGACATTGAGCGCGACCAATCTGCTCGAATCGACTTACTACTCGTACAACGAGGTGAAATACGCGCCGATCGGCGAGTACAAGAACGGACGCACCTACTCGATCGGTTTCAACTTCAAGCTTTGATGCAACGTGTGCGTTAACACTGGCGGCGGGATATTTCTCTCCCAAGTTTCTCCTGTCGCCAGTGTCTTTTTTTTGGCGGAGCTATCGCTTGCGGCCCGCGCGACACGATGGATGGTGCTGATGCAAAGAGCGTGCGATCTGACCTGGACGAGTTGCCCTGGCGCCGTAGAAATGTTTTCCGGACGCGTGCAACGCGTGCACGATTCCCGCAGCAAAGGTGGTTATCGGGAGGTACTTCGTTGTCCCTGCTCCCAGTGCATCCCATGCAGGATATTCTGCCAACGCCGAGGCCTAGGGTCTTCATCGTTGGCCATGCTGTTTAAACGAACGGTGGAACGCGCCACAGGCGAAGGTGGAATGCTTTGGCGTTGCTACAGCCATGTGTCGCATCTAACCCGCACTTTCGATCCCCCCGTTACGGAGACACGGTTCGCATGAAATTATCGACGATCGCCAGTGCGGCCCTGATCGGTCTGTCTTGTCAGCTTCCGTCTCAGGCGGATGCGGTGTCGCCGTCGCCCACGTCGCCTACGGCCGGCACGCTCACGCCACGGCAGGCCGATCAGGCATGGCAAGACGCGGCCGCAAAATTCGCGCCTGAACGCAGCGCCATTCTTAGTCGTGTTGCCGGGCACATGGACGACGGTCCGTTCCACGCGGACTGGGCATCGCTGGAAACGTACCGATCCCCCGGCTGGTACGACAATGCCAAGTTCGGCATCTTCATCCACTGGGGCGTTTACTCGGTGCCGGCATTCGGCAGCGAGTGGTATCCGCGCCTGATGTACCAAAAGGGCAGCACGGAATATCTCCACCAAATCGCTACGTACGGCGCGCTGTCGGCATTCGGTTACAAGGATTTCATTCCGCTGTTCAAGGCCCAGCGCTTCGATGCCTCGACCTGGGCCGCCTTGTTCAAGGCCGCCGGCGCGCGTTACGTGGTGCCGGTTGCCGAACACCACGACGGTTTTGCGATGTACGACTCCAAACTGTCGCAGTGGACTGCCGCCCAGATGGGGCCGCACAAAGACATCATCGGATTGCTGGAAAAAGCCGTGCGTGCGCAGGGCCTGCGCTTCGGCGTGTCCTCGCATCGCGCCGAGCACGATTGGTTCTTCGATGGCGGCCGGCATGTCGATTCGGACGTCAACGATCCGCGCTACGCAGGACTGTACGGCCCGGCGGAAGATCATTTGTCCAAGGACGACCAGAAACTTGCCGAGGACTGGACCTACGTCTCGCAGGCGTGGCTGGACGACTGGCTGGCGCGCACGGCCGAGCTGATCGACGACTACCATCCGGACATGATCTATTTCGACTGGTGGATCGGTCATCCGACTTTCCGCAACACGCTGCCGAAGATGCTGGCCTACTACTACAACCAGGGCGCGAAGCGCGATGGGGTGGTGGTCAACTACAAGTTGGGCGATTTTCCCGAAGGTGCCGGCGTGCTCGATATCGAACGCGGGCAATTGGCCGGCATCCAGGCGCGTCACTGGCAAACCGATACCTCGGTGAGCGACAAGTCGTGGGGCTACGTGGACGGCGATACCTACAAGTCGCCCACCGTGCTGATCCACCTGCTGGCCGATGTCGTGAGCAAGAACGGCAACCTGATGCTCAATATCGGTCCGCGCGCCGACGGCACCATTCCCGACGCCGAGCGCGACATTCTGCTGGCTATCGGCGGCTGGCTGAAGGTCAACGGCCAGGCCATCTACGACACCCGACCCTGGCGCGTGTTCGGCGAAGGTCCTACCGAGGTGGCCAGCGGAAGTTTTCAGGACATCAAGACCAAACCTTATACCGCCGATGATTTTCGCTTCACCACCCGGCCGGGTGCGCTGTATGCCATCGAGCTGGGCTGGCCGGACAACGCCGAATCGGTGATCCATTCGATCAAACCGTCCGACCATGCCGGTGCGGTCACGCTGCTGGCCGACGGGCGCACGCTCAAGACAACCCAGTGTGCCGATGGTCTGCACATCCACTTGCCGGGTAAGCCGTCGGGCGAGGGCGCCTATGTTTTTCGCATCGCGATGCCTGGTATCGATTCAAGTAACGGGAACCCATGATGAAAAGATTCTTCCAGTGGCTGTGTGCCGCCATGATGCTCGGCGGTGCTGCACATACCGCACATGCCGCGGAGCCGGCCGCCTTGTTCTACATGATGAACACGCAAAAGTCGGTCGACTCGATGATTGCCCACGTCGACAAGATCGGCCTGCTGGTGCCCACCTGGTACGGGGTGGACAGCCAGGGCCTGGTCAACGGCGGCCCTAATCCTTATGTGCTGAAAGTGGCCAAGGAACATCGCCTGCCGGTGATGCCGATCATTTCGATGACGGCAGGCCGCAAGGGCTTTCACGATCTGCTGCATGACGAAACCGCCAAGCAGCAGATGATCGACTCGATGCTGCAGCAGGCCAAGGAATACGGCTACACCGGTTTCCAGTTCGACTTCGAGAGCATCTCGTGGACCGATCGCGATGCCTATACGCTGATGGCCAGGCAAACGGCCGAGGCGCTGCACAAGCACGGACTGCAGTTGTCGATCGCCGTGGTGCCCAATGCGCCGGGCCACGCCGGCGAAGGCGAGTTTTCCAAGTGGATGTGGGAATACTGGCGTGGCGCTTACGATCTGGCTGCGCTGGGCAAGTACGCCGACCTGATCTGCCTGATGACCTACGACCAGCACACCCGCTGGACCACGCCGGGCCCGGTCGATGCGTTGCCGTGGATGCTCAAGCATCTGGATTACGCGCTCAAATACGTACCCAAAGAGAAGCTTTCGCTGGGTATCGCCCTGTACGGCTATCACTGGTTCACCGGCAATCCGGTGAAGGCCGATGGCACCGAGGCCTCCAACATCAGTGCCGACTACATCGACGCCGATGCGTCGTTCCCACTGGCCAAGGAGCAGGGTGCGCAGATCCAGTGGGACCCGGTGGAACACGAGTCCTGGTATTACTTCTATCGCGACGACATGCGCGAGTGGGTCTTCATGCCCGACGCGCACAGTTTCAACGACCGCCTGCAGCTGGTGCATCAGTACAACCTGGAAGGTTTCTGTTCCTGGGTGCTGGGTGCGGAAGATCCGAAGATCTGGGATGCCCTGCCCATCGTGAAGCGTTGAAACGGAGCGCGTGATGAAATCAGTGTCGACCGGCCGGTCGTCAGCGCAGGGCGGTCCTGTGCGGCGCAGCACAGCAGGGCGCTTGGGGCTCGTTATCGGATGGGCGATGGCCATGCTGGCAACCCCGGTCCTGACTCGGGCCGGTCAGGCGCCGCCGCTGCCGTTGATTCCCATGCCGGCGCAGGTCGAGCGGCACGACGGCCGCTTTGAAATAACCGGCGATACCGTGCTTTCCGTGCCGACGGGCGACACGGCGGCACTCGCTGCCGTGCAGGATCTGGCCGCCCGGCTGCAGCACACGCGTTCGCTGAAGCTGGGCGTTCGGCAGGAATCGACGGCATCGCCGCATGCGATCCGCGTGGCGCTCACCAGCGACGCACCGGTCACCGAGCCCGAAGGCTATGCGCTGACGGTGGATGGCGATGGCATAAGCCTCACCGCGCGCGATAGCGCCGGCCTGTTTTACGGCGCCATGACCTTGTGGCAGCTGCTGACTCCGGACGATCGCCACGGTGCGGTCGCCGTGCCCGCGATGAGCGTGCGTGACTGGCCGCGATTCCGCTGGCGCGGCCTGATGCTCGACTCGGCCCGACATTTCCAGAGCGTCGACACGGTCAAGCATCTGCTCGACGCCATGGCCGAGCACAAGCTCAATGTTTTTCACTGGCATCTCACCGACGACCAGGGTTGGCGGCTGCAGATCACGCGTTATCCCGAACTCACCACCACCGGCGCGTGGCGCACGCCGCCGGGTGCGGGCGCGCATGGCGAGCCTGCACGCTACGGCGGCTTTTATACCCAGGCGCAGGTGCGCGACATCGTGGCCTACGCGTCGGCGCGGCATATCACTGTAGTGCCCGAGTTGGACATGCCCGGGCATGCACAGGCGGCCGTCGCCGCGTACCCTGACCGCGTCGGCGTGACTGGCGCGCGTCCGCCGGTGTCGGTCGACTGGGGCGTCAATCCTTATCTTTACGCTACCCATGCCGGCAGTTTGGCTTTCATTGACAACGTCCTCGACGAGGTGATGACGTTGTTCCCCTCGACCTACATCCACGTCGGTGGCGACGAGGCGATCAAGGATCAGTGGAAGGCTTCACCTGCCGTGCAGGCGCAGATGAAGCAACTCGGCATCAAAACCGAAGATGCGATGCAGAGCTGGTTCATCGATCAGGTCGGCAAGTATCTGGAAAAGCACGGCCGCCGGCTGATCGGCTGGGACGAGATACTCGAAGGCGGTCTGCCGGCCAGCGCCTCGGTCATGTCCTGGCGCGGCACGCAGGGCGCCATCGACGCGGCGCGCCTGGGTCACGACGTGGTGCTTGCGCCCGGCGGCTCGCTGTATTTCGATCATCTGCAAAGCCTGCGCGCGGACGAACCCAACGGACGCTACGACGTATTGCCGCTGAAAACAGTGTATGCCTTCGATCCCATCGACCGCTCGCTGACGGCGGCGCAGGCCGGCCACGTGCTGGGCACTGAAGCCACGCTGTGGTCGGAGTTTTTGCCCTCGGCCTGGCATATCGACCACGCGCTTTTTCCACGCATCGACGCGTTTTCGGAAGTGGCGTGGTCGATGCCGGCGCAGCGCGACTGGCCCGGTTTTCTGACCCGCCTTGCGCCCCAACTGCAGCGATACCGCGCGTTGGGCATCCCGTACGCCGACAGTGCCTTTGCGGTGGACATCACGCTCGACGGCAGCGTCGATGCAACGCTGTCCAGCGGCAAGGCACGCATCGCGCTCGGCAACCAGGTCGATGACGGTTCTGCGGGCTACGGCCAGATTCATTACAGCACCGATGGCAGCGAGCCCACGCCGGCATCGGCGCGCTATGCGGGCCCGTTCGACCTCGGCCTGCCGGCCACGGTACGCGCGCGCGCCTTCGCGGCCGACGGTACGGCGTTGGCGGCTACGCGCAGCCGCCGCTTCGACGACGAAAGCCTGCGGACGCTGTCCAGCATTGAGCTTCGACCCTGCCCGGATGGCGACAGCGGCCTGCGCCTGCCGCTGCTGCCGGACCTCGCTGCGCCGGATACTCCCGTGTACAACGCCGACATCTTCCGCGCGTGCAAGATCTACCCGGCCGCGCGGCTGGACGGCATCGGCGCGATACGCGTCGACGCGGCGCGCCTGCCGCGCAACTTCGGTCTGGCCCACGACCAGGTCAAGGTGATCGGCTATCCGCGAGCCACGCCCTTCGGCGAACTCGAAGTGCGGCTGGATAGCTGCGACGGCGCGGTGCTGACACGCCTGCCGCTGCCGGCGGGTGATGCATTGGGTACGCGCCTGAATCTGCGCGGCGACCTGCCTGCGCAAAGCGGCCAGCACGACCTGTGCATGCGCTTCACGGCGCCGTCGAACGGCCCGCTCTACGCCATCGGCACGGTGCAACTGATTCCGACGGCGAAGCCCGCCGTCTCTCACCTTTCCTCGGGGAAAACCGAACCATGATGTCCCGGCACATGCCTGCGCGCGCGTTAGCCATCGGCCGCTGCCGATGGCTGGCGGCGATCCTGCTTTCAGCGGCTTATTCCAGTGTCGCCGCGCAGGTACCGCTCGACCGGCAGTCGCTGGATCGTCAGTCATTGAATCAGGGCTGGCAATACCGTCTCGCTCCCGGCGATAGCGCCGCCGCCGTGCATCCGGGCACCACGAGCTGGCAATCGGCGACGGTGCCGGGCACGGTACAGACCGATCTGCTCGGCGATAAACGGGTCAGCGATCCGTTCGTGCGCGATAACGAGGCGGCCATCCAGTGGGTCGGTTTGTCCGACTGGCAGTACCGCACGACGTTCAGGGTCGATTCCGCCACGTTGTCGCACGAGCATGTGGAGCTGGTGTTCGACGGCCTGGACACGTTTGCGGACGTCTATCTCAACGGCCACAAGCTGACCAGCACAGACAACATGTTCCGACAGTGGCGCATCCCGGCCAAGGCAGTACTGCATGCCGGCAGCAATACGCTGGAGGTACGTCTGTATTCGCCGATCAAGCGGCTCAAGCCGTGGCTGCTCAAGCAGCCTTATGCGTTGCCGGGCGAGTTCGACTCCGCTTTCGGCGACGAGCCCAAGGGCAAGCAGACCGCCAACTACATCCGCAAGGCGCAGTACCAGTACGGCTGGGACTGGGGCCCGCGCATCGTCACCGAAGGCATCTGGCAGAGCGTCCATCTGGACAGCTGGAACAGGCTGCGCGTGGCCGATTTCCACGTCGCGCAAACCGACATCTCCAAAGAGGTTGCGCAAGTCGACGTGGAACTCGATGTCGATGCCGATACCAGCGTGCCGCTGCAGGCCACGGTGGAGGCGATCGGCCCGGATGGCCAGCGCTTGACCAGCGCCACGCGCACGGTAACGATGGGGGCAGGTCGTCACACGTTGAACGTGCCGCTGCAGATCGATCGACCGCGCCTGTGGTACCCGACCGGTTACGGCGCTCAGGACATGTATACCTTCGTCGCCACGCTGAGCGACGGTAAGGGCGAGGTGTATCGCGCCCAGCACGCCACCGGCCTGCGCACGGTAACGCTGCGCCGCGATAAGGATGCCTGGGGCAAGGGTTTCGCGTTCGTGGTCAACGGCATCCCTGTGTTCGCCAAGGGCGCCAACCTGATCCCGTTCGACAGTTTCCCCACACGGGCCACCGATGCGCAGATGCGCCAGGTGCTCGCTGCCGCGCACGACGTCAACATGAACATGCTGCGCGTGTGGGGCGGCGGTTATTACCTGCCCGATGCGTTCTACAGCGAGGCCGACCGGCTCGGCCTGATGGTCTGGCAGGACTTCATGTTCGGCGGTGCGATACCGCCTTACGATGTGGCCTACCGCGAAAACACCCGGCAGGAGGCGATCGAGCAGGTCACGCGATTGCGCGATCATCCCAGCATCGTGCTGTGGGCGGGCAACAACGAGGTGCAGACGGGTTGGGAATCCTGGGCCGACCGCCAGGCCTTCAAGCTGTCGATCAGCCCCGACGAGCGCGAGCGCATCGTCACCGGCATGGTCAATCTGTTCGGCAATGTGCTGCGCGACGTGGTCGCGCGCTATTCGCCGGACGTGCCCTACTGGGCCAGTACGCCCAGCACCGATTACGATGGCGCGGCCAACGTGCTGGACGACGGCGACTATCACTACTGGGACGTGTGGTCGGGCAAGGCCAAGCCGGTGGAGGAATATCTCGACGTCACGCCGCGCTTCCAGTCCGAATACGGCCTGCAGTCGTTCCCGGTGATGCGCACCGTGGAGGCCTTCACCGATCCGGCCGACCGCCAGAGCGAATCGACGGTGATGCGCGCGCACCAGAAATACGACAGCGGCAATGGTAACCAGCGCCTGCTGCTGTACATACGGCGCGCGTATGGCGAGCCGAAAGACTTCGCCACCTTCGTCTATCTCAGCCAGGTGATGCAGGCGCACGGCATCGAACTGGCCGCCGAACATTTGCGCGCGTCGCGTCCGCACGCGATGGGCTCGCTGTACTGGCAGCTCAACGACGTGTGGCCGGGAGCGTCGTGGTCGAGCATTGACTATTTCGGACGCTGGAAAGCGCTGCAGTTCCACGCCCGCCGTTTTTATGCGCCGCAGATGCTTGCCGCACTGCGCAACCATGGCACCACCGCGGTGTCGATGGTGTCCGACAGTACCACTGCCATGCCCGCGCACTGGCGCATGCGGGTCATGTCGTTCGATGGCAAGGTGCTGGCGCATGCCGAGGGCCAGCTGACGCTGGCACCGCTGTCCAGTACGCCGGTGGGTAGTTATCCCGACGCCAAGCTCTTGCACGGCGGCGATCCGAAAAAGACCTTCGCGGTATTCGACTGGATGGACGGCGATCGCTCGCTGTCTCGTAGTCTGGTGTTTTTCGACGAGCCGAAAAACCTGACATGGCCGGTTGGCGGCATCCACGCGTCGCTGGCGCAGACCGGTGATGGTTATCAGCTCACCCTGAGCGCCGATGCACTGGCGCGCGACGTATGGATTTCCTTCGGCGATCTGGACGCCGAGCTGTCCGACAACGCGTTCGATCTGCTGCCCGGCGAAACGAAAACGCTGCACGTGAAAAGCGCCGCGTCGCTGGACGCGCTGCAGCATGCGCTGCACTGGCAAACCCTGGCTGACGCTATCGCCACCAGCACGCTGGCAGGCACACCGACAGCGAAGGCTGGCAACGTTCAGCCGTCGCTGGAACAGGCCAGCGCGGTACGGGATATGGAGGCACGGCGATGACGACGCCCCGTGTTGCTGTCGCCGGCATCATCGCCATCCTCGCGCTGGCGGGTGGATCGGCCAATGCCGCGAATGACACTGTCGATACGCGCGCCGCAGCGCTGGTGGCGAAGATGACGCTGGCCGAAAAGGTCGACCAGACGCAGAGCGGGGCGCCGGCGATACCGCGCCTTGGCGTGTCCGCTTACGAGTGGTGGGGCGAGGGTCTGCACGGCCTGGCCCGTGGCGGTTACGCCACGGTATTCCCCCAGGCCATCGCGCTGGCCGCCAGCTGGAACCCGTGGCTGCTGCACGGCGTGGGCACGGTGGTGTCGACCGAGGCGCGCGCGCGTTTCAACGCCATCGGTGCCGGCCACGATCACGGCCGTTACCAGGGGCTGACGATCTGGTCGCCGAACGTGAATATTTTTCGCGATCCGCGCTGGGGCCGCGGCCAGGAAACTTACGGCGAAGACCCGTTCCTCACCGGCAAGCTGGCGGTGGGTTTCATCGGCGGCATCCAGGGCGACGACCTGGCGCATCCGCGCGCCATCGCCACGCCCAAGCACCTGGCCGTGCACAGTGGGCCGGAGGCGGGTCGGCACGGCTTCGATATCGACGTGTCGCCGCACGATCTGGAGGCGACCTATCTGCCGGCGTTTCGTGCGGCCATCGTCGAGGGCCAGGCCGAATCGGTGATGTGCGCCTACAACGCGCTGCACGGTACGCCGGTGTGCGCCGACCCCTGGCTGCTGGATCAGCGTCTGCGCAAGGACTGGGGCTTTCGCGGCTTTGTCGTGTCCGATTGCGATGCGGTCGACGACATGACCAAATCCCATTATTTCAAACCGGACAATGCGCAGTCCTCGGCGGCGTCTATTCGTGCAAGCACCGACCTGGACTGCGGCCATGCCTATGCCGATCTCACGCAGGCCGTGCAGCACGGGCAGCTCGACAGCGCCGTGATCGATCGCGCCCTGGTGCGCCTGTTCAGTGCGCGCTACCGGCTGGGCGAGCTGGCGCCGGCATCCGCTGATCCCTACCGGATGATCGGCGCCGATCAGGTCGATACGCCGGCCGACCGGCAGCTCGCGCTCCGCGCCGCGCTGGAGTCGATGGTGCTGCTGAAAAACGCGCACGGCATTTTGCCGCTGCGCCCCGATACACGGCTGGCGGTCGTCGGGCCCAATGCCGATACGCTGGAAACGCTGGAAGCGAACTATCACGGTACCCCTCGCGCACCGGTCACGCCGTTGCAAGGTTTGCGTGATCGCTTCGGTGCCGACCGCGTGGCCTATGCGCAGGGCTCGCCCATTGCCGCTGCCGTGCCGATTCCGGTTCCCGAAACCGCCTTGCGCGATCCTCAGGGCCGGGTAGGGCTGGCCGGCAGCTATTTCGACAACACCGACTTCGGCGGCTCGCCGACCGTGCGGCGCACCGACAGACGGATCGATTTCGACTGGGACAACATCGCGCCGGCCGAAGGGTTGCGCGCCGACCGCTACGCGGTGCGCTGGGATGGCCAGCTGCTGCCGCCCGGCGCGGGCGACTACGTACTGGCGGTGCACGTGGATCGCTGTTTCGACTGCGCCGGCCACGATCCGGTACGTCTTTTTGTCGATGGCAAGCCGGTACTGGGCGATCGCACCGGCGCCGGTGCGTTGCAGGTGCCGCTCCATTTTGCCGACACGCAACCGCATGCGATCCGGCTGGAACTGGTGCACAGCGGGCAGGATCAGGGCATCCGACTGCAATGGCTGGCGCCGGCGACGGCGCAGCTCGCCGAAGCGGCAGCCGCGGTGGCCAAGGCCGATGCGGTGATGGCTTTCGTCGGCTTGTCGCCGGATGTGGAAGGCGAAGAACTGCAAATCGACGTGCCGGGTTTCGACGGCGGCGATCGCACCGGCATCGACCTGCCGCCTGCGCAGGACGCCTTGCTCCAGCGTGTCGCCGCCAGCGGCAAGCCGCTGGTCGTGGTGCTGATGTCCGGCAGCGCGGTGGCGCTGAACTGGGCGCAGCAGCACGCCGATGCGATCGTCGCGGCGTGGTATCCGGGTGCGCAGGGCGGTGTGGCCATCGCGCAGACACTGGCTGGCGACTACAACCCCGGCGGACGATTGCCGGTGACTTTCTATCGCTCCAGTCGCGACCTGCCGCCGTTCGTCAGCTATGCCATGCAAGGCCGCACTTACCGTTATTTCCGCGGCACGCCGCTGTATGCGTTCGGCTATGGCCTCAGCTATACGCATTTTGCATATGCCGCGCCGACGCTGTCGTCCACGCAGCTGACCGCCGGCCAGCCGCTGGACGTCGGTGTAGACGTGCGCAACGATGGTGGACGGGAGGGTGACGAGGTCGTCCAGGTCTACCTGGTGCCGCCGCAGACGCCGCTGGCCAGTCGCCATGCGCTGGTGGGTTTCCAGCGCGTGCATCTGGCGGCCGGCGAGCAGCGTCATGTGCACTTCATGCTGTCCGCGCGCGATCTCAGCACGGTGGATGAGGGCGGCACGCGTGCGGTCAGTGCCGGCCAGTATCAGGTATTCGTCGGTGGCGGCCAGCCCGACTCAGCTCCTGGTGTGAGTGCCGATTTCGCGATTACCGGTCAGCAAGTGCTGCCGCACTGATGAGGCGGGGAGTAAAAGCATGCCGACGCGTCGCGAGCTGTTGAAATGGATGGGGCTGGCTGGCGCGGCATCGGCCCTGGGTGCCGGTACTGGTGTTGCTCTGGCTGCCGCCGCGCCGCGGTTGACGAGCAAGCGTCCGCCGCCGTCCGGGCGCAAATTCGTCAGCCAGGCGGTGGAGCGTCAGCTGGCCGCGGTGCGCGCGAGCATCGCCGATCCCAAGCTGGCGTGGATGTTTGAAAACTGCTACCCCAACACGCTCGATACCACGGTGCAGATCGGCACCCTCGACGGCAAGCCGGATACGTTTGTCATTACCGGCGACATCGACGCGATGTGGCTGCGCGATTCTTCCGCGCAGGTGCATCCCTATCTGCCGCTGGCGTCGCGCGATGCCGCGCTGCGGCAGCTCTATCGCGGTCTGATCCGGCGCCAGGCGCGCTGCATCCGTATCGATCCTTACGCCAATGCCTTCATGCCCGGCCCGCACGATTCGCCGCTGAGCTGGTCCGTGCACGATGTGACGGACAAGTATCCGGGCGTGGGCGAGCGCAAGTGGGAGGTCGACTCGCTGTGCTATCCCGTTCGGCTGGCGCACGGTTACTGGCAGGCCACTGGCGATACCGAGCCGTTCGATGACGACTGGCGCCAGGCCATGCACCTCGTGCTGTCCACTTTCGTCGAGCAGCAGCGCAAGCACGACCGCGGCCCGTATCATTTTCAGCGCGTGTCGGAGGTGCCGACCGAGACCCAGTTTTTGGCGGGTTACGGCAATCCGACGCGGCCCAACGGCATGATTCACTCGATGTTCCGTCCGTCCGACGACGCCTGCCTCTATCCGTTGCTGGTGCCGTCCAATCTTTTCGCGACGGTGTCGCTGCGCCAGCTGGCGCAGATGAGCCGCGCGATCCATCACGACAACGATTTCGCCGCGCGCTGCGAGGCGCTGGCTACGGAAGTGGAACAGGCTACGCAGCGCGACGGACTGATGCGCGAAGCCGGCAGCGAAGCGCACTGGGCCTACGAGATCGACGGTTATGGCAACCAGCTGTTCATGGACGACGCCAACGTGCCGAGCCTGCTGGGCCTGCCTTATCTTGGCTGCTGCCAGCGCAGCGACCCGCTGTACCAGCGCACCCGTGCACGGGTGTGGAGCACGCGCAATCCGTATTTCTTTCAAGGCCGCGCCGCCGAGGGTGTCGGCGGCCCGCACGAAGGGCTGCGGATGATCTGGCCGATGTCGATCATGATGCGCGCGCTCACCAGCGACGAGCCGGCCGAGATCGCCCAGTGCCTGGCGTGGCTGCGCGATACCGATGCAGGCACCGGTTTCATGCACGAAGCCTTCGACCAGGACGACCCGACCCATTTCACCCGTCCCTGGTTCGCCTGGGCCAACACACTGTTCGGCGAGCTGATCGTCGATATCAACCAACGCCATCCCGCGCTGCTGAAGGCTTGAATCGCCGTGCGGTGGCCCGACCCGAGATGATGCATGCTTACACGTCGAGGTTTTTTGCAGGGCGCCATCGCCTTTGCGCTGGCCGCTGCCAGCGACGGATTCGCCGCCGCGCTGCCGTTGCCGCCGAAGGCGATGGAGTCTTCCGCCGGCGCCGCCGCCGCGCTCGCCGACCTGACCCGGCACGTCGATGTCTTCATCGGCACCGGCGGACACGGCCATACCTTTCCCGGCGCCAGCCTGCCGTTCGGCATGGTGCAGCTCAGTCCGGACACGTACAACGCCGTGTGGGATTCGTGCTCGGGTTATTACCGTGACGATGGTTCGATCATGGGGTTTTCGCATACCCATCTGTCAGGCACCGGCATTGGCGACATGCTCGACGTATTGGTGATGCCGGCCACCGGCGAGGTAAAGATCGTGCCGGGCAGCCTGGAAAATCCACAGGCCGGTTACCGCTCGCGCTACGACCATGCCGACGAGTCCGCGACGCCGGGCTACTACAGCGTGCTGCTGAAAGATTACGGCATCCGCGCCGAGCTGACCGCCACCGAGCGCGCCGGCCTGCATCGATACACTTTTCCGGCCGGGCAGAGCGGTCATCTGGTGGTGGACCTGTTCCACGGCATGCAGGACAACCCGACCACGCCCACGCGCGTGTCCGATGCCGAGCTGACCGTGGTCGACGACCGCACGCTGACCGGTGGACGTCGCGTGCACGAGTGGGCCGATGGCCGCCATATCTATTTCGCGATGAAGCTGTCGCGGCCGTTCGCCCGCGCCCAGGTGTACGCCAACGACACGGCGCTCGCGGCCACCGCGCGGCATGCCAGCGGCACCAATCTCAAGACGGTTCTGTATTACCCCGATGCGCACGACACGCCGTTGCTGGTGAAAGTGGGCATTTCGGCGGTCAGCGTCGAGAACGCCGTGCGCAATCTCGACACCGAACTGCCCGGCTGGGATTTCGCCGGCGTGCACGCGGCGGCTGTGGCGGCTTGGGAGCGCGAACTGGGGCGTGTGCGCATCAGCACGCCGTCGGCGCGCGATCAGCGGATTTTCTACACCGCGATGTACCACACCATGCTGGCCCCCTCGCTGTTCAGCGATGTCGATGGCCGTTACCGCGGCATGGATATGACTATCCATCAATTGCCGAACGGTGCCCACAACTACAGCACGTATTCGCTGTGGGATACCTATCGCGCCCTGCATCCGATGTTCACCCTGATCCAGCCCGAACGGGTTCCGGATCTGGTCAACGGCCTGGTGCGCATGGCCAAGGAGAGTCCGGCCGGGCCGCCCGTGTGGCCGCTGCAGGGCGTGGAAACCGGCTGCATGATCGGCTACCACTCGGCCGTGGTGATTGCCGAGGCGCAGGCCAAAGGCTTCACCGGCATCGACTACACCAGCGCCTGGCCGATCTATCGCCAGCGCGCTCTGCAAGATGACTACCGTGGGCTGGCCCAGTACCGCAAACTCGGCTACCTGCCCAGCGACACAGTCGAGGAGGCGGTCAGCAAGACGCTGGAATACGCCTACGACGACTGGGCCGTGGCGCAAATGGCCAAGGCCGCCGGCGCGATGGACGACCACCGCACCCTGCTGGCGCAGTCGCGCAACTATCGGCACCTGTTCAACCCGGCCAACCATTTCATGCAGCCGCGCGCGACCGACGGGCAGTGGATGACCCCGTTCGACCCGCGTGGGCTGGGTCACTTCAAGAAATGGCGCGACTACACGGAAAGCAATGCGTGGGAAGCGACCTTCCTGAACCAGCACGACATCTATCACTACATGACGATGTTCGGCGGCCGCGATGCTTTCGTCAAAAAGCTCGATCACCTGTTCAACATGAGTTCGGCCCTGCCGCCCGACGCGCCGCCGGATATCGCCGGCATGGTCGGCCAGTACGCGCACGGCAACGAGCCGAGCCATCATGTGGCGTATCTGTACGCCTATGCCGGCCAGCATTACAAAACCCAGTCGCGCGTGCGGATGTTGTGCGAGAGCATGTATCGCGACCAGCCCGACGGGCTGGCGGGCAACGACGACTGCGGCCAGATCAGCGCTTGGTATGTGCTGAGCGCGCTGGGCTTCTATCCGGTCGATCCGGTCAGTGCCACCTATGTGTTGGGCAGTCCGCTGTTCGACCGCGCGGAGCTGACGATGGCGCAAGGGCGCCGCCTGGTGATCGAGGCGCGCGACAACGGGCCGGACCGGCCATACATCCAGTCGGTGCAATGGAACGGCCAGCCTTACAGTCGCACCTGGTTCCGACACGCCGACCTGGCGGCGGGCGGTCATCTGCTGTTCGTGATGGGCGACAAGCCGAACAAACATTACGGATCGGCGGCGGTCGATTTGCCACCCTCATTCGGCGAAACAGTATGAAGAGCGTCCTGCTGAGCCTGTCGCTGTGTGCGGTGTTGTACGGCTTTTGTGGCAGGTCAGCCGCGGCCGATACGCCGGTCGCGGCCGGCCCGATCGTCATCCAGGGCGATCATTTCGTCAGCCACGGTAAGCCGTACCAGATCATCTCCGGCTCGATGCATTTTCAGCGTATCCCGCGAGAGTACTGGCGCGATCGCTTGCGCAAGGCGCGTGCGATGGGGCTCAATACGGTACAGACGTATGTGTTCTGGAACGCGGTGGAAGCGCAGCGCGGCCAGTTCGATTTCAGCGGACGCAACGACGTGGCTGCCTTCGTGCGCATGGCGCAGGAGGAGGGGCTGAACGTGATCCTGCGGCCGGGCCCTTACGTTTGCGCCGAGTGGGAGGCCGGCGGTTTTCCCGCCTGGCTGTTTGCCGATCCGCACCTGCGCGTGCGCACGCGCGATCCGGCCTACCTCGCGGCGGTCGAGACGTATTTCCAGCGTCTGGGGCAGGAGCTGGCGCCGTTGATGGCCGCGCGCGGCGGGCCGATCGTCGCGGTGCAGGTGGAGAACGAATACGGCTCGTATGGCAATGACCGGCAGTACATGGACGACATCCGTCAATCGCTGGTTCGCGCCGGGCTGGGCCAGAACCTGCTGTTCACCTCCGATGGCGCCGACATGCTGGCCAACGATGCCTTGCCCGGCGTGCTGGCGGTGGCCAATTTTGCGCCCGGCGAGGCGAAAAGCGCGCTGGCGAAACTCGCGGCCTTTCGTCCGCGGCAACCGCGCATGGTGGGCGAATACTGGGCCGGCTGGTTCGATGGCTGGGGCGGCAAGCACGCGCACACCGACGCCGTCCAGCAGGCAAGCGAACTGGCGTGGATGCTGGGGCAGGGCGATTCGGTCAATCTCTACATGTTCGAGGGCGGCACCAGCTTCGGCTTCATGAACGGTGCCAACGACCAGGGCGGCCCGGCCGATCACTACGTCGCACAGACCACCAGCTATGACTACGACGCGGCGCTGGACGAAGCCGGCCGGCCCACGCCCAAGTTCGCGCTGTTCCGTCAGGTCATCGCCAGGGCGACCGGCGTCACGCCACCGCCGCTGCCGGAGCCGACGCCGTTCATGACGCTGCCGGCGATCACCCTGGGCGAGTCGGCGTCGTTGTGGGACAACCTGCCCGACCCCATCCATGTCGACCAACCGGCGCCGATGGAGCAGTTCGGCCAGGATTACGGCTACATCCTCTACCGCACCCAGGTCAGCGGGCCGGTCAAGGGGCAGCTCTATCTGGGCAATGTGCGCGATTACGCGGCGGTCTACGTGGATCGCAAGCAGGTGGGTACGGCCGATCGCGCCCTGAAACAGGAAACGCTGCCAATCACACTTGGCGCGGGCCGCCATACGCTGGATATCCTGGTGGAGAATACCGGACGCATCAACTACGGCCCGCACCTGGCCGATGGGCGTGCCGGCCTGGTCGATCCGGTCTGGCTGGACGGCAAGCGGCTGAGCGATTGGCAGGTCTATCCGCTGCCTATGCGTTCGCCCGATGCGCTGCACGGGTGGACCGCCGCCGCCGTGGACGGCCCGGCATTTCACCGGGCGCGCGTGCACGTGGCGCAGCCGGCCGATACCTACCTGGATGTCAGTGCGTTCGGTAAGGGTGCAGCCTGGGTCAATGGCCGAAACCTCGGCCGTATCTGGAATATTGGTCCGCAGCGTTCGCTGTACGTGCCGGCACCGTGGCTGGCGCGCGGCGACAACACGCTGGTGATCTTCGATCTGCAGACGAGCCACGATGCCAAAGTCACCGGCTCGGCGCAGCCGGTGTGGTCGGTGCCGGCGCACTGACGCATGGTGTGCGGACGCGCCGCTTCGATACCGCCATCGCGCGCCGCCGGCTGGCGAAAGGGCAGGCGTATCGCGCGGCGCATATCGCTTTGCTGCCGCACGCTGGACTGCCGAGCCCGGTTCATCGACGACGTGTCAGGGCTTGGCCGGTTCAGCCACGTCGAACAACTCGAAGCCACGGATATGCGCGGTGCCCACGCTGGAAAGGATGTTCAGGCGTACCTTGCTGGTGGTCACCGGCGCGAAGCGATCGATCTTCATGTGGCCGATCGCCTCGGCGCTGGCGACGGTTTTCCAGCTGCCGTCGACCCATGCCTGCACGGTGTACTTCTGCACCTGCTGACCCGCATTGAGCCATTCCTTGGACAGGCTGCGATCGAAGGTCACCGGCTGGGCAAAGTCCACCTCCAGCTCGGCGTGATGAGACCCTTCCGGCGCCGACCAGAAGGTGTCGTCGTTGCCGTCCAGCGCAGCGGCGGTGTTGGCATCGGTCGGCAGGTGCCGGCGGGCCAGATCGCTGTCGTTGCCGTAGCGCGCCTGCAGTGCCTCGCCAAAGGCCTTCAGGCGCGCCACATCGGCAGCTGGCAGCAGGCCGTGCCGGTTCGGCGCCAGACCCAGCATCAGCTGGCCGCCCAGGCCGACGCTGTTTTCCCAAATGTCCATCAGCTCGGGCACGCTTTTGAGCGTGGTGTCGCTGTTGGGGTGCCAGAACCATTGCAGCTTGTGCAGCGGGGTGTCCACCTCCACCGGGCGCCAGCGAAGTTCGCCATGGCGATCGATCACGTTCCAGTTTTCGCCACGGATGTGGCCGTCCTCCTGGCCCACCCAGCGGATGTCGCCGTAATCGAAAAGCGCCACGTCGGCGAACACCATGGTGTTGGGCTGGTACGTGCGCAGTTCCTCGATGTATTTCTTGAAGTCGTAGACATGGCCCGAGCTGCCCGCGCCATCGAGCCACCATTCGGTCAGCGGTCCGTAATTCTGGATCAGCTCGTCCATCTGCGCGGCGTAGAAAACGTCGTAGGCCTTGGCGTCCTTGTAGCGCGGTTCGTGGCGGTCCCACGGCGACAGATAAATGCCGAAATCCATGCCCTGTTTGCGCACGGCTTGCTCGGTCATGCGCACCAAGTCGCCCTTGCCGTGCAGCCACGGGCTGCTCTTTACCGAGTAGTCGCTCTGGCCGGTGGGCCACAACGCAAAGCCATCGTGGTGCTTGGCCACCAGCACAAGATACTTCGCTCCGGCCGACTGGGCTGCCTTCACCCATTGGCCGGGATCGACCTGGTCGGGATTGAACACAGCGGGGTCGGCGTTGCCGTCGCCCCATTCGCGGTCGAGAAAGGTATTGGTGCCGAAGTGCACGATCACGCCGAATTCGAGATCCTGCCAGTGCGTTTGCTGCGGCGACGGCGTCACGTCGATGAAGTTCTCCGCCGCGGCGGTGCCGGCGCAGGCAAGGGTAACGGCCAATACGCCGGCCAGTACGCGGCGGTGGAGATGACGACAATGATTGGTTCGATCACGGGAGGGCTTCATTACGGGGCTCTTCAGTCAACTTTATTTGGAAGTAAAAACGTCTATTCGATGGTATCCATTAAAGCCGCCAAATAGCTATCTTTCTCTGCCAATAATCAGGATAAAACCGATTGAATCGAAAAAAGATTCGACTTGCCTTTGCGCTGCTCGCGCTACCTGTCGGTGTCCTGCACGGCGAGGTCGATGCGGTGCGGTTGCGCGAATTTGTTGCGACGATGCCGACGACCCCGCAAAGTCACGCATCGACTATCGTGCAAACGCCCGACGCGCTGGTGGCGGCCTGGTTCGGCGGCAGGCAGGAGCGCGATCCGAGCGTAGGCATCTGGCTTTCGCGCAAGCTCGCCGGGTCGTGGAGCGAACCGGTGGAAGTGGCCGATGGCGTACAGCCGGACGGCACGCGTCTGCCGTGCTGGAATCCGGTGCTTTTTCTGCCGCGGCACGGCCCGCTGCTGCTGTTCTACAAGGTCGGGCCCGATCCGCAGCATTGGTGGGGCATGCTGAAAACATCATCCGACCAGGGCTCGCACTGGCGTAGCGCACGTCGACTTCCCGACGGTGTGCTGGGGCCGATAAAGAACAAGCCGGTGCAGCTTGCCGATGGCAGCATCGTCAGTTCGACCAGTCGCGAAGACGGAGCCTGGCGCATCCAGTTCGAGCGCTCAATCGATGGCGGCAAGCAGTGGACACAGGCCCAGCCGGTGCCCAATCCGCAACACATCGAGGCGATTCAGCCCAGCGTGCTGCGCTGGCCGCACGACACGCTTCAGGCGATTGGCCGTACGCGACAAAATCGCCTATTCAGCACGTGGTCGCAGGACGATGGCCGACACTGGTCGCCGCTGCGCTTGCTGGATGTGGCCAATCCGAATTCGGGCATCGACGCGGTGCGGCTTAAAGACGGTCGCGCCCTGCTGGTCTACAACCCGACGCCGCATGGCACCGACTGGTGGGACGGCCGCGGGGTGCTGGCCGTTGCGCTGTCGCGCGACGGCGAACACTGGACGCGCGCGCTCACGTTGGAAAACGAGCCGGGCGCGGAGTTCTCCTATCCGGCGGTGATCCAGACGCGCGATGAGCTGGTGCACATCGTCTATACCTGGAAGCGCCAGCGTATCCGCCATATCGTGCTCGATCCGTCCCTGCTCTGCGCGGCGTCGTCCACGCCGCACTGTGGCGGCGCTACCTCGGTGTTGGATCACCATCATCGTGCCGGCATCAATGATGCCCAGCCAGCTGTCGCGCCGCGCATACAGCAGCTAGGCGCGCATCGCAATGGCGGCAGCGCGCAAGGTTCATGCTTGGGCCAAGCCGAAAAGCGCGCCGCCTTATTTATCCGCCGCCGCGCTTACGAGCGCTTCTTCCGCGGCAGCGGATGATGCTTGTCGGCCGAGGCGATGTGCTTGGTCGCGGCCTTCACGCGCTTCTCGGCACCGGGAGCACGCGCCGCCTTGTTGGCCTTGTGCGCTTTGAGGTGAGGCGCGAGGAAATGACCGGTGTGCGAGCTGGCCGTGGCGGCCACCGTTTCCGGCGTGCCGGCGACCAGGATCTGGCCACCGCCGGCGCCACCTTCGGGGCCGAGATCGACGATCCAGTCGGCGGTCTTGATCACGTCGAGGTTGTGCTCGATCACCACCACCGTATTGCCCTGGTCGACCAGCTGGTGCAGCACGTCGAGCAACTGCTCGATATCGTGGAAGTGCAGGCCGGTGGTCGGCTCATCGAGAATGTACAAGGTGCGTCCGGTGTCGCGTTTGGACAGCTCCTTGGAGAGCTTCACGCGCTGCGCTTCACCGCCGGACAGCGTGGTCGCGCTCTGGCCGAGCTTGATGTAGTCCAGACCGACCGCACGCAAGGTATCGAGCTTGCGCGCAATCGTCGGCACGTTCTCGAACAGCTTCAGCGCGTCCTCCACCGTCATGTCCAGCACGTCGGCGATGGTGTGGCCCTTGTAGAGAATGGCCAGCGTTTCGCGGTTGTACCGCTTGCCGGCGCAGACGTCGCACGGCACGTAGACGTCCGGTAGAAAGTGCATCTCCACCTTGATCATCCCATCGCCTTCGCACGCCTCGCAGCGGCCGCCGCGCACGTTGAAGCTGAAGCGGCCCGCGGTATAGCCACGCGAACGGGCTTCGGGTACCTGCGCGAACATCTCGCGCAACGGCGTGAACAGGCCGGTGTAGGTGGCCGGATTGGAGCGCGGCGTGCGGCCGATCGGCGACTGGTCGATATCGACCACCTTGTCGAACAGGTCCATGCCTTCGATCGATGCGTACGGGGCCGGCGTGGTGCCGGCACCGTTGAGTTCCGATGCGGCCAGCGAAAACAGCGTGTCGTTGATCAGGGTCGACTTGCCCGAGCCGGAAACGCCGGTGACGCAGGTGAACAGGCCGGCCGGAATCGCCAGGTCGACGTTCTTGAGGTTATTGCCGCTGGCGCCTTTCAGATGCAGCCAGGACGCCTTGTCGATCGGCTGACGACGCTCCTTCGGCACTTCGATCGCGCGTTTGCCCGACATGAATTGCCCGGTGATCGAGCGAGGCGACGCAAGCAGATCCTTGAACGTGCCTTGCGCAACCACTTCACCGCCGTGCACGCCGGCGCCGGGGCCGATATCGAGCACATGGTCGGCCATGCGGATGGCGTCCTCGTCGTGCTCGACCACGATCACCGTATTGCCGAGGTCGCGCAGACGCGTCAGCGTGCCGAGCAGGCGCTCGTTGTCGCGCTGGTGCAGGCCGATTGACGGTTCGTCCAGTACGTACATCACGCCCACCAGGCCGGCGCCGATCTGCGACGCCAGCCGGATGCGCTGCGCTTCGCCGCCCGACAGCGTGTCGGCCTGGCGATCGAGGGTAAGGTAGTTGAGACCGACGTCGTTGAGAAAGGTCAGCCGCTCGCGGATTTCCTTGACGATCTTCGCCGCGATCTCGCCGCGCCAGCCGGTCAGCTTCAGGGTCTCGAAAAACGTCAGCGTGTCGTCGATCGAGCGATGGGTCAGCGACGGCAGCGCATGATTGGCCACGAATACGTTGCGCGCCGAGCGATTCAGCCGCTGGCCGTCGCAGGTGGGGCAGGGTTTGTCGCTGATGTACTTGGCCAGCTCCTCGCGTACAGCAGCGGATTCGGTTTCCTTATAGCGCCGGTCGAGGTTCGGCAGGATGCCTTCGAACGCATGCTCGCGGGTGACCTTGCCGCCGCGCTCGGTGATGTAGCGGAACGCGATTTTTTCCTTGCCGCTGCCGAACAGGATGGCTTTTTGGACGTCCGCGGAGAGCGACTTCCATGGCTTGTCCACATCGAACTTGTAGTGCGCCGCCAGCGACAGAATCAACTGGAAATAATGCGCGTTGCGCCGATCCCAGCCGCGCACCGCACCGCCGGCCAGGCTCAGCTCGGGATGACCGACCACGCGGGCCGGATCGAATACCTGGGTCACACCCAGACCGTCGCAATCCGGGCAGGCACCGACCGGTGAGTTGAACGAAAACAGCCGCGGCTCCAGCTCCGGCAGTGAGTAATCGCACAATGGGCAGGAGAAGCGCGAGGACAGCATCTGCTCTTTCGCCTTGGCATCGTCCATATCGACGACGATGACGAGCCCGTCGCCGAGCCGCAATGCCGTCTCGAACGATTCAGCCAGCCGCTGCTTGATGTCCTCGCGCGGGCGAAAGCGGTCGATCACCGCTTCGATGGTGTGCTTCTGCCGCAGCGTCAGTGGCGGCACAGCGTCGAGGTCGTAAACGGTGCCATCGACGCGGGCACGCACGAAGCCCTGCGCGCGCAGCTGGTCGAATACCTGCACGTGTTCGCCCTTGCGCTCGCGGATCACGGGCGCCAGCAGCATGTAGCGCTTCTCGCTGTCCATCGCCAGGGTCGCATCGACCATCTGGCTCACCGTCTGCGCTTCCAACGGAATGCCGTGGTCCGGACAGCGCGGCGTGCCGACGCGCGCAAACAGCAGGCGCAGGTAGTCGTATACCTCAGTAATCGTGCCGACGGTGGAGCGCGGGTTGTGCGAGGTGGATTTCTGCTCGATCGAGATCGCCGGCGACAGCCCTTCGATATGATCGACGTCGGGCTTTTCCATGATCGACAGGAACTGCCGCGCATAGGCCGACAGCGATTCGACGTAGCGCCGCTGGCCCTCCGCGTAGATGGTGTCGAACGCCAGCGACGATTTGCCGGAGCCGGACAGGCCGGTAATCACGATCAGCTTGTCCCGCGGCAGATCGATGTCGATGTTTTTGAGATTGTGCGTGCGTGCGCCGCGGATTTTGATCGTGTCCATGACGCTCGGATTTTGGGGTGGAGGTGGACTATAACAACCTGGGTTGTGGCGTCCTTGTGTGCGTCTTCGGCCGATGTCGCCGAGCGATGACAGCGCGAGCACGGGGCGATCGTGAACAGGCTCTTAGGGATCGGCCGTGCCGATCGGGCCGGAGGTCACGGCAGTCAGCTGCGGTTTGCGGGCCGGGCGACGTATCTGGTTACTATGTGAAGCTCAGATCACGAAGTCGTTTCGAACGGAAGGTAGATAGATGGCAATGCGCAAGCGTCTCGGCTTTGTTGCCGGCATTGTGCTGGCAGTGGCGACCGCCCAGGTCTTTGCCGCGCAGCCCACCGAGCAGCAGGTTCGTCGGCTGATGGACGCGATCGGGCTGGGCAAGTCGTTGAGCCAGATGAATACCCAGGTCGCCACCAGCATGAAGCAGGCGCTGCCGTGCGTGTCCTCCAACTATTGGCAGGACTATATCGACGACAACAGCAGCAAGGACTTTGTCGGCCGCCTTGTGCCGATCTACCAGAAGCATTTCACTGCCGACGAGGTGGACGGCATGGTGAAGTTCTACAGCTCCCCACTGGGTCAGAAGGTGCTCACGGAAATGCCGTTGGCCCTGGCCGAAGCCAATCAGGCCGGCCAGCAGTGGAGTCACGACCATACCCAGCAGATGATTGCCAAGCTCGAGCAGGCGGGCACGCTCGGGGCAGACGGTCGTTGCCCGGCGTCGTTCGTCGGAAACCCGGCCTCCGCCGGCTCCTCAGCTACCGTTTCCGAGGACTCGAGCCCCGATGCGACCGACGCCGCGGATGTCGCGGTCGTACCACACACCACCTCGTCCTCCCGGCATCATCACGGGCATACGCCGGTCAAAAAGCACACCACCACCAAAAAGGCTGCGCCTGCCAAAAAAGCCGCCGCCACGAAGAAAGGCGCCGCGGCAAAGGCGACGACGCCATCCAAGACGCCGGCCAAGCACCACACCACCGCCAAAAAGCCCGCTTCCGGAACCCCGAAAACCACGCCAGCCGGCCAGTGAGCAGGGTCGCCCCGGCAAGACGGTAGGGCGTCGGGAACGAGGGCGTGGTCAGTATTTGACCAGCGCGGGCTCAGGTCGTTATAATCCGCGGTTCGCCAAGCCGTGATTGGGCTATGGCGGTACCCAAGAGAATAACTAAAGAAGGGCAATACGATGAGTTACGCAGTCATCAAGACCGGTGGCAAGCAGTACCGCGTACAGCAGGGCGACGTCCTGCGCGTGGAGTTGCTGAACGCCGAAGAAGGCGCGACCTTCAACTTCGACCAGGTGCTGATGCATGGCATCGGTGAGTCGGTCGTTGTGGGCGCACCGCTGGTTGATGGAGTCACCGTCAGCGCCACCATTCGCAAGCATGGTCGCGCGGATAAGATTCGCATCATCAAGTTCCGCCGCCGCAAGCATTACAAGCGTCAGCAGGGACATCGCCAGCATTTCACCGAAATCGAAATCACGGGCATCAACGCCTGAGCATCTGGAGACTTAAGTCATGGCACATAAAAAAGGCGTAGGTTCCAGCCGCAACGGCCGCGATTCGAACCCGAAATACCTGGGCGTGAAGATTTACGGCGGCCAGGCCATCGAAGCAGGCAACATCATCGTGCGTCAGCGCGGCACCCAGTTCCATCCGGGTACCGGCGTCGGCCTCGGCCGCGACCACACGCTGTTCGCGCTGGTTGACGGCACGGTGCAGTTCAAGATCCGCGGCGACAAGAATCGCCGCTTCGTCGACGTCGTTCAGGCGTAAGCCTCCAGCGATGCGATATCGAACGCCCCGCTTCGGCGGGGTTTTTCATTTTTAGAGCGGGAACGGGGAATGGGGAACAGGGAACGGTGAGCCGAAGCCGGAGCTACCATGACTTTCCCGTTCCCCGTTCCCCGTTCCCCGCTTTATTTTCCCGGACCTACGCATGAAATTCGTCGACGAAGCCAATATCAAAGTTCTTGCCGGTGACGGTGGCAATGGCTGCATCAGCTTTCGCCGCGAAAAATTCATTCCCTTCGGTGGCCCGGATGGCGGCGATGGTGGATTTGGCGGCTCGGTCTGGCTGGTCGCCGACGAAGGTCTGAACACGCTGGTCGACTTCCGCCATCAGCGCAGCTTCAAGGCCAAGCGTGGCGAGAACGGCATGGGCAGCCAGATGTACGGCAAGGGTGGGGAGGACACCACCATCCGCGTGCCGGTCGGCACCATGATCACCAATGTCGATACCGACGAAGTGATCGGCGACCTGACCAGCCACGGCCAGCGCATGCTGGTGGCGCAGGGCGGCAAGGGCGGTCTGGGCAATATCCACTTCAAGACCTCGGTCAACCGGGCGCCGCGCAAGGCCACGCCGGGTACGCCGGGCGAAGCGCGCGAGCTGAAGCTGGAGTTGCGCCTGCTCGCCGACGTTGGTCTGCTGGGTTTTCCGAATGCCGGCAAGTCGACCTTCATTCGCGCCGTATCGGCCGCCACGCCGCGGGTAGCCGACTACCCGTTCACCACGCTGGTGCCGAATCTCGGCGTGGTCAGTCTGGGTGTCGATCAGAGTTTCGTGATCGCCGATATTCCCGGTTTGATCGAGGGCGCGGCCGATGGTGCCGGCCTGGGTATCCAGTTTCTACGCCATGTGGCGCGCACCAGCCTGCTGCTGCATCTGGTCGATATCGCGCCGGTCGACGATATCGATGTGGCCGGACAGGTACGTGCGATCGAGCAGGAGCTGGCCAAGTTCAATCCCGAGCTGCTGGAGCGTCCGCGCTGGCTGGTGCTGAACAAGGCCGACATGCTGGACGAAGACGAGCGCCAGGCCGTCGCCGAAAAAATCATCGCCGAACTCGAGTGGACCCAGCCGTGGTTCCTGGTCTCGGCCATCGCCCGCGAAAACACGATGAACGTCTGCCAGCACGTGCAGCGCTTCTTCGAGTCACAGCGCGAAGCCCACGTCGGACGCGTCGACATGCTGCCCAATGACGTGCGCCTGCGCGGCGAAGAGCCCTCGGCTTAACATCAGTGAAGGTTCTGCCGGCAGAGCCTTTCGAGCAGGATTCTTTTACGTCGGCTGCCGTTCCGGTCGTTTTAGTGCACTGCGCAAGCGCAGACGCCGTCGGTTTTTCCACAGATCGATCGACCAGATTAAAACGGCGACGCCAGCCAGCACGCCCGGCAGGAACGCGATATCGTCCGCGGCAACGTTGCTTTCTTTCAGCGCGTGCACGATCTGGCTCAGCACTACTGCGATGATCCAGATAAAGCGTCGCCCGACCGCAAAGATCTTGCCGCCGCCCTGCCGCCGGCCGTAACGACGTATGGCTAGCAGCGTTGCGGGAAGCATGAGTAGCAGGCTGGTCGAAGGGAAGGGCGATATCGTCAGCAGCATGCCCGCCGTACATAGCAGGGGTACCAGCAGCAGGCAGAGCCATGGCCACCGCGCTGGCAGCTCCTCGCGGCGCGAGTGCCAGTGGTCCAGCGGCAGCCACGCCATCAGCAGCGCCCAGGCCAGGCCTGCGGCAGCAGCACAGCCGACCAGAAAAAACGCAGGTCCCGCCGTAAATCTTTCGGGATAAACGCTGAAAACCAGTCCGCACAGCAGGCCGACCAGCAGCATGGCGAACATGCCTGCGATGCTGCGGGAGAGGCCCAGCAACAGACGTGGTTTGCTGACTTTTGTGCGGTCTGCCGCCGCCAGCCAGAACGCCAGCTGATTGCGCCGGATAAATACAGGCAAGGCGTCGTGCATGCCGCCAGTCAGTCGGCCGACGGTTTCGGCGATGCGGCGAGGCTTGGTCAGATCGAGGCCGGCCAGCAGCACCTGCGGCCAGTGAAACGGGCGCGCAAGCTGGCGCAGCGTGCGCTCTAGCTTTTTTCTGGCCGGCTTGTCCTGCATGTGCAGCCTTGCTGCCAGTTCGCCGCGGTGCTCCGGCTGCAGCTCCCACGCCAGCTGCGTTCGCCGCTGCAGCATCTGCAGCGCCAGCGGATCATGCCCGGCCAGCGCATGATCCAGATCGAAAAACCGCAGGACAGTACTCAGGCACGCCGCTGGCATCGGCGGCTCCTGGCGATAGATCTGCTGCACCAGCAGCCGGCCAGCCTGGGCCTTGAGCTGTAGCGACCATAGCGCGGGGTGACGGCCGAGCCAACGTTGCAGTTCGTCCGCGTCGCCTTTCGTTGCCAGCGCGATCGCCTCCTCGCAGAAGCCTTGCATCGAAAAAGTCTTTGCCGGAACCGACACTGGATTCGCGCCGATGCGCGCGTCGGAGGTATCTTCGGCCATGGATCGCGATACAGGCACTGCCGCTGATTCGACGGACGGGGCGGTATGGCCTGCAGGCGCTGCCTCGGTATCAACAGAAGGGGCCTCCGACAGCGCGCGCTGTCGACACCAGTCCAGCGCAGCCTGATAAGCCGCGTGCAGCTGCTGAAAGCCGGCGGGATCATCTTCCGGGCGCGTTTGCCGCAGTCGCTGCGCATAGGCGCGCTTGATCGCCCGTTCATCGGCATCCGCTGGCAAGCCCAGGCGCGCGAAGGGCGACATTCAGGGCGCTTCCAGCGTATTCATGGCCGTGGCGAACTCACGGCGATGCTCGCGAATGGCCAGCTCGTCCTGACTTTCCAGCGCGGCGCGAAAGCGCGCGATCCACTCTTGCAGAATGTCGCGTGCGTTCAGATGCTCCTCGTACAGGCGTTCGGCACGCGCGAGCAGGGCGATGTTTTCCTGCTTGCCGCGCGGATGGATTTTTATTTCTTCCAGTGCCGCCAGCCGCTCGCGGATCTGCTGCGGGCTCAGCACGCCGGGATTCTGTTCCAGCACCAGCTCGTAACGCCGGCTGCTGGCGTGCACCAGCGCTTCGACCTGCAGCACGCCGTTGATGTCGTAGGTGAAGCGCACGGTCACCAGGTTTTCCTGCACGGGCAGTGCGGGATCCAGCGGCACCGACAGCTCGCCGAGGCGGATGTTTTTTTCCACCAGCGGATTTTCGCCCTGATAGACGTCCAGCTGCATCAGCTTCTGACCTGCGTCGATGGGCGCAAAAGTCTTCTCACGGCTGACCGGCACGGTGCTGTTGCGGTGAATGATCGGCGCAAAGAAACCGCTCTGCGCACGACCCTGCGCGTCCCGCCGGGCCACCTCGGTGCCGAGCGAATACGGGCATACGTCGGTGAGGATGACTTCATCGAGTCGCTGGTCACGTGACTTTAGCCCGGCCGCCACGCAGGCGCCGAGTGCGATGGCCTGATCGGGGTTGATATGGCGCAGCGGCAGCCTGCCGAACATGCGCGATACCATGCGCGCGACCAGCGGCATGCGGCTGGCGCCGCCGACAAGAATAATTTCGTCCAGCTGTGCAGCCTGCAGTTTGGCGTCGCGCATGGCACGCTCGAGCGGCGCGCGCATGCGCTGCACTAGCGGCTCGGCCAGCCGTTCGAAACGGGCTTCATCGATCGTCCAGTCGATCGACTGTTCATCGAAACGCAGCTCGACACCGGCATGACCCTTCGCGCCCAGCTCACGCTTGGCGATCTCCAGCCGGCGGCGCAGCTGCCCGCGCTGTGCGGCGGTGATTCGTTCGGCATCGAGTTTCGCGTCGGCGAGACAGGTAGTCTCCAGCAGGTCGAGAAAATCCTCGCCGCCGAGAAAATTGTCGCCCGCGCTCGCATGCACCTCGACCACGCCATCGAACATTTCCAGCACCGACACGTCGAAGGTGCCGCCGCCCAGATCGAACACCAGAAACCGCGAGCCATCGGGCTTTTCCTGCAGGCCATACGCCAGTGCCGCGGCCGTCGGCTCGTTGATCAGCCGCTCGACGCGAATGCCGGCCAGCTCGCCGGCCACCCGCGTGGCCTTGCGCTGCGCGTCGGAAAAATAGGCCGGTACGCTGATCACCGCCTCGGTGACTTTTTCGCCGAGCGCTGCCGCCGCATCGGCGAGCAGCGAGCGCAGGATCAGCGCAGAGAGTTCTTCCGGGCGAAAGCGGTGCTGGCCCAGCGTGGTTTCGCGCGTGGTGCCCATCCATCGTTTGAAGCTGGCCACGCTCAGCGAGGGATGGCTGACCATCCGCTCGCGCGCCGCCTGTCCAACGATAATCTGGCCGTCGCTGTCGACGCTGACCGCCGAAGGCGTCAGGTAGTCGCCCAGCGCGTTGGTGAAAAGGCGCGGTCCCGAGTCGCCGTAGCAGCCGATCAGCGAATGGGTCGTGCCAAGATCGATACCTACAATCATCCGTAGCTCCCCTGGATCTCCAAAATCGTAGCGCGTGTTACATCCGAAACACGCCGAAGCGCTGCGGCTCGATCGGTGCGTTGAGCGATGCGGAAATCGCCAAGCCCAGAATGCGGCGGGTATCGGCCGGATCGATGATGCCGTCGTCCCACAGTCGCGCGCTGGCATAGTACGGATGACCCTGGCGCTCGTACTGATCGCGGATCGGCGCCTTGAAGGACTCCTCCTCTTCGGCAGTCCAGGTCTTGCCGGCGCCTTCGATGCCGTCGCGTTTCACGGTGGCGAGTACGGACGAAGCCTGTTCGCCACCCATTACCGAGATGCGCGCGTTCGGCCACATCCACAGAAAGCGGGCGCCATAGGCACGACCGCACATCGCGTAGTTGCCGGCGCCGAAGCTGCCGCCGATGACCACGGTGAATTTCGGCACGTGCGAACAGGCCACGGCGGTCACCATCTTGGCGCCGTCCTTGGCGATGCCGGCCTGCTCGTATTTCTTGCCGACCATGAAGCCGGTGATGTTCTGCAGAAACACCAGTGGCACGTTGCGCTGATTGCACAGCTCGATAAAGTGCGCGCCCTTGAGTGCGCTTTCCGCGAACAGGATGCCGTTGTTGGCGACGATGCCGACCGGATAACCATGGATGTGCGCGAAGCCGCAGACCAGGGTCTTGCCGTAGCGCGCCTTGAACTCGTGCAGCTCCGAGCCGTCGACGATGCGCGCGATCACCTCGCGGATATCGAACGGCTTGCGCGTGTCCTGCGGAATCACGCCGTAGAGTTCGTCAGTCGGATATTTCGGTTCGCGCGGCGCCAGCAGCGCGAGCGGGATGTGCTTTTTTCGATTGAGGCTGGCGACGATATCGCGCGCGATCGACAGGGCGTGCGCATCGTTCTCGGCATAGTGATCCGCGACGCCGGAAATGGACGTATGGACGTCCGCACCGCCGAGCGTTTCGGCATCGACCACTTCGCCCGTCGCCGCCTTCACCAGCGGCGGGCCGCCGAGGAAGATCGTGCCCTGCTCGCGCACGATGACGGTCTCGTCGCTCATCGCCGGCACATATGCGCCGCCGGCGGTGCACGAGCCCATCACCACGGCGATCTGCGGGATGTTCAGCGCCGACATGCGCGCCTGGTTGTAGAAAATGCGGCCGAAGTGCTCGCGGTCGGGAAACACCTCGTCCTGCAGCGGCAGAAACGCGCCGCCGGAGTCGACCAGGTAAACGCAGGGCAGATGATTTTCCAACGCCACTTCCTGCGCGCGCAGGTGTTTTTTCACCGTCATCGGGAAATACGTGCCGCCTTTGACGGTGGCGTCGTTGGCCACCACCACCACTTCGACGCCGTTGACGCGGCCGATGCCGGTAATGATGCCGGCAGCCGGCGCGGCGTCGTCGTACATGCCGTACGCGGCCAGCGCCGACAGTTCCAGAAACGGCGAGCCCGGATCGAGCAGGGCGCGAATGCGCTCGCGCGGCAGCAGCTTGCCGCGGGCTTCGTGCTTTTCGCGGGCCTTGGCGCCCCCGCCTTCGCTGCTGCGCGAGAGTTCGCGCTGCAGGTCATCGGTCACTGCGCGCAGCTGCGAGGCGCTGGCCTGGAATTCGGTGGAGCGGGGGTCGATCTGCGAAACGATCACGGTCATGGGACAGACTCGTCACTGTGTGCCATTACTGGCCGATCGCCGATGATAACCGGCGCCGACGGTCGATTGGATTATCGGGAATCGTGGTGAAGCTCAGGCCAAAAAAAACGGCCGCGCGTGGCGGCCGTTCTCTCGACTTGCTACGGCTTTATCCGAGGGATTAGTTGCCCTTGGAAGCGTCCTTGGCGGCATCTTTTGCGTTGCTGGCAGCGTCCTTGGCGGCGTCCTTGGCCTTGTCAGCCTGGTCGGCGGCGTTGGAAGCGGCGTCCTTGGACATCGACGTGGCCGTGCTGCTGTTGGCAGGCGACTGCGAAGACGCAGCGGCGGCAGCCTGCTGGGCCTGATTGGCAGCCTGGCTGGCGGCATCGGCCGAGGTCTTGGCCTGCTCAGCAGCCTGATTGGCTTCGGTGGACGGAGCCTGGGCGGCGGCCTGCTGTGCCTGATCCGAAGCCTGCTGTGCGGTGTCAGCCGACTTCTGCGCGTCCTGTGCGGAATCCTGCGCGCTGTTGCTGCAGGCGGCCAGCAAAGCGACGAGCGCAGAGGCGAGAAGGGTGCGCGTCAATTTCATGGGTGAATCTCCTAATTGCCGAGGAATGCCTTTTTGGCGGGCGTATTAATAACCGGTATGTTGTGACGACGCCACTTTTTTATAGTGAAACCGTCATACACATTAAAAGCCGGTTTATCTGCTCAGGCCGGCGTCGGCGATAGGAATGCTGGCCGCCGACGCTTCGCTAGGCATCAATCGAGCCGCTCGACCGCAATGGCCGTGGCCTCGCCGCCGCCGATGCACAGGGTGGCAATGCCGCGCTTGAGCCCACGATGTTTGAGTGCGTGCAGCAAGGTCACCACCAGTCGCGCGCCGCTGGCACCGATGGGATGGCCGAGCGCGCAGGCGCCGCCGTTGACGTTGATCTTGTCGTGCGCAATGCCCAGTTCGCGCATCGGCGTCATGGCGACCACGGCAAAGGCTTCGTTGATCTCGAACAGATCGACGTCATCTACGCTCCAGCCGGCTTTTTCCAGCACCTTCTGGATGGCCCCGACCGGTGCCGTGGTGAACCACTCCGGCGTCTGCGAGTGCGTGGCGTGTGCCACGATGCGCGCCAGCGGCTTCAGCCCACGCGTTTTTGCCTCGTCGGCGCAGAGCAGCACGACGGCCGCGGCACCGTCGGAAATGCTCGACGAACTGGCGGCGGTGATGGTGCCGTTCTCCTTGCGGAAGGCCGGGCGCAGCGTGGGAATCTTGGCGATGTCGGAACGGCCGGGCTGCTCGTCGGTATCGACCACTACATCGCCCTTGCGGCCGGCCACGGTGACCGGAACGATTTCGTCGGCGAACGCGCCGCTTTGCTGGGCCGCCTGCGCGCGTTTTACCGACTCGATCGCGTAAGCGTCCTGCTCTTCGCGGGTGAAATGGTATTTGTCGGCGCACAGCTCGCCGAACACGCCCATCGCCTTGCCGTCGTAAGGATTGGTCAGGCCATCCCAGGCCATATGGTCGACCAGCTGGCCGTCGCCGTAGCGGATGCCGGTGCGTGCGTTGACCATGTGCGGCGCGTTGGTCATCGACTCCATGCCGCCGGCCACCACGATGGCGGCCGAGCCGGCCTTGATCAGGTCGTTGCCCAGCATGATCGCCTTCATGCCCGAGCCGCAGACCTTGTTGATGGTGGTCGCGCCGGTGCCGAACGGCAGGCCGGCTTCCAGCGACGCCTGACGGGCGGGCGCCTGGCCGAGGTTGGCCGGCAGCACGCAGCCCATGATCACTTCGCTGACCTCGTCGGGCGCAAGGGTCGATTGCGCCAGCGCCGCGCGAATGGCCGCGGCTCCCAGCTTCGGCGTCGGCACGCCGGTGAACTGGCCGAGGAAGGAACCGATGGCCGTGCGCTTGGCACCGACGATGACGACGCTGATATCAGACATGGGTAACTCCGTTGGGACTGAGAAGGCGCAGACGCCCGATAGATAACCTTGGGATTATCCCAGTCCGCTGCCTGCGCCGGCAAATCGATCGGGGTTGTGCTGGCGTGCGCATTTCGGCGTGTTCCATTCGGATTTCGTTGTGAGAAGATAATCGCGGGGGACGGCTGGCGTCGGTTTCGTCGAAACGCGGCCGTCAATGGAAACGCTTTCTGGGGATGGCGTCATGAAACGAATGGATGCGGGCATACGCTCGCGCGACTGGATGCTGGTTGCCGGCGCCTTGCTCGGTCTGAATGCCTGCGGCGGCGGTGGCGGCAACGTGAAGCCGGCCCCTGTTTCCGCGCCGGCCCCTGCGCCGGCTCCCGCACCAGCTCCAGCCCCCGCACCGGCGCCTTCACCGCCACAGCCGCCGATCGATGCGCAACTGGCGCTGACCAATACGTACGCCGCGCATACCGAGGGCTTCAACGGCGCCGGTGTCACCATCGGCATCGTCGATACCGGCGTGATGGCCAATCATCCCGCGTTGGCCGGTCGCGTCGTCAAGGAGCTGACCTACGTCGACCCGACCACCAACAACCTCAGCGTAGACGATGTCGTCGGTCACGGTACCTGGGTGTCGGAAATCGCCGCCGGTGCGCCCTTCGCTCAATTTCCCGGCGGCATCGCACCGGGTGCGGATATCGTCTCGGCGCGGATCATCGACGACAACGCCGGCGACGACAACGGTTCCACGCCGCCTTCTACGGTTACCTCATCGGACCCACTGGGGCAGGTCAGCAGCGATCTGATCGCCGCCGGCGTCAAGGTGATGAACAACTCCTGGGGCGGCATTTCCTGGAGCGCCAGCGATACGGCCACCACCCAGAGTTTCCACGACGCCTACAACACCTATATCAACAGCTGGGGCGGTCTGGTGGTGTTTGCGGCCGGCAACGATTCCGAGGCCAACCCCAGCACGATCGCCGCGCTGCCGAGTCTGGCGCCCGATCTGCAAAAAGGCTGGCTCACCGTGGTGGCGGTAAACAGCAACAATCCCACGCAGCTCGAGAGTTATTCCAACCAGTGCGGCATCGCGATGGATTATTGCCTGGCCGCACCGGGCGACGTGATCGTCAGCGGCAAGGACGATACGACAACGAGCGCCAGCTATTACATCGTCGAAGGCACCTCGCTGGCGGCGCCCCAGGTATCGGGCGCCGCTGCGCTGGTGTGGCAGGCGTATCCGTATTTCAGCAACGACCTCGTGCGCCAGACCCTGCTGGGAACGGCCGATCCGCTGGGCGGTTCGCAGCCCAACCCGACATTCGGCTACGGCGAGCTCGACGTCGGTCGCGCGGTGAATGGCCCGGCGCGCTTCGACTGGGGTGACGTCACGGTCAGCTTCAGCGGCAATTCCAGTTGGAACAATCCGATCAGCGGCGCGGGCGGGTTGATCAAGCAGGGCAGCGGCACGCTGAACCTGACCCAGCCCTCCAGCTACACCGGCATGACACAGGTGCAGGGCGGCACATTGACCGCAGCCTCGCTGGCAGCGAGCGTCACGATTGCCAACGGCGGCACGCTCGACAGCACGCCGCAGATCGGCGGTAGCGTCAGCAATGCCGGCACGCTGAACGCCGGCAGCAGCAACGTGAACGTGGCCGGCAATTACACCCAGCAGGCCGGTGGGCGTCTGGGCGTGTCGCTGGGCTCGGCCCTGCACGTGGCCGGCACCGCCACCCTGAGCGGCGGCGATCTTTACGTCACCGGTGCGAACCAGGGCTACGTCGTCAACTCGCATACCGATGTGCTCGATGCCGCGGGTGGCCTGAGCGGCACGTTCTCGGCGCTCGATGCCGCGCCCAACGTGATGCTCACCGCCTCGCTCGCCTACGACGCCAACAGCGCCTGGCTCAACGTGCAACAAGTGAATGTGACCGCCGTGCCCGGCGTCACCTACACGGCCGCTTCGTACGGCGCCGCAACGCGTGTGCAGAGCGCGTTTCAGCAGATCGACGCACAGCTCGCCAACGCGGCGGCAAGCGGCTCGTCGAGCGCCACCGCCTCGGCCGCCGGCATGAAACCGATCAGCACCGATTTCATGGTCGGCGCGGCCAGCCTGCAGCAGTCGGCCACGTCAGCCGTGGCGCAGCGGTCGCTGGAAAGTCTGTCCGGTCAGATCTACGGCGCCAGCGCCGCGATGACCCTGCAGGCTATCGATGCCGGCACGCAGGCGCTTTCCGATCGCTTCGTCAGCCTGCTCGACGCGCCGCGCATCGGTGCGTGGACGCAGAGCCTCGGCTATCGCGGCGATCTGCAGCGCAGCGGTTACAGCAGCCTCGGTTACGACCTCAGCGGCTGGATGGCCGGCGCCGACCAGCGTATCGGCGGCAACGGCGTGATCGGTTATGCGCTGAGCCAGAGTCAGGGCCTGGGGCAGCTCGACGAAAGCGCCGATCAAGGCCGCAGCCACGCGATCGAGGGCATGTTCTACGGCGGCGTGATCAATGGCGCGTGGTACACCATGGGCCGTTTCGGCGTCGGCAGCTACCGCGAAAACATCCGTCGCTACGTGCAGCTCGGCGATCAGGTCGCCGGCACCGCCAGCATCAGCAACGGTCGCTATGGCGTGGCCTACGGCGAGAGCGGCTACCGGTTCTTGCTGGGCAATACCCAAGTTACGCCGTACATGAATCTGCAGTACGCGCAGATCCAGCACGACGGTTTCGACGAGCAGGGTGCGGATGGCTTCGGCCTGAAATCCGCGGCGCAAACCTCGGCTCGCTGGCAGGCCGGCGCGGGCCTGCGCGCAGCGCGCAACTGGACCCTCAGCGACGGCAGTAAGCTCAGCTGGCAGACCAGAGTCTTATGGCAGCAGTCCTTCGGCGTGCGCGGCGACGCGTTCGATGCCAGCTTCAGCGGCGTCAACCAGTTTGCCCCGGTCGAGGGCATCGGCCTGGCGCGCGACAGCGGCATCATCGGCACCTCGCTGGACTGGACGCTCACACCGCGCACGCGGCTCGCGTTCGGCCTCGACCAATACGTCGGGCAGCGCCAGCAGGCCACCATGGCGACCGCCGATATCAGCTGGACGTTCGACTGATTTCTACGCGGCCGATGAAAGCACCGACGATCCCGCGATCGTCGGCGCAATCGTCGTTGGTAGTTGTCGTGACACCTGCCGGCGCTGCTGCCGGCGCCAGTATCGCACCACCCTGATCGATGCTGAGGCGCCGCTAACAAACCGTCAGACCAGCAGCACCTGCACCCCGGCGGTCCGCAGCGTGTCGACGGCGTGTGCATCCGCGCTGCTGTCGGTAATCACCATATGCAGGTTGTGCACCGGGGTGATCACCGACAGGCTGCGCTGGCCCAGCTTGCTGGCGTCGAGTACCGCGATCGTCTGGCGTGAGACGCGGATCATCAGCGCATTCAAGGCGGCCTCGAGTGGGTCCGGCGTGGTGACGCCCACTTCGGGGTCGAGACCGTCGACGCCGAGAAAAAGTCGATCGGCGGAAAGCTTCGCCAGGGCCTGTTCGGCATCCGGGCCGACCAGCGAATACGAGGTTTGTCGCAGCAGGCCGCCCAGCATCATCACGCGGATCGGCGGCAGACCCGACAGCTCCATCGCGATGTTCAAGGCATTCGTAATCACGGTCAGCGATTCGAACTTCATCTGACGGATTTGCCGCGCGATCTCCACCGTGGTGGAGCCGGAATCGAGGATGATCGTTTCGCCGTCCTGAATCATCTTCGCAGCGGCCTGGCCGATGCGCAGCTTCTGCGCATGCCAGCGGGTTTCTTTGATATTGAGCGGGGTATCGTTCGTCGCCGCGGCAATCGGCAGCGCGCCGCCGTGCGAGCGGGCAATGACCGAGTTGCGCGCCAGCATGTCCAGATCCGCTCGAATGGTGACCGTCGATGTACCGAAGCGTGTCGCCAGTTCCTCGACTGTGGCACGCCCTTGCTGCTCTACCAGTTCAACGATCAGGCGGCGGCGCTCCTCGACCAGCAGGCGGGGCGAGGCAGTGGGGGTTTCGCTCATGGTCAGATATGCAGAAGGCGGGCGGCGTTGTCATGATATACCTTGCGCAGCACGGCATCGCCAAGCCCCAGGCCGTAGATCGACCAGCGTCCTTGTGGAGGCGTCGGCGCCGGGGCGTAATCGAAGTACTCGTCTTCGGTTTCCAGGAACCGGTAATAGATTTCGTAAAGCGCATCGCCAAACAGCTGCTGCGGTACATCGTCGCCATACGGTGATGGCACCGCATCGGTGCCGAACAGGATGCGGTCCTGATAGCGATCGAAGAAGCGTCGCGCCGTGCGCGGCTGTCGGCCCAGCTCGCCGATGCGCGCGCTGATGTCGATCACCGTGTTCGGGAAACGATCCAGGCATGCGGCGACGGCCTCCAGGTTTTCTGCGTTGTTGCCCACATGCAGCAGGGCGAACGTCGTCTTGGGGTGGCGCGCAATCAGCCGGTCGCGCGCGGCCAGCAGCTCCGCATTGCTTGGGAACGCGGGCCCGTAGAACGACCAGTCCGGGTGGTTGCTCAGTTCCTCGTAGCGTTCGTTGTTGGCGTCGGTCGGCAGAAAAAAAGCTTCGGGGTCGGAGACGTGAAGGAATACCGGCATGTCGTAGCCTGCGCAGGCTTCCCACATCGGATCAAAGCGGCGGTCATCCACGGCGACCAGAGCTCCTTCGTCGATATTTTCCCGCAGATACAGGCCCAGCGTCTTGAGCAGTTTGAGGCCGCGTGCACCGATCCGCTGCGCGTGCGCAATGGCGTCGCCCTGCAGCTGCGCGTAGTTCGGCTCGGGAAACAAGTCGAACGACGGCTCGGTAAGCGTGAGAAAGCGTCCGGGAGCCGCATGGTCGAACGAACGGATGCTTTGTTCGAGGCCGGCGCCGACACCGCCGGTGAGGTTCACCAGCGTGCGAACGCCTTTGCGGTCCATCACCGGCAGCAGGTCTTCGGGTTGGGCGAACAGGGTGATTTCCTCGCCGACCGAGATGCCGCTGCGTACATGGCTCGACCAGGTCAGGTGCGTATGCATGTCGATCACCGGAAAACGCGGGCGTTCGATCCGCGTGGTCGGCACGTGCAGCATGCTGCGCGGCTGGAAATCCTGCAGGCGCAGCCCGCTCTCACCGCCGGCCGTACTCAGCGGGTTCTTGCTGCCTTCGATTCGAACGGTGCCCGCACCGGTCGGCGGCGAGCAGCACAGGCAGCCGGCCTGGGTGACATGGCAGCCCAGGCTTGCACGGGGTTGGCGTTGTCGCGACCAGCTATGGCTTCGGATCATGCGATCACCTCATCACTCGATTGGCCGCAGGCATTGTTTCAGTCGGCATGTTCAGCGCGGATACTTGGCCATGATGTCGTGTACGGCGCGGGTCAGCGCCAGCGCCTGATCGAAGGGACGCAACCACATATTGCGTCCAAACATCACGCCGGTAGCGCCGGACTGCAGGTAGAACTCGACCTTGCGCAGTACGGCGGAGTCGTCGTCGTTTTTTTCGCCGCCGGAAAACAGCACCATGGTGCGACCGGCGGAACGCACGACGCGCGCGCTCCGAGTCGCGGCGTCTTCCTGTAGCTGACTGTAGGGCGCGGGCACGTGGGTCGTACTCTCGTTGGGTTCGTGCAGCTTGACGATGTCGGCACCCATCTCGAGCGCGACGCGGGCGGCGTAGTCCTGCGCATAGAGCGTATTGGTGCCGCCCTTGGCATCCACAGCCGCGCCGCGGGGATACGACCACATGACCAGCGGCATACCGTAGCGCTCGCAATCCTGGCGCACTTTTTCGAACTGGCGAATTTCATCGTGCTGGCGTGCCGAGCCCACATACAAGGTGTAACCCACCGCATCGGCGCCCAGTCGCACGGCGTCTTCGACTGAAGCGAACAAAGGCGACGTGGCTTCGGCATCGCTGGGAATATTGGTTTTGCCGTTGAGCTTGAGAATCAGCGGAATCTGCCCGCAGTAATCGCCCATGTACTTTTCAGCAAGACCGATGCCCAGCGCGATGGCGGAAAAGTTGCCCTCTACCGCCAGCCGAAACTGGTACTCGGGATCCACCGCCGGCGGATGCGGAAAGAAATCCGTCGGTCCGTGTTCCAGCCCCTGATCCAGCGGAAGTACCAGCAGGTTGCCGTTACGGGGGCCATGCGCGTAAAGAAGTCGCCACAGCCGGGTGCGCTTGCCGTGAGACAGTGACAGCCCGGAAATTTTCTGCCCGATGTTCGAAACCGCTTGTAAGTTTTGTTTCATTTCGAATACTCTCGTTTCGGCGATTTAGCCTTTCATATTCGATTGTATCCGGCAAAATGACAAGTTTAAACAATAAAAAGAAAGATTCGGCGCGATTCGATGCCTTGCTTTCACTTTCATCGGCGCAGCAGGCGTCGTGCGGCTATGCCGACACGCTGCGAGAGATCCTGCAACAGCCGCAGACGTGGCAGGAGACAGCAAAGCGGCTCGCCGATCCGACTGTGCGCGAGTCGCTGCAGCAGGCACTGTCGCCGCCGCCTTCGCATGTCGTGCTGACCGGGTCGGGCAGCTCGATGTATATCGGTGAGTGCCTGGCGCCGCTGCTGCAACGCGCGATCGGTGTACCGGTTCAGGCGATCGCCGCCGGAACCTTGCTGACGCACTGGCGCGACGTGTTGCCTCCGGGCGAGGGTTTGCTGATTTCGCTCGCGCGCTCGGGCGACAGCCCCGAGAGCGCGAGCGTGGTGAGTCGCCTTTTGGCCGACGCGCCGGGCTATCGCCATCTCGTGATCACCTGCAATGCCGCGGGCAAACTTGCCACGAATTATCGCCACGAACCGCGCGTCACGGTGCTGGTTCTCGACGAACGTACCAACGACCGCAGTCTGGTGATGACCAGCAGTTTCACCAATCTGTTGCTCGCCGGCATGGGTTTGGCGAAGCAGGCTCAGAACGGCACGTGGCCGGCTACGGTCGATTCAATGGCCAGCAGTGTGCAAAGTCTGTTCGACACGCAGGCCGATGCGCTCGCGTCGATGGCCGACGGGGATTTTTCCTCGGTGCTTTATCTCGGCAGCGGCGGTGCGCTCGGCGCGGCGCACGAGGCGGCGCTGAAAATGCTGGAGATGACGACGGGCGCAGTGATCACGCGTGCGGAAACTTACCTCGGCCTGCGGCACGGTCCGATGTCCAGCATCGACGAGAAAACGCTGGTGGTCGCGTTCTTGTCGTCAGATCAAGCGGTACGAGCGTATGAATACGATCTGCTGCGCGAGCTTTCGCGAAAGCGTTTGGGTACGACCCGTGTGCTGGTGGGTACGGATATCGCCAAGGATATGCTTGGGCCACACGATCTTGCCGTCGAGTTGGCCGACCCGGCGGATGACGATGCCGGCCTTTTGCTGTTGGCCGACGTGGTGGTGGGGCAGATGCTCGCTTTCTTCCGCTGCCTGAAGCTGGGACAGAAGCCCGATACGCCTTCGCAAGGCGTGCTGACCCGTGTGGTCGAGCACTTCCCCATCCACCAGGATCGGGAGGGCGCGTGAAACGTATCCTGGTCGTCGGTGAAGTCAACGTCGATTTGGTCTTCAGGGATTGCAGCGCCTTTCCGCAACCGGGCAAGGAAGTGCTTGCCGAAGACTTTGTGCTGACGCCTGGAAGTTCGTCGATGATTTGCGCCATGGGGCTGGCGCGACTGGGCAATCCGGTGGCTTTCGTCGGCAAAGTCGGCGGCGATCAGTGGGGCGATTATTGTCTGGCCGCATTGCGCGATGCGGGCGTCGATACGAACGGGATACGATGCGATACGGCGTTGCGCACCGGTGTCACCGCGTCGCTTTCGACGGCGCGAGATCGCGCCTTGGTCACTTTCGCGGGCGCGATCGACGCACTGCACGCCGAAGACGTCAGTGATGCCTGCCTCCAGGCCGCCGATCATTTGCATGTGTCTTCATATTATCTGCAGCGGTCCTTGCGTCTTGGTTGCAGCGGCTTGTTTGCGCGAGCGCAAAGGCATGGCCTGACCATCTCACTGGATCCGGGGTTCGATCCGGAAGAGCGATGGGGCGATGATCTGATCGATACCTTGAAACGGGTCGATCTGTTTCTTCCCAACGATCTGGAGCTTCGCGGCATCACCGGCAGAACATCGGTCACGGAAGGCCTGCTCGCACTGGCCAACGGGCACACACGCACCGTGGTGAAGCGCGGCCGCCAGGGAAGCGCCACGCTGGACGGCGAGCGCTTGATCGAAGTGCCCGCTTATTCCGTGGCCTCGGTGGATAGCACCGGGGCAGGCGATTCTTTCGATGCCGGCTTCATCCATGCGTGGCTGCGGCAACAGCCGCCGATCGACTGTCTGCGCTGGGGGAGTGCCTGCGGCAGCCTTTCGACGCGCGGTATCGGTGGCACCAGTTGTCAGGCCGATAGCGCCGAGGCGCTAGCGCTGATCGAGGCGAATCCGTGATTACCGTGGCCGGCTTCAATACGACGCTCGATCGCTTGGTCGACGTCGATGCCTTGCGTCTAGGTGAAGTGAACCGCGCCACCAACGAACGAGAGTATCCCGGCGGGAAAGGTCTGCATGTGGCGCAGACCATCGCGGCGCTGGGGGAAAGAGTGCAGCTGATCGGCCTGGTCGATGCGGCGCATCGCAATATGATCGGCCGGTGCATGAGCGAGCGCGGCGTACTGTTTCATGGCATCGAAATTCCCGACAGCATGCGCACCTGCCTGGCGCTTCGCGATGCGCGGGGGAACATCACCGAGATTCTCGGGCAGGGGCCCGAACTGGCGGAAAACTATCAGTCCGCGCTGCTGCGTGCGTTCCGCCGCGGTGTGGAGGAAAGCGATCTGGTCGTCCTGTCCGGCAGTCTGCCGCGCGGATTCGCTGCCAGTACCTACGCCGAGATGGCCGCGCATGTGCGCCATGCCGCTCGGCGTTGCCTGATCGATGCCAGCGGCGATGTGCTCCGGCATGCCGTGACCGTGCAGCCGTTTCTGGTCAAGCCCAATCGCGATGAGATAACGGAGCTGCTGGGTCATCCTGTCGTCGACATCGATGCGGCGCTCCACGCGGCAACCATCTTGCACAGCGTGGGCGTGGCGATGCCGGTGGTGACGATGGGCGCTCTGGGCGCTGTTGCGGTCGATGCGGGCGGTGCCTGGCATGCACAGATCGAGCTCGAGCACATCCACAACACCGTCGGTTCGGGCGATTGCCTGCTTGCGGGCCTGACCGTGGGCATGGCGCGGAGCATGGATTTGCAAGAAACCCTGCGCCTTGGCGTCGCTTGCGGTGCCGCCAACGCACAGGGTGAGGAAACCGGTTTCGTCGAACGGCGAGCGGTAGAGGCGTTGCTCTCTCGGGTTCGAGTGCACCGCCTGGCGTGACTGAAAAGCAGGGAGTCAAACCGGAGCCTTCATTGGTCCGGCACGGATTTCTGCGTCTGAAATTTGGTGATGGTGCGGAAAAGTCTGTGGGAACGGGATTTTTTCACGGGTATCCATGAGCGGCCTGCGACAGAGGGGAAACGTTATTTCTGCGCAGCGCCACAGCGAATACGGGAGAGGCATTTCATGCGAATTGAGAAAAGTGGCTGTTTTATCGTTGATAACAGGGGAGAGAAATTGCTGGCTTCATCCATCGGGAGGTCATTGATGGCGATCCAGGTGGCATGGACAGTTGGCGGCTTGGTGTTTGCAGGAAGTACGCTGGCGCAGACCGATGCCTCATCTCCGCCCGCGGACACCACGACAACTGCTGCGGCAACCAAGAAACCTGTAGAAAACAAGCCGGCGCCGGACAAGGCGGTAAGCCTCAAGCAGGTCAGTGTCACCGGCTCGAACATCCGCAGCGTGGATGTAGAGGCAGCACAGCCGGTGATCAGCATTACCGCACAGGATATTCAGAAGCAGGGCTTCGCCACGGTGGGGCAGCTTCTGCAAAATGTCTCGTCCATGTCGCCACCCGATCTCAGTCACTCCGCACCCGGTGATCTGGGCCCGAACCAGGGTGGCTCGTTCATCGATCTGCGTGGTCTCGGTGCGCCGCGTACGCTGGTGCTGGTCGATGGTCAGCGCATCGGAGCAGCGCATGGGGGTTATACCAATATCAACGTGATCCCCACGGCCATCGTCGAGCGTATCGATGTGCTGGCCAGCGGGGCTTCCGCGGTGTACGGCTCCGATGCGATTGCCGGGGTGATCAACATCATCACCAAGAAGAATTTCAACGGCGCGGAGATCAACACCTATAACGGTGAATACTCGCCGCACAGCGACGGACGGCAGACGCAAACCAGTTTCACCGTCGGTAAAGCGACAGACAAAGGCAGCATCGTATTCAGCGCCTCATATCAGAATCAGGGTGCGGTGTGGGCCGATGATCGTGCTTTTTCCGCTTACCCATGGACGGATCAGCATCCGTATTTCGGCCTGAGCAAATATGGTCCATACGGATATATAAGCAACGCGCCGGGCGGTGCCGCACTGGTACTCAATCCGGGTGGTGACTCACGCAATATCAATGACTACCACACGTTCGTGCAGCCGACCTACGCCGCGAACGGCGACATCACCAGTCTGGCCAACGCTGGCGACCAGAATTACAACAGGCTGGCCGGCCGTACCAACATGTTGCAGACAGAGGACAAGACCAAGAATTTGTATCTGGACGGCCGTTACAACTTCACCTCGAATATCACCGGCCATATCAACCTCGGCTACAACATCGACGACGAGACCGCGCAATCCGGTTCGCCGCTGTTCTATAGCGGTATGGGTTCCAACAGCGCCTTTCCCTCGCTGCTTTCCCAATACAGCTATTACAACCCGCTAAACGGCATTCAGTCAGTACAGTTCAGGCGGTTGATGACCGAGACGACCTACCGCAGCTACAACGATCCCAAGAACTATCGTTACAACCTCGGCCTCGAAGGCAACTTCGAGTGGAATGGTCATCTATTCAATTGGGACGTCTATACGTACAACAGCAAGATCAGTGGCATTAACACGCGAACCGGCTATTTCAACCTGATCAATGTGCAAAACGCGCTGGGACCGTCGTTCATGGGCTCCAATGGCGTCGTGCAGTGCGGAACGCCGGGCCATGTCATTGCCGGCTGCGTGCCATTCAATCCGCTGGCCGGTCCCGGTGGCATCACGCCACAGATGCTCAACTATCTGTCGATCAACAGCGTCGAGCATTACGGTAGCGATGAAAAGGCCTATGTCGCCGATTTCGGCGGTGATATCTATGCGTTACCAGCCGGTGATCTGACCTTCGCCACGGGCGTGCAGCGGCGTGAGGAGTCCGGCTACGACAGCCCGGATCCCTACGCTTATGCAGGTTATTCTACCGACGGCGGGGTAGGACCCAACAGCGGAAGCTATTCGTTGAATGAGGCATATGCCGAGGTCAATGCGCCGTTGTTGAAGGATCTTCCCGGCGCCAGGAGTCTCGATCTCGATATCGCGCGGCGTTATTCCAGCTACAGCAATTTTGGCAGCAGCACCAACAGTTCGTACAAGCTGACCTGGAAGCCGTTCGACGATCTATTGTTTCGCGCCAGCTACGGCACCGGCTTTCGTGCGCCTACCGTCAACGATCTCTATCAGGGCCGATATCCGGCGGGCACGTTCACCGATCCATGTGACACCGTTTACGGACCGACGGCCTACGGCGGCAATGCCCTTGTCGCCCAGCGTTGTCTGACGGGTTATGGCGGCATTGCGGGCGTGGCGGCCAACTTCCGTCAGACCGATAGCAACGGGGTGCCCATCATCACGTCCAGTGGCGAAGGTGCGTTGCCCAGTACCAACTTCACCGGCGGCAATCCCAATCTGAAGCCGGAGACGTCGTACAACGCCGATATCGGTCTGGTCTACAGCCCATCGTGGCTGACCGGTTTCAACTTCACGCTCGACTGGTGGAGCTACAACATTCGCAACCTGATCACCAACATCAGCAACGATCAGGTGCTGGCGAACTGTTACCAGTACAGCATCCAGTCCGCCTGTAGCCAGTTCCAGCGTCAGGCCGGCACCGGTCAGATCTACGACCTGCTGAACCTGGAGACCAATGCAGGCTGGCAAAAAGAAAGTGGCTACGACTTCACCGCCGCCTACCTCTTTCCCAAGACATCGTTCGGCGATTTCAAGCTCAGCATGAATGGTACATACATTGCGAAGTTCAACCAGCTGCCGACGATTGGCTCGAACATCATTTATGCCGCCGGTAACACGGCGAACTTCCTTACCTCTTGGCGACTGCGCGACAACCTCACCTTGAACTGGGACTGGCATGCATTCGGTGCCAGCTGGACACTGCGTTATTTCTCCCCGTACAAAGCCGCGTGCGCTTACGCGCCATCCAGCGGAACCACGGCATTTCCCTGCACCTTGCCCGACTACTACGCGCCCGGCGTGGGTGTCGAGCCGCAAACGCAGGTGCCATCGGTCACCTACAGCGACGTGCAGGTGTACTGGAAGGCGCCATGGAATGCCACCTTCTCGGTCGGCGCTAACAACGTCTTCAATCGCACCCCTCCCTATGTTTACGGTGCCTACGCATCGGGCAGCGATACGCCCTATAACTACAACGCGTCGTACGACATCGGTCGTTACGTGTATTTCCGTTACCAGCAGAAGTTCTGACGGCAGAGTGGAACAAGACCGTGTCCGAGTGCATTTCGGACACGGCGCCCCGTCGGTGCTCGAGCAAGCTGACGGATAGGTGCCGAGATGGCCTGCGATGACACATCACAACAAGGGTTCAGACATGTTTTACGTGTATACCAACAAGACGAAAGTCACTGATCGTTCCCATCGCCGTGCGTCGCGCAAGGCGATGCGCGCTTCGCGTCTTGCCATGGGCGTTCTGTGCGCGCTGTTTGCTTGTGTCAGTGTGACCTACGCCGACGATGCAGGCATGGCAAGGCCCGGTGCATCGTCGTTTGCGAATCATGCGGGCCTGGAAAGTTTCGGTAACGCCGCGATCGGGGCCCACTGGAAAATAACAGACGATCACTTGACGGACATGACGATCGCCAGTCATGACGGCAGCCAGTCGCTGGCGATCAAGACACCATTCGCGCTGACCCTGGCCGACGGACATGTGATCGGCGCGGGCGACATGCGTTTGCTTGCCGCGCCGGATGAGCAGACATTGTCTGTGGATGCCAAGGCATCACGCTTGGCGGATCGCCTGCCGGGGCAGGTCATTCGCGCCAGCTTCGGCGACGCGGACGGCCGCTTCCGCGTTGACATGCAGCTGGTACAGCGCGAGGGTTCGGCCTATCTGCGCGAAGTGGTGACGATCACCGCGCTGAAGCAGGACGAGCACATCACCAGCGTGTCGCTGCTGCCGGCCGATGCGGTGAGCGCCGCGGTCGACGGCACCGTGAAAGGTTCGCCAGTCATCGCCGGGCGCATATATCTGGGCTTCGAAGACCCACTGTCGGACAGCGAAGTGCGTGGCAAGCATGTGGCCCTGACCATGGCCCGCGGCCTGCCGCTGCACCAGGGCAAGTCGATCAGCTATTCGGCGGTAGTCGGCGTCGTGCGCGATGGCCAGTTGCGACGTGACTTTGCTGCCTACATCGATCGCGAGCGGGCGCACCCGTATCGACCGTTTCTGCATTACAACTCGTGGTACGACATCGGCTATTTCACGCCGTACACCGAGGCGCAGGCGCTTGATCGCATCAACGCCTTCGGCCAGGAATTGACTGTCAAGCGTGGCGTGAAGCTCGATTCGTTCCTGTTCGATGACGGCTGGGACGATCGTTCCGGCAGCTGGAACTTCAGCAAGGATTTTCCACGTGGTTTTGCACCGCTGCGCGATGCAGCGGCCACATACGGCGCTGCGCCCGGCGTGTGGCTGTCACCCTGGGGCGGCTATGGCCCACCGGCGAAAGAGCGTGCCGACCGCGGCGCCAAGTCGGGTTACGAAGTCATCGATGGTGGCCTCGCGCTGTCGGGTCCGAATTACTATCGGCAATTCCACCATACCGTGATGGAATTGGTCACCAAGGACGGCATCAACCAGTTCAAGTTCGACGGTACCGGCAATGCTGACAAGGTGTTTCCGGGCAGCGTTTTCGACAGCGATTTCGGTGCGGCGATCCAATTGATCAAGGATATTCGCGAAGCCAAACCGGACACGTTCATCAATCTCACTACCGGCACTTGGGCATCACCCTTCTGGCTGCGCTATGCGGATTCGATCTGGCGTGGAGGTGAGGACGACTGGCATGCCGGCGTGGGCACCGAGCGCGAACAGTGGATCACCTATCGCGATCAGCAGACCTACGAGAATATCGTGATCCAGGGGCCGCTGTTCCCGATCAATTCGCTGATGCTCCACGGCATCATCTACGCTCAGAAAAACACACGTCTGAATACCGATCCAGGCCACGACTTCGCCAACGAGGTGCACTCCTACTTCGCTACCGGCACCGAGCTGCAGGAGATGTACATCACGCCGTCGCTGCTCGATGCGCAGGACTGGGACACGCTGGCGTACGCGGCGAAATGGTCGCGCGCCAATGCCGACGTGCTGCGCGACACGCACTGGATCGGCGGCGACCCCGGACGTCTGGACGTCTATGGATGGGCCGCGTGGTCGCCGGGAAAATCCATCGTCACCTTGCGTAACCCGGGCGATCGCACGCAGCTGGCAGTGATCGATCTGCAGCACCAGCTGGAGCTGCCGAAGGATGCCACGCGCCGCTTCCGCGTGCGCGACGTGTGGAAGACCGGCGGCAGCACGCTGCCGCTGCAGCTGGATGCCGACCGCGCCAGCACCTTGACGCTTGCGCCGTTCGAGGTGTTGACCCTGGAGCTGACGCCGCTGGCAGAGCACTGAGCCATGGCCGATCGAACTCGACACAATCTGCCGAAGGCCGCCGCTCGCGCTTGAATCGTTCCGTCCGGGTGATCGGCCTCCATCAGCAGCGGAAAACCTGGACAGCGTCGCTGCGCCCACGATGCGATCGCAAGCAACGCGGCAGGGATGAATGGCATGGATTCACGCGACTGAAGTCGCGGTGCCTGCGCAAGCAGCGGCGACGGCCCGATCATCTGTTCGTAACGGCGTCCACCCAAAGGAACTCCGATGCATCGACGAGATTTTCTACGACTGACCGCGCTGACGCCGTTGGCGGCGCTGAGTTCGCACATCGTGGCCGGTACGATGGCACGCGATGTGACAATCGATCGGCAGCCGGACGGTAAGCCGCACCGGTTCGACTTGTCCGCGCAGCACTTCCTGCTCGATGGAAAACCGTTCCAGATCCGCAGCGGCGAGATGCATCCGATTCGGATTCCCGCGGAATACTGGCGCCATCGCATTCGCATGGCCAAGGCGATGGGCCTCAATACGATTGCCGTCTACCTGATGTGGAACGCGCTGGAGTCGGAACCCGGCGTGTTCGATTTGAAGACGGGTCGTCGCGACTTCGTTCGTTTCATCGAGCTATGCCAACAGGAGGGCATGTGGGTCTATCTGAGGCCGGGCCCGTATGTGTGCGCCGAGTGGGATTTCGGGGGACTGCCGCCGTACCTGCTGCGCCAGCCGGATATCTGCGTGCGCACCTGGAGCAATCCGCACTACGCGCAGGCCGTGGGGCGATACCTCGACGCGATCGCACCGGCCATCGCGCCGCTGATGGCGAAACGTGGTGGACCGATCCTGATGATGCAGATCGAGAACGAGTACGCCTCGTTCGGCCACGACCTGAGCTATCTCGAACAATTGCGCACGATGTGGCGCGAGCGCGGTATCGACGGGCCGTTCTCGATTTCCGACGGTCTCGCGCAAATACAGAAACAGAGGACGTATCTACCCGGTGCGGCGCTTGGACTCGACGGCGATACCGATTTCGCGGCCGCGCAGGCTATCGCCGGCGAGGCACCGGTCTGGGTCGGTGAGGGTTATCCCGGCTGGTTGACGCACTGGGGCGACAAGGATTTCCAGCGCGGCGATTATGTCGATACCCTGCGTCGGCTACTGGAGCAGGGCCGTTCGTTCAATCTCTACGTGGTGCACGGCGGCACCAATTTCGGTTTCGGCGCGGGTGCCAATGCGAGCAACGATTACTCGAAGTTCGAGCCGGTCATCACCAGCTACGATTACGGTGCGCCGATCGACGAACGCGGCGAAGCCACGCCCGACTATCACCGCTTCCGCAAGCTGCTTGCAGCGCACGCGTCGCCGCTGCCGGCGATCCCGACGGCACCGGCGGCGATCCGTTTTGCGGCGATCGTGCCGGCGGCCTATGCCTCGCTGTGGGACAACCTGCCGGCACCCAAGACCGTAAAGCGGCCACAGGCGAACGAACTGCTGTTTGCGCAAGACCATGGCATGGTGCTGTATCGCCGAACGATTCCAAGTGCTGCGGCGGCGCTGACGCTGGACGGGGTGCGCGACTATGCCACCGTATTTCACGATGGCCATTACGTCGACTACGTGTCGCGCGTGCAGCACGCGCGGTTACGGCCGGGCAACCGGGTCGATCTTCCGGCGACCGACGACGGCGAGGCGTCGCAACTGGACATTCTCGTCGACAGCTTCGGCCACGTCGGCTATGGCCAGGCGATGGCCGATCGCAAGGGCATCGTCGGCGGCATCCGCCTCGGCAATGAGGCGGTCGAGGATTGGAACGTCTACAGCCTGCCGCTGGACGAGCGCTTTATCCGTCGACTGAAGCCGCTGCTCGGCGAGCCATCGCGCCAGGGTATTTTCTTCAAGGCAGTGCTGAAACTCGACCGGCTCGGCGACAGCTATATCGATATGTCGGGCTGGGCCAAGGGCTATCTGTGGGTCAACGGCCAGCTGCTCGGCCGCTACTGGAACCTCGGCCCGCAGCAGCGGCTGTATTGCCCCGCCTCATGGTTTCGCCACGGCGACAACGAGCTGCTGATCTTCGATCTGCATATGACCGTCGCCGCGCCGATGCATGGCGCGACGACGCTGCATGGCTAGTGGGGTCAATACTTGCCGTGAAACAGCTCGCGGCCGATCAGCATGCGGCGGATTTCGTTGGTGCCGGCGCCGATCTCGTACAGCTTGGCGTCGCGCAGCAGGCGACCGGCGGGGTAGTCGTTGATATAGCCGTTGCCGCCGAGCGCCTGGATCGCCTCCAGCGCGACCTGCACGGCATTCTTCGATGCATTGAGCAGGCAGGCGGCCGGATCGATGCGCGATTTCACGCCGGTGTCGAACTGCTGCGCCACCATGTAGGCAAAGCCGCGTGAGCTTTGCAACGCGGTGTACATGTCGGCGATCTTGGCCTGCATCACGCCGAAGGTGCCGATCGGCGCATTGAACTGCTTGCGCTCGCGCACGTACGGAATGGTGAGATCGAGCGCGGCCTGCATGATGCCGAGCGGGCCGCCGGAGAGCACCACGCGCTCGGTGTCGAGGCCGCTCATCAGCACGCGCACGCCTTCGTTCACTTCGCCGACGATGTTTTCCTCCGGAATTTCGCAGTTCTCGAACACCAGCTCGCAGGTGTTGGAGCCGCGCATGCCGAGCTTGTCGAGCTTCTGCGCGGTCGTGAAACCCTTCATGCCTTTTTCGATGATGAAGGCGGTCATGCAGCGGCTGCCGGCCGGACGCGGCGCGGTGCGCATGTAGACCAGCAGTACGTCGGCATCCGGGCCGTTGGTGATCCACATCTTGCTGCCGTTGGCGACCCACACGTCGCCGACCTTCTCGGCCTTGCAGCTCATCGAGCCGACCACGTCGGAGCCGGCACCCGGTTCGCTCATCGCCAGCGCGCCCACGTATTCGCCCGAACACAGCTTGGGGATGTACTTGCGCCGCTGCGCCTCGTTGCCGTTGTGGAAAATATTCTGCGTGGCGAGGTTCGAGTGCGCGCCGTACGACAGGCCGACCGAACCCGATGCGCGCGAGATTTCCTCCATCGCCACCATGTGCGCCAGAAAGCCCATGCCGGTGCCGCCGTATTCGGTCGGTATGGTCATGCCGAGCAGGCCCATCTCACCCAGCTTCTGCCACAGGTCGGCGGGGAACAGATTGTCGCGATCGATGCGGTCGGCGCGCGGCGCAATCTCCTTGTCGGCAAACGCATGCACGGTTTCGCGCAATAGGTCGATGTCTTCTCCGAGCGGAAAGGGGCGCATGCGATGGAACTCCTGAAGGATGACTGGCCGTCAACGTAGCGGGGCAGTTTACAACCTGGCCGGGTTATCGCCGTGAAGCCGATGGCCGCAGGCGCGCCGAAGCGCGAATCAAACCTCGCGATACAGCGCCACGCCCAGCTCCGCCAGCTCGTCGTGCAATGCCAGCACCAGCGCCAGCTGCCCCACCACCAGGGTGGCGATGTCATCTTCGGCGCCGTCGGCCTCGAGCTTCTCGAACAGGCGGTGGCTGTCGCCGAACGGCGTGGCCGGCGTATGGCTGGCCAGTGCGGCGGCGAGGCGGTCGAGCGCCTGCGTCGTGATGTCGCCGGCCTGCTTCAACACCCGCAGCGCGTCGGCCGAGGCGATCGTCCGCCGATGCGCGCCCAGCGTGGAGAGGTGTCCGAGCAACCGATGCGAGGCGGTGAGAAAACGCAGCAGCGGTTCGCTGTCCTGCCGATGCCGGTCGGGTTCACGCAGCATGCTCGCCAGCATGCCGCCCAGCGCCGCATCGGCGTTGTGCGCATCGCGTCGGGCGATCCGGTACGCCAGGTCGTCGCGCTTGCCGGAGGCGTACTGCGCCAGCACCTGGGTCAGATAGCGCGCGTCGGTCTGGATGGTGTCGGCGATCACGTGATGCAGCTGCCGGCCCTGCCAGTCGGGTAGGATGAAATACGTCACCATCGCGGCGATGGCGGCGCCGATCAGCGTATCCAGCAACCGCGGCCACATCACTTCGTAACCGCTGCCGAGCTGGTTGAAGCACAGCAGTACAAAGAGGGTGATCGCCGCCGTTGCCAGCGAGTACGAGCGCTGGCGCGCGGCGAAGAATCCCACGCCGCTGATCACCACCAGCAGCAGCTGGGCGGGGCCGAACGGCAGCAGCTGCAGCATGGCCCAGCCGATCACCACGCCGAGCAGCGTGCCGGCCACGCGTTGGAACAGCCGGCGCCGCGTGGCGTCGTAGCTGGGCTGGCAGATAAACAGCGTGCTCAGCAGAATCCAGTAGCCGTTCTGCGGATGCACCAGATGCAGCACTCCGTAGCCGAGGAGCAGCGCGATGGCCAGCCGCAACGCATGGCGAAAGCGCCGCGAGCTGGCCGTGAGTTGCAGGCGAATGCGCGACCAGGCGTCGCTCAGCGAGCCGGGGCCTGGATCCTGCAGCACGCTGTCGTTCTCTTCGACCGCTGCGGTCACACGGCTGTCGCCGGCCAGCTGCTGGCGGATCGCCGACATGTTTTTCAACAGGCCGTCGAGCGCGCGCAGCAGATGCGCGGCTGGCGGACGCGGCTGCGCGCGTAGCGCATCGACCGCGGCATGCACGTCGGCCAGCGCCGTAGCCGCCTGCACGTCGTCCTCCAGCGGCAGCCGCAGCCGCAGCGTGTCGGCACGGCGGCGACACTGCTGCGCTTCGAGCCGCAGCAGGTGCTCGCAGCGAAACAGCACGTCGCTGTGGAAGAAAGCTTCGGCCAGCGCGTCGTACGGATAGTGCGAGGAGCTGATGCGCTCGTGGATATCCTGCGCCACGAAATACAGCTGCAGGCGTGCCGCGGTAGCGCCGCGCGGCCGGCGCGTGCCGATGCGATCGATCAGCACCAGCCGGGTATCGTTGAGCGCGGTCACGACCTGTTCGTTCTGCAGCGCCAGCGCGAGCTGCAGCGCCTGACGATCGACGCCGGGCAGCGGCGCAAACAGCGCGGCCTTGCCATCCAGCGTGTCGGCCAGGCTGTCGAACAGCCGCGCCAGCGCGTGCCGTATCGCCTGCTGCGGCGACAAGATACTCCAGCCCAGCGACAGCACGCCGTACCAGGCCGCGCCGGCCAGCAGCAGCGCCGGCTCGCGCCACGGGTTCAGCGCGTGCGCGCCGGGCTGATCGGCGCCGATCATGGTGTAAATCGACAGGATCAGCGTGGCACCGGCAATCGTTGCGTAGCGGCCGCTCACCGCACCCAGCATCACCAGCAGAAACGTCGCGATCGGCAGGCTGGTGGCGAACAGCAGCGGGTAGGGCAGCAACTGTTTGATCGCAAACGCCGCCGTGGCGAAGCAGACCATGGTCACCAGCAAGGTGCCCAGGCGATTGCGCCAGTGGTCTTCCGTCTCGGCCAGCGCGCAGGCGATGGCGCCGAGCATCGCGGGTATCGCCACCGCAAACCGATGGCTGATCACACACCAGAGCACGATGCCGCCGAGCGACAACAAGACCCGCACGCACTCGGCAAAACGGTCCGATCCGCGCAACCGGCGCCAGCGATAAGTGGGGTGGGAAATCGTATTCACAGTAGCCAGCATACGTGACCGACCGGGCGGGCTGCGCATGAAAAACGCCGGCCTCGAAAGACCGGCGTCGAAGCGTCTCCGCGCGGTGGCTTACTGACCGCGCATGCGGCCCTGGAAGCGCGTGGCGCCGTTGCCCATGTGCGGCAGCTTGATCCTGCCGATGGAGTTGATGCGTTCCTCGGCCAGACGATCGGCGGCCAGATACGTCGGCACTTTGTCGGTCTTGCTGATTTCGAAGATGCGTCCGAGGTTGTAGTAGATCGTGCGCATCATGCGCATGGCGCGCTCGCGGTTGTAGCCGTCGATCTCCAGCGAGATGTTCATCACGCCGCCGGCGTTCACCGCATAGTCTGGCGCATACACCACGCCACGGCGGAAGATCTCGTCGCCGATCGCGTCGGTCGCCAGCTGGTTGTTGGCCGCGCCGCAGATCACCTTGGCCTTGATCCGGTCGATAGTCTGCTCGTTGATCGTGCCGCCCAGCGCGCACGGCGAGTAGACGTCGGCGTCGACGTCGTAGATCTCGTCCAGGCCAACGGCCTCGCAGCCCAGCTCGTCGACGCAGCGCTGTACCAGCTCCTTGTTGATGTCGGTGACGAACACCTTGGCGCCCTGTTCGCGCAGCAGCTTGATGAACTCCATGCCGACGTGGCCGCAGCCCTGCACGGCGTAGCTGTGCTTGCCCACGTCCTCGTTGCCGTACTTGAACTGCAGTGCGGCCATCAGGCCCTGCAGCGTGCCGAACGCGGTGAACGGCGAGGGGTCGCCCGAGCCGCCGTGCACCTGATGCACGCCGGTCACGTATTCGGTTTCGCGGAACACGTATTCCATATCGTTGACGTCGATGCCCACGTCTTCGGCAGTGATGTAGCGGCCGTTGAGCGAGTTGACGAAGCGGCCGAATGCGCGGAACAGCGCCTCGGACTTGTCCTTGCTCGGGTCGCCGATGATCACCGCCTTGCCGCCGCCCAGGTTCAGGCCGGCCACGGCGTTCTTGAAGGTCATGCCGCGGGACAGGCGCAGCACGTCGTTCACGGCTTCCTGCTCGTTCTTGTACGGCCACATGCGCAGACCGCCGAGCGCGGGGCCCAGCACCGTGTTGTGGATGGCGATGATGGCCTTGAGGCCGGCGTCCTTGTTCTGGCAGAACACGACTTCTTCGTGACCGGTGTTGGCAATGGTTTCGAAAATCATTGGAACGGTTGACTCCATAAAGGACGGTGCCGGTTCGAGGCGTCGAGCGGCATCAGAAGGAAGCGAAAAAGGAAACGCCGAATAGGACCCGCGTGATCGGGAATGGACAAGGGCTACATGCAAAGCCCCGGCCGGGGGTGGGGAATCAGGCGCGAGAGTCTAATACGTCACTCCGCCAAAACGGTAACACGCCGCATCATGCGTGCCGCGACATCACTGCGGCAGCCAGTAGCCGGGCTTGAAGTGCCAGCCGTCGCCGTGCCGCTCCCAGCGAGCGTCTACGTAGCGATAATCGGGTTTGGCGGGTATCCATTCGCCGGGTACGAAAACGAAATCCTGGCCGTTCCACTTCCAATAGCTGTGCGCTCTGACATAGCCGGGACGGTCCTTGACCGCCTCGAAGACAAACGGTGGCGGCTCGCGCGGCGCCACCAGGTCGTGCGAGTACGTGCTTTCAAACAGCGGCCGATGTACCACCGGCGTACCGTTGGACGGCTGCCCGGCGCAGCCGGCGGCGAGTGCGGTGGCCAGCGCCAGCAAAACGAGAGCGGCGGAGCGATTGACCATGAGGTGCAATTCCGAAGAGAAGGCGTGAGCGCGCGGGTGTTGCAGTCTATCGCGCCGTCCACGGTGCCGACAGCGTGCCCCGTGCTGTCTCGGTCCGCGAAAAGAAAAACGCCCCGACGGGCGGGGCGTTTTCATCAAACCGCTAGCGCGTTCGGGCGGCGGGTCAACCCACCACCCACACGCCGGCACGCCAGTGCCAGCCGTCCGGGCGCTGTTCCCAGTGCGGATGCACGTAGTGATAGCCCGGGCGCACCGGCTCCCAGTGGCCACGAACGGTCACGTACTGGCGGCCGTCCCAGCGGTAGTAGCTGCGGGCCCATATATAGCCTGGTCGCGGCTGCACGTTCTCCACGATGACCGGCGGTGGCGGGCGCGGCGCGACCACTTCCACATACTCACGCGGCGGCGGTGGCTGCTGCACGTACACCGGACGGTCGTGCACGACCCGTTCCTCCACGCAACCGCTGGCCAGCGCCGCGGCGACAACTAACGATGTAACGGCCAAAAGACGAATCGACATGGTCGTATGCATTCCCTGATGAGGTTGAGAAACGTAAAGTGGATGGTGCGTCTAGTGTCAGTGGATGGCCGTCATACCGACAGCCGTCCACGATCGCAGGTTGTTGCGCGTTCAGCGCGCCCAGTAGCCATTGCGGAAACGCCAGCCGCCCGGTGCGTGATCCCAATACGCCGGATGCCAGACGTACCCGGGGCGACCGCGCACCCAGTAACCGTTGATCCAGACATGGCGATGACGGTAACCGTCCCAGCGCCAGTAACCCGGCGCCCAGACATAGCCATAGCGCGGCGGCGGCACGCGCTCGAAGCGCGGCGGCGGTGGCGCCACGCCGACCTGGGTCGTCACGTAGACTTGTGCCGATGCGGGTGGCGCGTAGGTGGTTGCGCCGGCGAAGGCCAGGCCGAGTCCGGCAACCAGGGCCAGCTTGAGAGGCATGCTTTTCATCGTCGATCTCCCGGCCGCACCATGCGGCTTGGGAAACAGTAACGGGGCGCGGCGCATGCTGTTGACTTCTTGCGACTCGCTCGTTCAGGTTCGAGCCGGTAGCGCAGTATTCCGCGATGTGCATTCCAGGCCGGCCATTTGGTAAGCCCGTCGACCACCACAAATGCTGTTGTGCAACAACTTTTCGATGTAGCCCCGCGTCATGCCATGCACGCAGCGCACCACGACGATCACACCATCGCCCACTAGAATTGGCGGTCTACCAACGTCAGCTGTCGGAGTTGCGCCATGAGTACGCCTGCCAAGCACGTCCCCGCCAGCGACACCCAGTCCGAAACCACGCCGCTGCGCTTCGTCACCGCCGCCAGCCTGTTCGACGGCCACGACGCGGCCATCAACATCATGCGTCGCATCATCCAGGCGCAGGGTGCCGAGGTGATCCATCTCGGCCACAACCGCTCGGTCGAAGACGTGGTCCGCGCGGCCCTGCAGGAGGATGCCGACGCCATCGCGCTGTCGTCCTACCAGGGCGGCCACGTCGAGTACTTCAAGTACATGGTCGACATGCTGCGCGAGCGCGGCGCCGGCCACGTGCGCGTGTTCGGCGGCGGCGGTGGCACCATCACGCCGGAAGAAATCAAGCAGCTGCAGGCCTACGGCGTCGAGCGCATCTATCACCCCAACGATGGCATGAAGCTCGGCCTCACCGAGATGATCGAAGACGTGATGGCGCGTGCCGGCACCGGCGCGGCCGAACGCGCGCAGAGTGAAACGGCGGCCGTACCTGCGGCCGATATCGACGACGAAATTTCCATCGGCCACATGCTCTCCGCCATCGAAGAGGGCAAGCTCGCCGACGCCGACCTCGCGCTACTGCGCAAGCAGTGGGCGCTGGCCGGCAGGCAGACACCCGTGCTCGGCCTCACCGGCACCGGTGGCGCCGGCAAGTCGTCGGTAGTCGACGAACTGCTGCTGCGCTTTCTGCATGCGTTTCCGGAGATGCGCATTGCCGTGCTGGCGGTCGACCCGACGCGCCGTCGCTCCGGCGGTGCCCTGCTCGGCGACCGCATCCGCATGAACTCGCTGCGCAGCCATCGCGTGTACATGCGCTCCATGGCCACGCGTCGCCAGCATGCGGCCACCAGCATCGTGCTGCACGACTGCATCGATTTTCTGAAGAGCCAGCCATACGACCTCGTCATCGTCGAAACCGCCGGCATCGGCCAGAGCGATTCGGAAATCGTCGACCTGGTCGACTTTCCCGTCTACGTGATGACCAGCGAATACGGCGCCGCCAGCCAGCTCGAAAAAATCGACATGATCGATTACGCCGAGCTCATCGTGCTCAACAAGTTCGACAAGCGCGGCGCGGAAGACGCCCTGCGCGACGTACGCAAACAGTGGAAGCGCAACCGCACCGCCTTCACCCTGAAAGACGACGACGTGCCGGTGTACCCCACCATCGCCAGCCAGTTCAACGACCCCGGCGTCACCTGGATGTTTTCCAACCTGTGCCGGCTGATGCGCGACAAGCTCAAGCTGCCGGCCGACCGGTGGTCGCCGCAGCTCGACACCACGCTGAAAGAGCCGCGCGCCACCGTGCTCATTCCCGGCCAGCGCGTGCGCTACCTCGCCGAGATCGCCGAGCAGGGCCGCAGCATCAACGCCGGCATCCAGAAGCAGGCCGAGTACGCCAGCAAGGCGCAGCACTATTACGAAGCGCTGAAAGAGCTGGGCGACGACAAGCTGCCGCCCGCGCTCGACCTGTATCAGTCCACCGATCTGCTCTCGCACATCGGCAACGATGCGCAGGCGGTCGATCGCAGCCTGCTCACGCTGCGCCAGCGCTACAACGCCGCGCTCGGCGAACTGAGCAAGGAGGCGATCGAACAGCTGCGCGCGTGGCCGTCGCTGTACGAGTCGGTGACCAAGGAGTTCAACGAGTACACCGTGCGCGACAAGGTCATCCGCGTCGACAACTATCGCGAATCGCTCAGCCACCAGAAAATTCCGAAAGTCTCGCCGCCCAAGTCGAAAGACTGGGGCGAGCTGGTGAGCTTTCTCGGTCGCGAAAATCTGCCCGGCCATTACCCGTACACCGGCGGGGTGTATCCGTACCGCCGCAGCGGTGAAGATCCCACCCGCATGTTCGCCGGCGAAGGCACGCCCGAGCGGACGAACCGACGGTTTCACTACCTCAGCCAGGGCGGCGCGGCCACGCGCCTGTCCACCGCGTTCGACTCGGTCACCCTGTACGGCGAAGACCCGGCGCCGCGCCCGGACATCTACGGCAAGATCGGCAACTCGGGCGTCAACATCGCCACGCTCGACGACATGAAGAAGCTCTACTCCGGCTTCGACCTCAGCGCGCCGAGCACCTCTGTCTCCATGACCATCAACGGCCCCGCGCCGATGATCCTGGCGATGTTCATGAACACCGCCATCGACCAGAACGTCGAAAAATACCTGCGCGAAGAAGAAGCCCGCTGGGCTGCCGCCGAGGCCAAGATCGCCGCGCTCTACAAGAACGTGCCGCTGCCGCAGTACCTCGGCGAGTTGCCCAAGGGCAACGATGGCCTGGGCCTGGGCCTGCTCGGCGTCTCCGGCGACGAGCTCGTCGATGCCGAAACCTACGCGCGCATCAAGCAGCACACCTTGCAGAACGTGCGCGGCACCGTACAGGCGGACATTCTCAAAGAGGACCAGGCACAGAACACCTGCATCTTCTCCACCGAATTCGCTCTGCGCATGATGGGCGACATCCAGCAGTATTTCGTCGACCACAAGGTGCGCAACTTCTACTCGGTGTCGATCAGCGGTTATCACATCGCCGAAGCGGGGGCCAACCCGATCAGCCAGCTCGCCTTTACCTTGAGCAATGGCTTCACCATCGTCGAGTACTACCTCGCGCGCGGCATGAAGGTGGACGAATTCGCGCCCAACCTCAGCTTCTTCTTCTCCAACGGCATGGACCCGGAGTACACCGTCATCGGCCGCGTCGCCCGGCGCATCTGGGCGCGCGCCATGCGCGAGCGCTACGGCGCCAGCCCGCGCAGCCAGATGATGAAGTACCACATCCAGACCTCGGGCCGCTCGCTGCACGCGCAGGAGATCCAGTTCAACGACATCCGCACCACGCTGCAGGCCATGTACGCGCTGTTCGACAACTGCAATAGCCTGCACACCAACGCCTACGACGAGGCCATCACCACGCCCACCGAAGAAAGCGTGCGCCGGGCGGTGGCCATCCAGATGATCATCAACAAAGAGCTCGGCCTCAACTTCAACGAAAACCCATGGCAGGGCAGCTACGTAGTCGACGCGCTCACCGATCTGGTGGAAGAGGCCGTGTACAAAGAGTTCGAAGCGATCAGCGAGCGCGGCGGCGTGCTCGGCGCCATGGACACCATGTACCAGCGCGGCAAGATCCAGGAGGAGTCGATGTACTACGAGCATAAAAAGCACGACGGCTCGCTGCCCCTCATCGGCGTCAACACCTTCCTGCCCAAGGACCACGGCGGCGAAATCGCCACCGAGATCGAACTGATCCGTTCCACCGAAGAAGAAAAGGGCGCGCAGATCGCCAACGTGAAGCGGTATGGTGAGGCGCGCAATGCGCTGGCCTCAGATAGTCTCAAAGTATTGCAGGCGACGGCGCGGGATCGACGGAATGTGTTCGAGCAGCTGATCGAAGCGGTGAAGTACAACTCGCTGGGGCAGATTTCGCATGCGCTCTACGAAGTTGGCGGCGAATACCGGCGGAACATGTAAGCTCAGTTCCAAAGAACCCTCTCTTCACCGAGGAGATGGCCATGTGAGGGGCGGTCCTGGCGAAAGGCCCGTAAGGAACTCCTCATACTTCACCATCGCAAGGATCGCGACCCATGCCCATCATCTCCAGCTTCTTCGGCATCTATATCCGCATGTACTTCGCCGACCACGCTCCGGCGCACATCCACGTGAAATACCGGGGGCACGAGGCACTCATCGCCATAGCGGATGGTGCACTGATGCAAGGTGAGCTGCTATGACGTGCACTCGCGCTTGTCCGTCAGGGGTGCCTCGACCATCGCGTCGAGCTGGAGCAGAATTGGATCAAAGCGCAGGCCTTGCAGCCGCTAAGCCGCATACCCGGAGCCGACCATGATTAAGTTGAAAGCGGTCGAATCGAAAGGCGGCTATCGCTTGCTGCTGCGCTTCTCGGATGGCACGGCGGGGGTCTATGACTTCGCATCGTTTGTCGAGGCGGCGACGGAGATGACGGCGCCACTGGCTGATCCGGCATTCTTTGCACGGTACTTCATCGAACTGGGGGCGTTGGCGTGGCCGAACGGGTTTGATTTGAGTGCCGAATCGCTGCGGCGGTGATTGGAGGAAACCGGCGAGCTGCGGCGGGATGCGGAGGCTGCTTGAGGTGACGGAGCACATCGGGTCATGTCTTTGTCCGTTGCCGGAAAGTGCCGCTGGAGTGCGCGAGTTGTTGACTGGTCCTCGGGTGCTCTATGCCACCCGATTCGGGAAAGGGGATTTGTCGGACTGGGTGGAGTTGATGGAGGCGGTGGAGGCGTTGTGTCCGGTGTGGCCGGCGGCTCCGATGGGAGAGCGGGGCGGGTACAGGCTTTGAGTAATTTTCGTAGAGTGGTAAGTGAGTCTGCCCATCGGTTTGCTGATTGATCTGGTCTGGGAGGTGCTGTGCTTGGAGTGCGGTGCGATCAGTAAGCGCGGTAATCTAAAACGGTTTCCTCTTGTTAGTGCTGAGCTCTGAGGCTTGTTGGAAAGTGAGCCTAATCCTGTTTTTGCATCGTAAACAGCTTTGGGGGACGCCGTGTCACAAATGCTAGATTTTCTGCTGGGCTTGCCACAGCCATTGCCTCTTGATTCAACAGAGGCAGATACCCGTGCTTTAGTAATCGACCCACTGCTTCGGCACTTGGGCTGGACTAATGGCGACGTAAAGCGTGAGCCGTACGCTGGCTGGCCTGATGCCCGGGGTTTCATCGATTACCTACTAATGCAGGAGGGAAAGCCGATGATGGTCCTTGAGGCAAAGAAGACCGGTCGCTCCTTTAGCCTTCCTCAAAACCTGACGAATCAGCGTGTAACGACTTATAAGAAGGTTCGCGCGACTGCGTCGACGAGTCTAATCGAGGCATTGGACCAATGCCTCCAGTATGCGCAGCATACGGGTGCGATATACGCATGTGCTACCAACGGTTCCGATTGGCTGTTCTTTAAGCCAGCACATAGCTTTCGCGCACTACCTGACGCTCGAGTGGTCGTTTTCAATGGTGTTAAGCAGGTTGTCGCGCGGCTTGACGAATTCTGCGCCCTCCTTGGTTACGATTCAGTCCAGGAGGGTCAAGCGGAGAAGTTCCTGCTTGGGCGTGAATTAAAGCGGCCGTTGTTTGCAATGCGTCTCCAAGACGTCTTTCCGTACCACGAGGACCCATCGTGGGAGGAAGATGAGTATTCTAATATTCTTGATCAGTTTCTCGCGCATTATGTAGATGAACTCACGAGTGAGGACGATTTCGAGCAGTGCTACTGCGTCGTTCGTACCAATAGAGCGACTATCAAGTCGATTGAAGCACTCGTGAGTCTTCGGGTGGATGCTGCGCGAGAGGAGGTCTTGGCGAAAGGGGGAGATTTCAAGGGGAAAATGCTTTCGAAGCCGATTTTTCCTGAGATCCCATCGGGGAGGACGGTGGTGTTGCACGGAGATGTCGGTGTTGGAAAGTCGTCGTTTCTGCGCCATTGCGAGCTCTTTTTGCGAAAGAGCGGAAAGCTCCAAGATTCCGTTTGGGCACGCGTCGATCTGCTTCCGTTTCACGATCGTCCGTTCACCGCCGACGACCGTGACCAAATGTTGCAGCTGATTTGTCGAGAGATCCTCGCTGAGGTAGCAAAGGTAACTGAGTCCATGAGTGGAAGTTATGACCCGGACGATTGGGCGCATCTGCGTGACATCTACAATTCTGAAGTCAGGAGATTTCAAAAGGCTCGCTATCCTAACGCTGACGATTCAAACGAAGAGTACGTCGAAAACGCAAGAAGGCTTGTATGGGATCTCAGTCAAAGCGATCCTCAAGAACATCTCGTGCGCGTGATCAAGTGGCTCACATTAAACTGCAGATTGCCAGTTGTGGTTGCACTTGATAACTCTGACCAGCTAGGACTCGAGTTTCAGGAGTTTCTTTACAAGTTATCCGAGAAGTTGAGGTCGACAACGTCGGCTGTTCTCATTTTGGTTATGCGAACCGAAGCCCTCGCCTCCCACTCGATTAGAGAACATTCGATCGCGTCTGTTAAGGAACAGTTTTTAATTCAGAAAGCTCCGTTGTCGATGGTACTTGAAAAGCGCTTTGAACGAATTCTTGCAAGCCTTCCGGTCGCTTATCCAGCGACGGCGCAGAAGGCTGCTAGAGACCGCATATCAGTACTCATAGAAACGATTGGCCATGAAGCTAGCATCGGTAGCGATGCTTTTCAGATAATCCAAGCTGCGGGAAACGGAAGCCTTCGCGCTAACCTCAAGGCAATCAGTGCGATATTTCGGTTGTCTCCGAAGGCAATGGATAAGCTCGTTTTCGACCAGCACGTGAATGGTCGTACGAGATTAACCGTGGCTCTGACGCTGCGTGCTCTTATGAAAGACGATCTATCGAGTGCAGGTGGGAGCAAGTTGCTGCCAAACGTTTTTGTGGTTGATAGTCAGCTAACAATGCCCTACTCATTAGGATTAAGGATTCTTCAGCAGGTCCGAGCGAAAAGTGCTCACGTTAATTATCAACTTTCAAGCCTCTTGAATGACTTCAGTCTTGCGGGCATAGATCGAGTAATTGTTGAGAGGGCTGTTCAGCGGCTGCGGTTTGACCGATTCCTGACCGTCCCGCACATGTTGTCGGACATGCGGGGGGAGGACATTCCAAGTGTCGCGCGATTGGGTGAAGTGTTATTAGATCTTGTTCTGAACGAGATGAGCTATGTGAGTAGATCAGCTTTTGAGACCTATATCTACGACAAAAACGTCTACAACAACATGCGGTCGGTTTGGGCGTCTGGTCCAGGTGATTACCAAAAGAAATTTGACGCGATTGGTCGTTTGTTCTCAGAGATGGTTCGTGAGGACGACTTGGTGTTGCGACGCGATCTGGAAACGTCACACTTGGAGCACTCAATCAATTCTCCTTTGCCCGGCTTGCTATCAAGCTGAAATTTGAAACGAAAATGGGGTCAGTGTTCACATACGAAAAAGCAAAAAAAAACAGCAAAAAGGTGTCAGGGACAATTTCTGACAGCGGGGTGGCTACGAGGCTGATGGAAACGCTCGGTTGGCGCTGATCGTCTGTATGATCCTGTGTACATGGCTCGACTTCCACGTTTCCAAAACGGGGGCAGGTTTACTTATCCACGCCTGTCTTGACTCTCCTGCATTGCAGTAGCAGACTCAATCCCAAGGAGCCTAGAAACTCCTCTAGTAGCGGTACCCACCTCCGACAAACCGGTGGGTTTTTTGTACCTGCGTTTTTTGTAGGTGCAACCGACGCGATGCCTGCGTCGGGAGGGCGGCTAATACAACACCCGCAAGGGGAATACGCCCGCCGGCTACTAGCGGTTTCTAGCCTCCCGACTTCCCGTCCGGCGTCATGCTGTGGACGGGTACTTCGATGGATGGAATCAGGAGGCGGCTATGTCGACGTACGATACGGATGATCGGGACACGATGGGTTATTTTCTGCCGGAGCACAGCCAGCGCCAGCTGCAGAAACTGCGCGATTACGCGGAGTTTCTCTCGCATATCGCGCAACCGCGCACGCCGGACGCCGAGCAGGAAGGAGCCCCCAAGATCAACGCGGAGCAGGTAGGCATCTGCCTGGAATTTCTGGTGGAGCAAATGGACTTGGTGCTGAGCGATCTCTCGTTTCCAGCCTATCGTGCCGAAAGCGACGCGCCCCACGCAACGCCGCAAGCGGCCGACACCATGCCGTACGACACAGGCGAGCGCTACCGCTTCGGCATGACCCTGGAGCAGGTCGATACGCTCAACCCGCTGATCGACATGATTGCAGCCCATGGCGATGTGGTGACTGCCAGCCATGGCGCCGAGCTGGCCGACCACACTCTGTCGCTGCTGGGGCAGGCCATCTTCAGCGATGCGCGCACGGTGCGAGAAATCATCCGTCAGGTGGAGTCGCAGTGGCTCGACTTTCCGCACAGTTCGCACAACGGCGTGAACGAAGAGCAGGCCGTCTATCGTATTGAGCGAGAAAACGTTCGGGTTCATTAAGTAAAGAACGCGAGCATCATTTACCTTCATGGGAAGGCTGCCGGCCATAACCCCTGATTTCGTCGTTTATGCTTAGGTTTTCTGACGCAACAAAACGCTCAGGTTAAAGGTCAGGAGTAGTCCAACCTGACCCTGTTCGATGTGCAAGCCGCCAAAAATTGGCTTCCGCCACCCCCACCCATAAGACGAAACGCACGGTGAGAAATCGCCGGTCGTTTCGTTTGCTGGCAACCTATTGTCGCTACTTACCGATAGCAGTGGCATTGAAGGAATGTCGACTTCCATTACTGGCCACAAGTGTAAGAATGGAAAAGATAACATCGGCCATCCATCGCATATGAAAGAACTATCGGATCAACTCGCAGCAAAAATCGTCAATGCCGTACTTGAGGAGCGATGCGCGTCCGAAGAAGGCATGCGTCGATACAGGCCACTGCTTGAGGAACGAGCGCAGAGGATAGTCGCGCGCTTTGCCGCTGATCCCGGTGAAGACAGCAGATCCAACGATGACCCGCTCGATCCGATCCATGCCCTGTTTAGGCTTGCCGATACCATCGTCAAGCACGAGCTAAGCAGCAACAGTTATCCCAAGCAAGCATGCCCGGATGATGGCGGATGCATCATGTGCTGCACACATATGCAGATTGCTCTTAGTGTGCAGGAAGCTGCCATTATTGCGAGGGCACTGCTCGAGCTCACGGAGGCTGAAAAAGCAGAGATCGCCCACCGACTTCCTTCACTCGGAAAATCCGGGCCTGGTTCGCGATGTGGGCTGTTGGGCGAACAAGGCCTGTGCACGCTTTACGCAGCGCGCCCCATCAACTGCCGAACGCATCGCTCATGCTCAATAGCAGCCTGCGAGGACCGTGTGCGGCGGGGCCGGAATGCGGGTGAGGAAGTGGTGTTCGCCTACCCGTTCGATGATCTGATCCGCAAATCCTTCCATCACGCAGTACAACCGAATAGAACGCCGCACTTTCTTGAAATGAACACATTCCTGTCGAGCGTTCTACATGACGATGAGCGGCTTTCAGCATGGGCATCTGGCCAGATGCCAGCCGAAAACGATGCATAGCGTCCCATCTCTTGTCGTACCAATAAACAAAAACGGGGTTCAGGTTTAACCTGACCCATTCTTGGTTTGCAGGCATCCGGTGACCTGCGACGCGATGCAGGACCGGCCTGAGTTGGGACGAGCTCGTCCCGGTGCTCAGCGCTGCATGGCGACCTGAGCTGGCGGCGGATTTTGCGTCTGTTGCATAGCCTGTGCGCTCTGGGCTTGAGCCGCCTGTTGAGCGTTTTGCTGCCACTGCACGCTGCTTTGCACGACAGACGTATTGACGGCCTGGGTGATGTCGACATGGGCGTAGCTTTTGTGTGGGGAATTGAGGTCGCCCTGGATAGCGAACGCGCGCTGGGCGTCCTGGCTCAGCACGACATGGTCGACGCCGCTCATGCCCTTGGCTTGTGCGGCGACGGCCAGCGTCGCCGCGAGATTTTCGCTGCGTTGATCCGGCACACGTCCGTGTTCCGCATCCAGGCGATGCACCGCACTCAGGGCCTGCTGGTAAATCCCATGACCGGGATGTATGGGATCGGCGAGCGTCGGTGATTGCCCCGTCTTATGTAAGGCATCCAGCGTGTTTCGACCGGCGACACCATCGGGCGTCAGGTGATGCGCGAGCTGGAATTTCTGGAGTGCGGCCTTTGTGCCTGGACCGAAATCGCCGTCAGGGTGCAATGAGTGACCATGGGTGTCGGTGTACCCCAGCTTGACCAGACCCGTCTGCAGTTCGGTCACTTCTTTACCGTGAGAGCCCTGGTGTAAAGAGCTGCTGTGACTATGCGGCGTGTGGGTACGCTCGCCTTGGCCGATAGCCTTCAAGGCTTCCTTGATGTCCGGATCTTTTGCGGATGTCGAGGGATCGAAATTCGTATCGCCAACCTTGGCATGCGCACGGTCGAGAGCGGCTGCCATCTCTGGGTTTTTATAAGCGTTCTTATACTGCTCGGCCAGAGCGGCAGCCTTCGGCCCATCGTAATAAGCGTATTTGCCCTTGATCTGGTTGGCTGTGGCCAATACGTCGTCATAGTTTCCGCCATCCTTAAGCACTTTTTCGAACTTCGTCATCTGCGACGGGATCTGATTCTCCGTCTTCGCCAGAATGGCGACAGTCTCGAGACGGCGATCTTCAGGAATATTCTTTCCGTACGTGTCCAGCATGTTCACCGCCGACTGCGTCGCCTGCTTGATCTGCGGATAGTCGATGTTTTTGTGAATCCACTTCTGACCGTCTTGAGACGATGCCCACGCGTCGATGCTGTTGCGTGTGTCTTTGTCGATGAAGGTGAGGGTGGTTCGACCGTGCTCGCCGTTGCCGTGTGTCAACAGGTCGGTGCGAAGCTTCGCCATGTCGTGCGCAAACTTCAGATCGTGGTCTTTCGCATACTGGCTGGACTGCTGAATGACGCCGTCCACATAAGTGGTCTCGCCCGCTTTGGGTGCGGCACCGTCTGTCGACCCCAGCGCCCACGTTCCGCGCTTGCCCAGATCAACCTGGATGGTGCCGAGCGAATAGCCACTGTCCGCCACGATTTTATCGGCGTTACCCCATTGGGGATCGGAGTTGCCTGCGGTAATGCCCGTAATGGAAAGATGGTACGAAGAAGGGCCACCTTCGGTACCGCGACCGACCACGAAGTACGTGGCGCCAGCAAGTGAATCTAGATCGTGTGTATTCAGGCCAGGCATGGTGTTCGTCCTTGAGTCGATGCTGCTTAGTTGTCGTTGGCGACGGCCAGATATTTATCCAATGTGTTGGCGCGGTCGCAAAGCTGGAAAATCTCGTTCTGCGTTACCTGAAGGTCAGCGACAGTTTCATTGCCGTAGAGCAGGACTTCGAAATCGCCGCTCTTGTTATGGAATGCCAGCCACTCCCGTTGAGCACTGACCAGACCGTCCTTCGCCTTGCCATTGAGCTTGCCGAGCAACGTCTTGTACGTCGCGTTGAGCCGGGTGTCCTGCTTGGTTTTTTCCGCGGAGAGGCAACCGCCGAGAGCGACCGTGTCGGAGCCGGCCTTGTCGATACAGGTAAAGAAGGCAGTCGTGATGCCTTTCGGAGCATCTCTCCGAATAATTTGGCTCGTAGTGTCGGCGGCTACGGCGGCCGAGCCGTAGGTGAGCAGAGCGAAGGTGATGGCGAGCATCCCTGACGTTTTCATGTGTTCCTCCTGTTCGTCGATTTTTAGCCTTGGAGTCAATAGCGCGGCCTGTCGCAAGATAGACGGAACAGGTAGCCTTCCTTCAAAGATAGCTCCTGAAATTCCCTCTGGAAAGCCTGCCACTGAGGCTTGGCAGCAGATCGTGAGCTTGCTCGGGAAAGGTTGTCGGTCAACAGGTTGCATCGCATCGCCCGGGCCTGGCACCAGTACCTCGCATGAGCCAGCTAACCGCATCAGAGCTCTCACCCGCTTTTAGTCGAAAGAATGTACTCAGCGCCTGTTTCTCACATCGCATAGCCCATTCAGGGCCGTCACAGCATCAGCAGCGGTTACAATCGCGCGCTCTTTTCAGGTTCGAGCCCATGTCCGATTCGATCGCTTGCCCGCAATGCACGCTGCAGAATAGCTATCCCGACGGCACCATGATGGTCTGCGCCGACTGTGGGTATGAATGGTTGGCGCACGCGCCTGCCGAGGCCTCGGTGGTGGTGCGCGACAGTAACGGCAACGTGCTGGCTCAGGGCGACACGGTGGTGGTGATCAAAGACCTGAAGGTAAAGGGGTCTTCGATTCCCCTCAAGCAGGGCACCTTGATCCGCGGCATCCGCCTGGTTGAGGACGACGCCGAGCACATCGAAGGCAACTCGGACAAGATCAAGGGGCTGGTTCTGAAAACCTGCTTTCTGCGCAAGGCCTGACTACGGCGCCGCCCAGGCCGGCAACCCGATCGACGATGGGGGATGTGCGTACGCAGGGCTGAAATCCTGCGATGCGACGAGCGCATCGGCAGCCATGCATCGATCGTGGCTATCACAAGGGCGGTGCGGATCGGCGATGCTCAAACAGCATGCCAAGCGCCATTCGGCTCTGTCCGTGTTTGATCAACCCGGGTTGATCGTGACTTTTTACATCGTATCGCCAGGACCTGGCACCAGGACCTCGCGTGCGCCGTTTTGGCCCATGGAGGACACCAGTCCGGCGGCCTCCATCGTCTCGACCAGGCGTGCCGCACGGTTGTAGCCGATGCGCAGCTGGCGCTGCACGGAGGAGATCGAGGCGCGGCGGCTGCGCAGCACGAAGGCGACGGCTTCGTCGTACAGCGCATCGAGTTCGGCGTCGGCGGCTTCGTCGCCAAACAGGTCGGCGGCCGCTTCCGACGGCGGGCCGGCGAGAATTTCGTCCCGGTAGTCCGGCGCACCGTATTGCTTGAGGTGGGCAACCACGCGATGCACTTCGTCGTCGGCGACGAACGCACCATGCACGCGCTGCGGATAGCCGGTGCCGGGCGGCAGAAACAGCATGTCGCCCTGGCCGAGCAGCGACTCGGCGCCCATCTGGTCGAGAATGGTGCGCGAGTCGATCTTGGACGACACCTGAAACGCGACGCGGGTAGGGATGTTCGCCTTGATCAGGCCGGTGATCACGTCCACCGAAGGGCGCTGCGTGGCCAGAATCAGATGAATGCCGGCGGCGCGTGCTTTTTGTGCCAGTCGTGCAATCAGTTCCTCGATCTTTTTGCCGGCCACCATCATCAGGTCGGCCAGCTCGTCGATCAGCACCACGATCAGCGGCAGCGTATCGAGCAGTTCCGGCGTCTCGACGTGCGTCGGAAAGGGGTTGCTCAGCGGCGTGCCGGCGGCGCGTGCCTCGCGGATCTTCTGGTTGTAACCGGCCAAGTTGCGCACGCGCAATTCGGACAAGAGCCGATAGCGGTTTTCCATTTCGGCAACGCACCAGTTGAGCGCGTTGGCGGCCAGCTTCATGTCGGTCACCACCGGCGCGAGCAGATGCGGGATGCCCTCGTACACCGAGAGCTCCAGCATCTTCGGGTCGATCATGATCATCCGCACTTCGTCGGGCGTGGCCTTGTACAGCATCGACAGGATCATCGCGTTGATCGCCACCGACTTGCCCGAGCCGGTGGTGCCGGCAACCAGCATGTGCGGCGCGCGCGCCAGGTCGGTGACCACCGGTGCGCCGGTGATGTCCTTGCCCATCGCCAGCACCAGCGGCGAGTCGTGCTCGCGATACGCGTCGGAGCGCAGGATGTCGGCCAGCCCGATCATCTGGCGCCGCTCGTTCGGCAGTTCCAGGCCCATGCAGGTCTTGCCCGGAATCGTCTCGACCACGCGGATGGAAGTGCGACCCAGGCCGCGCGCCAGGTCGCGCATCAAGGCGACGATCTGACTGCCGCGCACGCCCACAGCCGGTTCCACTTCGTAGCGGGTGATCACCGGGCCAGCCGAAGCGCCGACCACGGTCACCGGCACCTTGAATTCGCGCAGGCGCTGTTCGATCAGCTCGCCAGTGGCGGCCAGCACCTCGGCCGGTTCGGCATCGACCTCCTCGGACGCGGTCGTCAGCAGGTCCAGCGGAGGCAGTTCGATCGGCCGCCTGGACTGGCTACCCGCAGCGGGCATGGCCTGGCTGGTGGGCAGGGTCGGTTCGGCATCGGTATCGCTATCGTGGCCATCATTGGAGGCGGTGCGCAGCGTTTTCGGCAGGGCGCCGACGACCGGTAGAACTGGCTGGATAACGCGCGTGGGGGCCGGCGTCGCGAGCGGCGGCTCTATCCCAGCGATGGTTGGCTTTTGCACCTGGGGGTCAGCCGATGCCGGCTCGATACGCTTCGGTGGCACCGATTCAGTAGGCGCGGGCTCCACATGAGTCGCCGCCTCCGGCATGGCGGACATGGATTCGGCAGGTACGGGTGCCGCCACCGTGATCGACGTCGGGGCGGGGTGGGCCATGACCTCGGGCAAGATCGGCGCGGGTTCGATCAAGGCTGTCGGCGATGTCGTCGGCGCGGGTTCGATATAAGCCGCCATCGGTTCGATAGGCGTGATCGCCTGGGGCGCGGCCGACATGGGTTCGTCATGCGTCGACGGCGCCATGACCCGTGCTGGCGCCGCCGCCGCAGGTGCGATCGATGCCGGCTCGGTCCGCACCGAGGAGGCTGCGGTTGTCGGCATCGGCGCACTCCGACGCGTATCGACATCGTGCGCGCTGCTCAGGGCGCGAACGATGCCGGCTGTCGATGTGGCCGGCGGGCGGACCCGTGTCATCAGGACGGGTGATTCGGTGACGCTGCGCGCTGGTCGTGCGGTCGTCGGCCGATGGGATGGCCAGGTTTCGGCCATCGCTTTTTCGGGTGTGGCTTGCGGCTTGCCGGTCGGTTGCGGCGGATGCTTGCGTTTAGCCGGCGCCTGCTTGCCGCGAGCCCATCTCTCCCCGGCCTTGCCGGCATGAGTGCGGCGCGCGGGTGCGGATGGGCGGGTCGCCCGGCGTGTGTTGCGTTTTTGGTTGTTCGACGAGGATTTCCACAGGCGGAACAGAAGCCACATACCAGACAGAATCATTGCCGCGAAAACGTAGATCATCATGCGTGAGGCAGCGCCGTTCATGGTTAAGTCGACCCATGATCTTAACCGATGCGCTTATACGCCCGAATCCATGCGGCGAATACCGCCGCAACATAGCAACATAGGAAGCGAGCCTTCAAAAGGCGGGCATCGGCGCAAGGCTCAAGCACACAGTGTTGGATGCTTCGCGTCGAAGCATTCATTCCACTTGTGCAAGCGCTAAGCGCGCCGCTTTTTTGCCGGCCGTGCCATCGGCAGTTTTTGCAGCTCTTCGAGCAAGAGTGCCACCGGCGCCACCAGCCTCGGCGGCAGGGCGCGGTGCACCAGCCAGGCGACGATCTCGGGTCGGAAATCGGTCACGGTGAGAACCTTGAGTCGATGCCGATAGGCGCTGCGTTCGAGCAGGTCGGCGGTGACCATGCCCAGGCCGGCGCCGCGCGCCACCAGCGACAGCTGCAATTCCGAGCCCGCCGCTTCAACCGTAACGTCGAACGGGATGCCGGCGATATCCAGCGCGCTGCGCAGCGCCGAGCGCATGCCGCAACCGCTCTGGCTGAGCACCCAGGAAAAACCCGCCAGGCCGCGCACGTCGAGTTTCGCCGGCAACCCCAGCGACGGCGCGGCGACGATGCGAATCGGCTGCGATGCGAATGCGGTCGCGACAAACGACGCGGGCGGCGTGGCACCGTTGGCGTAACCGACCACGGCGGCATCGAGTTGGTCGCCCTCCAGCGAGGCGGTCAGCGTAGGCGACCAACTGGTCTGAATGCGCAGTGCCAAACGCGGAAAGGCCTCGCGCAGTCGGTCCACCGGTGTGGCCAGCATCATGTCCGCGAGATACGGCGCCATGCCGAGCCGCAATTCGCCCTCCGGCTCCACGGCCGGGTTGACCGCCGCCATCAACTCGCTTTCGGCGCGCAACAGCTGACGTCCCTTGGCGTACACCTCTCTACCCACCGACGACGGCCGCAGCGGTTTGGATTGACGGTCCAGCAGTTCGACGCCGAGCAAGGCCTCCAGCGACTGCACGCGACGCGTAATGGCCGGCTGGGTCAGATGCAGGCGGTTGGCTGCCTGCACGATCGAGCCCGCGTCCACCACGGCGATAAAGGCAGTCAAATCATGGGTATTCATCGGCGGCTCTTAGATATGCAATATGCACATAGTCTTTATGATTATTATTCAATTGCTGCATGGGTTCGGGGTATTTAACCTCAGCGCCCTCGTCCCCGCAAATGCCGCCCATGTCTACCGATGCCAACGCCGTACTCGCCGCTCCCACCCCGGTCGAACAGGCGGGCGCTCTCACGCCCGGCATGACGCTGCTGTTCGCGTTCGCCGTCAGCGTGATGATCGTGAACCTTTCCGCCGCGCAGCCGCTGACCGCGCCCATCGCGCACAGCCTGGGTATTCCGCCGACGTTGTCGGGTCTGGTGGCTACGCTGCCCCAGCTGGGCTACGCGGTGGGCATGGTGTTTCTGGTGCCGCTGGCCGATCTCACGGAGAACCGCCGCCTGACCGTGATCACCCTCGCCATCTGTGCGGCGATGCTGGTGCTGGCCGGCCTCGCGCCGAATGCGTCCGTGTTTCTGCTCGCCGCATGCGTGGCCGGCACCACCTCGTGCGCCATCCAGGTGCTGGTGCCGCTGGCCGCCTCCATGGCTCACCCCGACCGTCGCGGCAGCGCGGTCGGCAGCGTCATGAGCGGGGTAATGCTGGGCATTTTGTTTTCGCGCCCGCTCGCCAGCACGGTGGCGGGCCATTTTGGCTGGCGCTCGTTCTATGTGTTGATGGGCGTACTCGATGCCTTGGTGGCGTTGATGCTGCTGCTCAAGCTGCCGCCGCGTCGGCCCGACTTCGGGCATAGCTACGGCGTGCTGATCCGGTCGCTCTGGGCCTTGTGGCAGCGCGAGCGCGTGCTTCGGCGCTACGCCGTGTCCGCCGCGTTTGTCATGGCAGCGTTTTCGGCGTTCTGGACCGGCGTGGCCGTGCTGCTGGTGCAACCGCCGTTCGCCCTGAGTGCCGATGCGGCCGCGGCCTTCGCGCTGGCCGGCGTTGCCGGCACGGTGGTCGCACCGCTGGCCGGTCGCGCCGGCGACAAGGGCCATGGCGTGGTGGGCATGCGCATTGCGCATGTGGTGCTGCTTGCCGGCATCGTGCTCGCGGGCATCGCCGGTGCCGGCTGGTTCGGGTTCGACATTCGCGCCCATGCATGGCTCGCGCTGGGTCTGCTCGTGCTCGCGGCAATCACGATCGATGCCGGCGCCGTCGGCGACCAGACCATCGGCCGCCGCGCGGTCAACATGCTGATGCCCGAGGCACGCAGCCGGCTCAACGGTGTGTTTGTGGGCGTGTTCTTCGTCGGCGGCAGCGCCGGTGCCGCCGGTGCCGGCGTGGCATGGGCCATGGCGGGCTGGACGGGTATCTGCGGGCTATGCTTGGGGTTCGTGGCATTGGCGTTTGCCGGCGACGTCGTGGCGCGCACGTTACGTCATTAGATCTATGGCGGAAGGCCGAAAATAAAATGCCGGTTGTTGGGGGGCGCAGTCAGGCACTGGATGGGGTGGCGGTCGGCCTCGGCTGACGGCGCGTTTCCATTCCCTCCGCCCCCCTTTGCCGTGGCCGTAGCGGCTTTTGTTGGGCGATGGAATTTGCCCATGCCGCAGCGCGCCTCGCCTCCCGATGATTATTGCGGCAAGATGTCCCCACTTCAGGGGGAAGTACATGGACGCATTGCATACGGAAGGTGGGTCGGATCGGGAGATTGCCGGCTTCTGGCGTCGTCTGGGCGCCTTCGCGATCGACTCGATTCTGCTCGGCATCGTCGGCTGGATTCTGGGCGCGTTGCTCTTCGATACGTTCGCGCGCATGGGCGCCTATGCGAAGCTGATCGGCTTTGCGATCGCGCTGGCCTATTTCGGTATCTGCAACAGCCGTATCGGTGGCGGGCAGACGTTAGGCAAACGCTGGCTTGGTGTGCGGGTCGTCGATGCCCACGACCAGCTGCTGTCCTTGCCGCGCTCGGTGCTGCGCTACGCGGTGTTGGGTATTCCGTTCTTTGCGAATGGCCTGCCGCTTGGTCCTAAGCTGGCGATGTCGACCCCGTTGGGTTACCTGCTCGCCCTCGTTGTATTCGGTGGCATGTTCGCCATCATCTACCTTTACCTGTTCAATCGCCGCACACGGCAGTCCCTGCATGACCTGGTGGTGGGCTCGTACGTGGAGCGCTTCGATCGTGCGGCGCAGCCCGTACCGTTCCCCGTCATGTGGCGTGGGCATATCGTCGTGGTGGCTCTGCTCGCCGTTATCGCTTTGAGCGCGCCAGCGGTAGCCAGTCGGTTCGCGCAGACCACGACTTTCGCGGGCATCCTGCCGCTGTACCACACGTTGTCCACCCAACCCCACGTGATGACGGCGCAAGTCGTACGTGGGTGGTCATCCTTCAATGGTGGCAAGGCGACACACTCGCTGCAGTCGTCGCTGTGGCTGGATGCGCCGCTCACTGACGATGGCGACATGGCCAAGCGCATCGCCCAGCAGATGGCGAAAGCCGACCCGAATATCGCCAACGAGGATGTCGTCGCGGTGACTCTGGTCTACGGCTACGACATGGGCATCGCGTCGGGTTGGAAAAAGCATGGGTATTCGTTCAAGCGCGATGAGCTGCTGTAGGTCTATTGTCTCTTGGCGAGGGAGTTCGGTCATGATCCAGTGCTACCAGATACAGGAGGAGTCGATGTAGCCGAGAGTGAAACACCAGATGGCGAAGTAGCCCGAGTTCAAGCGTTGAAGAACACCAAGGCGGGATTTAACTTCTTCCGTCCACTTCCGTCCCGTTTTCCCTGGCAAGGATTCTACAATGGGGTAATTTGAATGAAATCATTTAATTGCCACCGTCTTTTTTTCTGGCGAGCCGACTTCTTTTAGAAACGAGATTGCCGAGACTTTGGTGCCCACTTTTTTATTTACTTACTTTGCAAAACTCGGACTTTTAGTTAGCTAGAGAATTTTATGGCCACAAAGCTATATTTTAAGGCATCTCAAAGTATCACTTTAAGACTCGCTGAGTTGTTCAACTTTGCGTGGCCTACAATGGCTGCGCTTTGGAACCTTCGCTGGCAAGTTCGTGGCTACGCCGAGACTACCGGTAAAAAGGAGGTCACGGATCTACACGAACGATTTGTAGCGGGAAGCGGCGTTACAAGTGCTAATTTGAAGGTGGCATGTTTGGAAACCACTTGGGTGGATCAACAAAATCAATTTGCTAAATTCTTACTATTTGATTTGTGTGGATTGTATGAGGCGTGGCTTGAAGACGCTTCGGAGAAAGTTTTTGCTAGTAGTAAAAGGCAGATAATGGTTAAGGCTTTACAGTTTCCACTTTCGGCAGTTGCGCTTGCAAGTCCTGGAAAATCTTACGTTGACGCAATTGCTGAAGCGAACAAAACTAAATCTCCCGCGATGGTTGAATTTTTTGGCGTTGTCAAGAACCACCAGAAGAATTCATGGAACAACGTCGAGGACCTGCTAATTGCCTATCGATACTTCAAACTGTCCCGCAATAGCATAATTCATGGCGGTGGTCTTGCAGACGCACAGTGGATTAATGCTGCTAACGCCTTTAAGGTGGTTCCGTTTGTAAATTTGGGATTTAACAAGAGCCCGGTTGTAAAGATCTGCCCTGTGGGCGAGAGGATCGAGGTGTGTCTCGCCGATGTTGTTGGTTTGAGCAACATTATCCATCGACTTATTGTTACGATGGATGCCGCGCTTTGCGTGTCCGATAGGGTCGAGAAGGACTTCGTTGCGCGAATGACGTTGGCTAAACCTAAATTTCATCAGTCGATGAGCCAAGACGTGTCTAGGAGGCATCGACAGATCATTAGCTTTCTTGGGAAGGCTGCTCTGCCGCAGCCACCTAAGACGCTCGCGATTGAGTCTTTGTTGAAGGCGAATAATCTCGTCAAGTAAGGGAAAGCAGGGGTCCGCGCCTCAGGTTTTCGTGAAACGGGGTCAGGTTCACTTACAGTCGTTTGAATTTGGGTGAGGTGGGCGATGCGCGGGCCTGACGCCGGCGAAGTGTCGGGTCTTGGCTTCGACCATCGCGCGGAAGTCATCGCGACCCAAGGCCCGTTGTTGTTGCAGGTAGGTTCGGATGGCTTTCAGGTCGTCGTCGGACAGGGCTTCGTGTAACAGCTGGCGGTAGGCTTCGGCGCGAGCTTCCGGAGTGGCGGCGAGCGTGGTGTATTGCGGATGCGGCGAGAGATTGGCCTCTTGGCGAAGGCCACAATGGCTGGCGCAGCTGGACCACGGGAAGGTTGTCGGATCATCCGTCATGCGGGCACGAACGGGATTGAGATCGATATAGCGGTGGCAGTGCAGCACATAGCTTTCGCTGTCGACCAGGCTGGCCTTGTAGCGCCCTTCCCACAATGTCCCGGTGCGCCGATGACGGGCGTTGAACTGGCCGACGTAGCCGCGCCCCAGTTTTTGCATGAGCGACGTCCCCCCGCCTTGAGTAGCGGGTCTGTTTGGAGTCCGGTGTTACTTTAACTGCTTGGCGTAGGCGGCGGGTGTCAGTCCGCCCAGCGCCTTCTTCGGTCGCTCCTCGTTGTATTCGCGTCGCCAACGTTCGATCTCGGTGCGGGCGTGCAGCAGGCTGGGAAACCAGTGTTCGTTGAGACACTCATCGCGCAGGCGTCCGTTGAACGATTCGATGTAAGCGTTCTGGTTCGGCTTGCCCGGTTCGATCAGGCGTAACTGCACGCCACGCTCGTGGGCCCAGGCAACCATCGCCTTGCCGCAGAACTCTTTGCCGTTGTCAGTGCGAATCGTCCTGGGAAGGCCGGGACTGTG